>JAFXDR010000132.1 GCA_017521145.1 Akkermansia sp. | reverse complement strand
TCCTTGACCATCTGGTAGGGCTGGAACACGTAGGAACGGATCTGGTTGCCCCAGGCAATATCACCCTTTTCGGAATACTGGCGGTCGGCTTCGGCGCGCTTGCGGTCTTCCTCCAGCTGGATGAGGCGGGCTTTGAGCATGCGCATGGCTTCCTCTCGGTTGCGGAGCTGGGAGCGCTGGGTCTGGCAGGCCACGATGATACCGGTGGGCAGGTGGGTGAGGCGCACGGCGGTTTCCACCTTGTTCACATTCTGGCCACCCTTGCCGCCGGAGCGGTAGGTATCCATCTTCACATCGGCTTCCTTCACCTCGATTTCGATATCGTCGGAGATATCCGGGGTGGCATCCAGCGAGCAGAATGAGGTGTGGCGCTTGCCGGCGGAATCAAAGGGGCTCATGCGCACCAGACGGTGGATACCGCGCTCATTTTTGAGGTAGCCGTAGGCATATTCGCCGTCAATCTTGATGGTCACGGAGCGGATGCCGGCTTCATCGCCATCGGTGCTTTCCATGATTTCCGTGTTGAAACCGTGGCGTTCGCAGTAGCGCAGGTACATGCGCAGCAGCATGCTGGCCCAGTCGCAGGCCTCGGTGCCGCCGGCACCGGCGTGGATGGTCACATAGCAGCCGGCGTTGTCGTGCGGGCCGTTGAGCAGGGTGAGCAGCTCGAATTCCTCCAGACGCTTGAACCAGGCATCGTACTCTGCCTTGGCTTCGGGGGCCATATCGGGGTCTTCGCCTGCCATCTCGACGGCGACTTCCACGTCCTCCAGCCCGGTTTCCAGGCTGCGGAACTGCTCCAGGCGGCGCTTGAGCGGGTTCACTTCGTTCATGAGGGCGCGTGCGGCCTCCGGGTTATCCCAGAAATCCGGGGCGCTCATGCGCTCATCCAGTTCTGCTACTTTCGATTCAAGGCTTCCGAGGTCAAAGATAGCTCCCGAGCTCGGAAAGACGGGAGCGCATGGCTTCCGTGTCGAGCGCCGAGAGATCGATATTGGCGGTCTGGTTCTCCATAACGCGCGGGAGTATACAGGCTTTCCCCTTGCCTGTCAATCTAAATAATGCGGCACGCAGTGCCGCTTTCATACCGCCGCAGGCGGTATTTCATGCACTACGGCAGTAGTGCTTTCATACCACGGCGCAGCTGTGGTATTTACCTACACCGGCAGAGCCGGTGTCATTCATTGAGACCCGCGCAGCGGGTCGACTGGTTACCGCTGCATCAGCAGCGGTACTGCCAATTCTACGCAGAATATGATGATGCAGACATTGGGAAAAAAGCGTCGGAGGTATCTTCCCAATGAACGCACACCGATAAAGTACCGCTTCATAGGAAGTACCGCTGCTGATGCAGCGGTAACTTGTCGCTTCGCTCAATGAATTACTTGCTCCGCAAGTATGTAAATACCACAGCTGCGCTGTGGTATGAAAGTGCAGCTTGCGCTGCACACGAAATACCGCCTGCGGCGGTGCGAAAGCGGCACTGCGTGCCGCATTACAGGCCACGGCGGCCCTCCAGGGCGCGCATCACGGTAATGGCATCGGCCTGGCCCAGGCCGGCACCTGCGGGCATGCCCTGGGCCAGGCGGGTGCAGCGGCAGGGCAGTTTGCCCAGTATTTCGGCCAGGTAGAGCGCGGTGGCCTCGCCTTCCACATCGCTGCCCACGGCCAGAATCACCTCGCAGCCGGGGTGGGCTTTCACGCGCTCCAGCAATTTGTCGATGGCGAGGTCTTCGGGCATGATGCCATCCAGCGGGGAAATTTTGCCGCCCAGGCAGTGGTAGAGACCACGGAAAGTGCCGCAGCGCTCGATGGGGAGCACATCGGTGGGTTGTTCCACTACGCAGAGGAGGGAGGAATCGCGCGTGGGGTCATCGCAGGCGGTGCAGCGGCAGCCTTGCCCGGCAAAGAAGCCGCATTCCGGGCAGTTGCCCACGGAATCCACCGCGGTGGTGAGGGCACCGGCCAGCTGGCGGGCCTCATTGCGCCCCTGCTGCAGGAACCAGAGCGCCAGGCGCTCAGCCCCGCGCGTGCCTACGCCGGGCATGCGCTTGAGCGCGGCTATCATATCGAGCACGGGGCGTGGGTAATCCTGGGCTTTCATGGGCGGCGGCAGAAGAGGTGCAGGATTTCCGCCCCGAGCCAGCAGGCCAGGGCGCAGATGACCGGGGCGGCCATGTTCAGAACCCCGCCCCACAGCACGCAGAGGATACCCGGCAGCGCCAGAGCCACCACGGAGAGGATGCCTACTTGCAGGCGGCCGGAGAAGTGGCGCTCGCGCAGCATGACCAGCGCCAGGTAGAACGTGACCCCCAGGCACAGGGCAAAGGTTCCCGCAGGCCCCAGCAGGCTGATCTGCGCTTCTTCGGCGCCAATGTAGAACGGGCTGCCGCCCAGGAAGCGGATCTGCTCCAGCTCCAGGTATTCCATGGCTCCGGCGGCGGTGAGAATGACGATGAGCACCAGCACGGCAAAGCTCAGCCCCGCCCAGCGCAGCAGCAGGTGGTCGGTGCGGTTCTTGAGGTGCAGGATTCCGGCGAGTGGGTTTTTCATGGTGGCGGCGGGGGGGGGATAAGACACGGCGGCTGTGGGGATACCACGGCCGCCGCGCAAAGGTGCATTATGACCTGGGCATTAGTCCACGTAGCGCTTCACGATGAGGGAAGCATTGTGACCGCCGAAGCCGAAAGAGTTGCTCAGCGCCACATCCACAGTCATGCTGCGGCCCACGTTCGGGCACACATCCAGGTCGCATTCGGGGTCCTGGTTGAACACGTTCATGGTGGGCGGCACGAAATTGTCGCGGATGGCCATCACGCAGGCCAGCAGCTCAATGGCACCGGCAGCTCCCAGCAGGTGACCGGTGGTGGATTTGGTGGAGCTCACTACCAGACCGTTTGTAGCGTAGTCACCAAAGGAGGCCTTGATGGCCTTGGTTTCGCAGATATCACCCAGCGGGGTGGAGGTGCCGTGCGTGTTGATGTACTGCACATCCGTGGGCTTCAGCCCGGCGTGCTTGAGCGCCATGTTCATGCAGCGGGCAGCGCCTTCGCCTTCCGGCATGGGGGAGGTGAGGTGGTAGGCATCTGCGCTCAGGCCATAGCCCACCAGTTCGGCCAGAATCTTTGCACCGCGGGCCTTGGCGTGCTCCAGGGTCTCCAGAATGATGATGCCGGCGCCTTCGGCCATCACGAAGCCATCGCGGTCCACATCGTACGGACGCGAGGCGGTGGCGGGGTCATCGTTGCGGGTGGAAAGGGCCTTCATGTTGGCGAAACCGGCAATGCCCACAGGCAGGATGGAGGCTTCGGCACCGCCGCAGATCATCACATCGGCATCGCCGAACTTCATGATGCGCCAGGCCTCACCAATGCTGTGGTTGGCGGTGGCGCAGGCGGTGGAAATGCTCATGTTCGGGCCGCCGAAACCGTACTCGATACTCACCATGCCGGAGGCCATGTTGGTAATCATGTACGGAATGCAGAACGGGCTCACGCGGCGGGGGCCGGACTTGAGGAGCGCCTCGCAGCCTTCACCATGAATACCCAGACCGCCGATACCGGAGCCGATCATCACGCCCACGCGGGTCTTATCCACGGTGTCGAGGTCGAGCCCGGAATTCTCCAGAGCCTCTGCCACGGCACCCATGGTCAGCTGCTCGAAGCGGTCGCAACGGCGCACGGCCTTGGGATCCTTCTTGAAGTAGGGGGCGGGGTCGTAGCCACGCACTTCACCTGCAATGTGAATGCTCAGGTTGCTGTCGTCAATAAGGGAAATCTTATCAATACCGGAGCGACCCGTTTTCATGCCCTCCCATGTCTCCTCTACACTGTTGCCGAGGGGGGAAAGGGCGCCCATACCTGTAATTACGATGCGACGGTCTGTCATAATGCTTGACTACACGTTACCGCATAGGTGGAGTTAAGTCAAGCATAAAAGATTCGCCAACCTGCCGAATTTTGTTATCAGTTTCAAATTCGGGAGCACAGGGGGGGCAAATGCAGAGTTCAGAACGCAGAATGCAGAATATGAAATATGGTCGCGGTTTTCGCTGCTTCAGGTTAAAGGACAACAAGCGTTGAGGCTCGCCTCAGCGCTTGTTATAATTTCTGTGCGTGTAGTCCAGGGGAAGTTGCCAGTCCTGGCGGGACGACCGCCTCACGATTTGTACTGCCGCTCTTATTTCCACTGGGAAAGCTTGATGGGATGCAGGAAGAGCCGATCCTCGGGGAAGTTCTCAATGAGGGTTTGCAGGGAATGATTGAAGGGGGTAATCATGTTCTGCAAGGTCTGGTCGCCTGTGGGCCACATGTCGCAAGTAAATGATTTCAGAGATGGTTTTAACCTTAAACATAAGCTTGTCGATATATTAACCATCGCTGTGCTTGCTGTCCTTTCCGGAGTCGAAACATGGGACGACATGGAACTTTATGGCAAGGAAAGACATTCTCTTCTCAAAAAATTCCTCGAATTACCCGCCGGCATACCCTCCCACGATACTTTTAATCGAGTCTTCTCTCTGCTCGATCCCAAGTCTCTCGAAGCAGCCTTGCAGGAATGGATCTCTTCCCTTGTCTCCTCTCTTCCGCCGGATATTATCGCTATTGATGGAAAATCTCTCCGTGGAAGCAATAAATCTTCTGCCCATTCCTTCGTTCACATGGTCAGCGCTTTTGCTTGCGGTTGCGGACTTTCTCTTGCTCAATTCAAGGTCGATGAGAAGTCCAACGAGATAACCGCCATCCCTAAATTGCTTGATATGATTGACATAGAAGGATGCACCATTTCAATTGATGCGATGGGATGTCAGAAAGATATTGCGGCTAAGATTATCTCTAAAAAGGCTGATTACATCCTTGCAGTCAAAGATAATCAACCCACTTTGCGGCTTGATGCCCTGCTCATGTCCAAGCATTGCTGCCCGGACGATGATTTCATTGATGCAGATGCTGGCCATGGACGTGTCGAACAACGCAGAACAAGAATTTACAGAGACATGGCTTATGTCAGCCAGTTCTGGCCTGGTCTGTCTGCCGTAATTCGTGTGGACTCGCTACGTTACGACAAATCCAATAATGAGTATAAAGCATTGGAAACCAGATTCTATATCACTAGCTTGCACCATGTAGAGGCATCTCAATTTGCGCGATGGATTCGTGCCCATTGGGGGATTGAAAACCAATTACACTGGGTGCTGGATATGGCCTTCAATGAAGACGCAAGCCAGAAGAGGGCGGGGTATTCAGCGGAGAATTTCTCGCGTTTGCTGCGCTTTGCACGAAATATTCTCAAATGATACAAAGATACTCATCCTACTAAGTTATCCTATCGTTCTATGAAGTTCAAGGCAGCCTTGCAGGAAGACTTTGCTTTAGAGGTCCTTAAGTCTGTATTTGCATGACCCGCTTTGCATGACACTACTCCAATGCGTTTGCCCTGATAAGAAAAATAACTTGTCTTCCTGTTTGCCGTATGGTATACGTAAGTAATGCAAAAGTTTGTTGATGAGCGCGGGAATACCATTTATGCACACAGGAAGCCGTCTGAGTTGAATGTCTATATAGATACCAAAGATTCAAGAAACGCTACCATCTATTTTGCGGGGGAAACACGTTCTGAAGGATTGTGCGTTATTGCGCTCAAAGGTGAAAATGCTACGCTGTTTGTGGGGAATACGTGGTGCATAGGGAACGCATCAATAGAGTTACGCAACAACTCTGTCTGCTACATAGGAGATGATACAACGATGCACATGTTTGGCAGACCGCAACGCATACGAATTGCTCCTGATACTACGTTCTTCATTGGCAACGACTGCATGTTTTCTGAAAATGTTGAAATGACAGAATGGGATGCACATCCCATTCACGATGCAAATTCCGGAAAAAAAGTCAATTACTACCGCTCCATTTTTATAGGTGACCACGTATGGGTGGCGAGGAATGCCTCCATTCTCAAGGGCAGTCGCATGGCTTCCGGTAGTATATTGGGGCAAGGCGCTATCTTGACGGGGAAGTATTGCCCACCGAATTCCATTCATGCCGGGGTGCCTGCCAAAATGTTGAAAACTGGGAAATTATGGGGAAGAGACGAAACCCAAGAGGATGTAACAGATTCTGAGAAACAGATGCGGGCATTTGAATATGATGCAGATGCCTGTATCCGTCCCTGCGATATCGAACATTCCTTGAACTCACTCGCAACTTCTCATGAGAAAATCGCATTTCTTTACGATGCGATTTACTGCAACTCTGCGCATAATCGCTTTGCTTGGAATGAAGAGGATGCCGAGGCGCGCGCCGGAAGGATGATTCCGTACAAAAACTCATTCGAACAGCATGTAGCCCGTGTGGCTACGGTGAAAATGAACTTTGATTCTTCGCCATCGCGTTTTTTTGGGGTGCATCCCGGCGATGACATGGGAGTGTTGTTGCACCTTCATGCATTGTGGATGAAGCGTCATTCCATTTGGTGGCAATATTGGCGCTGTTCATTCTTGCGTAGCATAAGCATGGGAAAAAGAAAACAGAGATACAAGGAGAAAAAAGCTTTTTACGGCCATTTGCTGCGCAAGATTACAACATATACAAAGATGATGAATGACTCCCTTAGAATTGGGTTATAAGTGGTTGTTTGTGTGGTGGATATCTACACCTTCCTAGAATGATTGGTTCGCTCATGAAAGGAACATGCTTTCAGTCCACCAACCAATGCGTACAACACCGCCTCCTTGAATGACCGGAGAAATCATTTATGATCTTGCCATGTGGCAATTGGGATAAACCAAAAACACAGCGTACGTTTCTTGCCTTGCTTTTTGATGCGGAATAAATTTATACCCATAAAGCGAATGGTACATTTACTTTCTCTGTCTTTAATGGTCAGCAGAGGAATAAAAGCAAAAAGCTTCACTTTTACAACACTGTTTGGATACGGCAGAACTTTGGGGGGGTAAGTGAGTGCAGTATTACCAATGCAGATCCCGGGTAGGCCTACGCTGTATCAATAACTTATCGAAAAAGTCTTCTCTGCGAATTAGGATTTGGGCGAATATTCTATTCCCGAAAATACCTCTCATATTGTAGAAACTTATACAGCCCACATTTTGGATTTGACTCCAGCATTGGTAATGCTGTATACTGCCTTTGTTTCATCCTACCTTCTGTGGGATGGCAATGGTTCTTGAGTAAGAATGACTAAAACGAAATGGGGATGTAAAAAAGATGAATCACTCACAAACTGTACACATAGCGGTCATTAGTGACGAGGGGTATGCGTATCCAACAACGGTTATGTTGGCTTCGGCGAAGCATAACAAGAAAAAAGAGTCGAAGTACTGCATTCATTGCATCAGTAATGGGATGACTTCTTTTTCGAAAAATCAGATTAAAGCATTGGCAGAAGATGATTTTGAGGTGTTGATGTATGAAATTGAAGATAAAGAGAAATACAATTCAATTGATATTGTACTAGGGGGTACCTGGTCTATATCAACCATCATCAAGACGGATATTCCGGAAATTTTGAACAGTTTTGAAAAGGTTCTATTTTTAGATGGGGATATTCTTGTCACCAAGGATTTGACAGATTTATGGAACATTGATATACAAGATTATCTGTTGGCGGCAGCGCCAGGCTTAGCACAAGAACGAGCAAAGATTTATAATACAGAAACTTATTTCAATGCGGGTGTTCTGTTGATGAATCTCAAGCAATGGAGGGAAGATCGCATTCCTGAAAAAGTATGGGAACAATTTCGCGATGATCCGTCGCAATATCCATTGTGCGAGCAGGATGTTTTCAACAAAGTGTGTAGGGGGAGGGTGCGGTATCTTCCTTACATTTGGAATTGTTATGCTGTCGCGTGCAGGCTTGAACGAACGTTGGAATATGTGAATGAGCTATATCAGACACAGTTTGGCAGTTGGGAGGAAATGGAAACACAAGCCGCCGTATTTCACTACGTGTGGTATAAGCCGTGGAGAGATAGGTGCCTGCCTCACGCTTCTCTCTGGCAAAAGTATCATGATCTTTCTCCGTATGGGAATACCGCTCTTATCTACCCTCCGCCACCTGCGCCTTCGCGATCTTATCATCTGAAAGTTAAACTTTTCGGGTTTATTCCTCTGTTATCCGTAAAGGATAGAGAGCGATTATGCAGCATCAGAATAGTGGGGATTGAGCTGTTCCGTGTTCGGAAGAATAATCGTAAGCGGGTACTATCGTTTTTGTACATACCCGTTGCCACATGGCGGGTCTGAACAAAAATTTCAATTTACGCCCATTGCCATCTCATAGAGCAAGGGTAAGTTTAGCGGGTGCATATAGAAACCGGAACGAAACAAGGGTGGACTTGCCATATATCCCCTGATATTCATGTTAAGCATGACAGTGCCATGGTAGCCGCTCATCAGCATTGATGATTTTAGAACATTGCTATCCCACAGAGGTTCATTGTAGGCTTTTAACACAAGGAAAG
This sequence comes from Akkermansia sp., assembly GCA_017521145.1. Taxonomy (GTDB): domain Bacteria; phylum Verrucomicrobiota; class Verrucomicrobiia; order Verrucomicrobiales; family Akkermansiaceae; genus Akkermansia. The sequence continues at coordinate 13,063 of JAFXDR010000132.1, read as the reverse complement.
GTGTTGATATGTCCATATGCTTCTTGGCATTCCTGCAAAATAAGGTTTAGAACCCGGTCTCTACCCCGGCAGAGCCTTTTAGGCTCCGGGCTTCGAGACTCGCCCTGCGCCTTGATTGGTGGCGCTTTATGCCACCCTGCGCTTCGCGCACCGCTGGCGCGGCTAATGGGGTTCCGGTTTGTTATTTGTTGGTGAGCAGGGGGCAAGCCCCCTGCCTAATGCTATACCGCCCGTTGAACGGGCTCAACATGAGCGCGCACGCCGTGCGCGGGTGGGAAATTCCCCGCGGCGGGAGCCGCGGCAAGACAAGAGCCCCGCATCTTGCGGGGCGGCATAGTAATAGCCAGGGGGCTTGCCCCCTGGACACATCACCCACGATACATATGAACCCCGCCAGCCGCGTCAGCGGGCGAGCGTGAGCGAGCGGGTGACATAAAGCGCAACCCTAGGGGTGGAGGGCACCGGCCCGGAACGAAAAACGATAAGCCTGCCATATAACATTGCTTTATGGGATAGCAATGATTTGAACCCATAAGTTCATTCAGCCGTGTTTGCATTCGGGCGGGAAGAATGTTGAGCGTGGTGATAAACCGCTGCGGCATAGAGGTATACCCCTTTGGCTCCATTGGGGTGAATGTGGTCTATCAAAAAATCTGCCCGCAAGATAGGATCATTCACGATGAGGCGAATGCTTGGATTGGGGTCGATAAACACATATGCATGTCGTAAGCAATATGCTTCCAGACTATTTGTGTATTTATGCATCCATACCTCTTTCTCTATCGGTGATATCGGAGGGATTGGGCCCTCCGGTATGCTGCACCAGGGAGCAATGAATACAAAGCGTGCAGCAGGAGAAAGGGTTGATGCCAGCGTAACAATTTGCTGAATGTTCTCAATAAATTGGGTTTCGCATACAGCACCTTTTTGGGCATCGCGGAAGCGAACATCATTCGTGCCCACGGCGATGATGTACACATCTGCAGCAACCGGGGAGGCTTGAAATGCTTTTAGCTGAGAGGATGATGTACCCCCGCCGGTTGCAAATGAGTGACACCGCAACGAAGGATGGCGCATGACAATGGGGGTGTACCATGGCACACCGCCGTTTTCAGAGCCGTCCGTGATGGAGTCTCCGATAAAACACACAGATGACACCTGCCCTGAGATAGACTCCAAGGGATTTTGTGCAGCGGTATTTGCGTCAAGTGCGCAGCTTTGTGGGCGTTTTGCGCGTTTTTTCGGAAAAGAGGACGAAAGATGCTCATGTTTTTTTCCCTTTTTTGAGCGAACGAAGTTTTCGTTTAAGCGTTTTGAGGTGCTTGTAGCGGAGCTGGTGAATCCATTTTTCCAGGGCGCTGTATTGCCGATTATGATCTTTTAACTTGCAGCTGAAGAAAGCTTTTAAGCCCGGTTGCAACCACTCGCTGCCATCCTGACATACGCGGTTGCGAAGCTGAGCATAGGTGATAGTGTCTAACTCCGGGATGCAGCCCAGTGTCAAAAATGCGTGCCCGTTGTAGCAGTGCGGTTGGGAACACAAACGACCTATGGGGGTAAAGTCGATAGGTTTGTCCGGGTTGTCGAATATGTTTTCCGACTTGAACGAGCAGTAGCACTGGGTTTTGATGCCTGTGCCCAGATTCAGATAGAAGGACCAAGCCCCGGCATAGCAGAATTCCTTGCGCTTTTGCCCGAAGATGGTTCTTTTGAAGGTCATCATGTCGGAGTTGAAGACGCCCCATACCTTGTAGTACTCATCATGCGGTAGTTTGGTCAGGATGGGTTTGTCTGCCAAGGGGGATACATCGTCTCGGGCAATAGTCAAGTGGTTGACGGCTCCCAGTTCATCAACTGCACGCTGCTTGATTTCATCTATGTAGGGAATAGATTCATCATTGGGGGTTAGTTCCAGTACAAAGGAGCAGCCGGCATCGCGCATGCGGCGAATGTTGTTGAAGAATAAATCAAAGAGGTTTTTCTCTTTCAATTCCAGATAGTGGTAGGAGAATTTGAAGAAAATACGTTTGAGATATTCCGGCGGGAAGGTCAGGATTCTATCAAAGGCGCGGGAAACTGTACCATTGGTGACGATGCTCAAGAAATGTCCTTCCTCAAGCAAAGCCAACAAGTAATCCGGTAGCTGCGGGGGTAGCAGAGTTTCGCCGCCGCCACAGATGTTGATGAGGCATGTGCCACCTAATCGCTTGGTAGAAAGCGCTTTTTTGACGACCTCCGGGGGGTATTTAAACTCCGGCAGTTTGTTTTTAAAAAGGCCTTGGTGGTATATATAACAATAATGGCAATGCAGAGTACAGGTTGTTACCGGTACATATAATTCAATATAGCGTTTCAACCGGGGGGATGGGGCGTAAAAGGATTGGTCAGAAGTAGCAGAAGCGTTTTTCCATTTTTCTAATTCTTTGCGATTCGCGTGGATCGCTTTTTGGATTTTATGTCTCTTATCTATATAATATGTGCGTTTCTTTCCTACGGTTATTTTGGAAAATAAGGTAACTTTGCGGTGTTTTTTTTGCAGCTTATTAATGATTTGCAGGAGTTGGTATTCCGGTTCTTGTACAACGGCTTGTTTGGATGGGGAAGGGGCGTTCAATGCTTCCCAAGCTCGTTGTAATTCAGGGGTGAGTGTATCTTCTTTCAGCAGGTGAATATGGGGAGCATCTTTCAGCGATTGTTGGTAAACCCCGCTTAATTTTCCGTAATCATTGTCCAGCAAATAAACTTCTTTGCCAAGCAAAAAACCCATGATACCGATATGAAGACGATCAGTCACGATGCAATCCGGATAGCGTAAGGATTCTGCGAAGGTTCGGATGAAAGCAGCGTTGTGTTGTGTGGAGCGGCCGCTGGTATCCCAAGTGCTGGAGAGGTCATAACTGTAGGGGCTGTTGAGAGCGGATTGCTTCTCGCAGTCTTTGCGGAGCAAAAAGGCAATCCGTTTTCCCTGATGCATGACGGTGGAGTCTTTGACACCTTGCATGAGACGTTCTTTCCAGCCGCTTTTCAAAAGCTTGCGTTGTTGTTCTTCCTCCTTTAATGTTTGGGCGCTAGGAGTGGTGGGGGTAATCGGCTGAAGATTACTAAGATTCAGCCGCAGAGCCATATCGTCGGCCAGCAGTACGCTGGATTTTGTTTGGAGGGATTTGACGTACTCATAGCTGCGTTGTTCCCGGCATACGAGGGTGTGGCGCTCGTCCATGGCCTGAATGACGGAATCTATTCCGGTAAAGCTGTGCGGCAGAATGACGGCACGCTTGACGTTGGGTGCAGTCAATACGTTGACGATGTTTTCCAGCCCGGACCAGTGGGGGGTAAAGCGCCCACCACCAGCATAAACAATGGTTATACTCTCCTCTTGAGGAGGAGATGCAGTGTCAAAATCCTTCCATTTCAAACCAAGCGTTTGAAAATACTGCCGCGTTGCTTCTGCGATGAGAAGATCACCTAAATTACCATTATTCGGATAATAATAGAATGAGCCTAAGGATTGGAGGAGGGTTTTCAACATTATATCTTCTTTTTGTGAATCTTGATGCATAAAAATCTGATTGTTTGCTCATCGCCCCGGCGGGTGATGGTCAGAAGTGGTAAACCGGGTAAGCCATAATAGCTTTTGCGCGGAGAATTTCCAGGTTGCGGTAAGTCTGGTTGCATATGCTATCCAAACATTTACGGAGGTATTTTTCTACGTTATAAACTGGTATTATAACGGATACTAATGAGGACATGGGGAATTTTCATTATGTTGATTGATGATGAGTATCACTCTGAAAAGCAGCCTTTTTTCTGCCGTCGTGGCATTTAACTTGAAGTAGGGTTTAGAGATACTGCGTTTCCGGTTACTGTTTGCAGTCCGTGAATGTCTGTTGAAGCACGGATTCTATGGCTTCGGATAGGTAGGCAGAAGCATTATAGCATGGGCATACAAACGATACGAGAGGAGTCATACGCGTTGGAATAATTATTTTTTATTTGCTCTTTTCTTTCATATGATGAACTGTGGATTTATGCGTCTTTGTAAGGACGTTGTATTTTAATCCCGAGGATTCGGTAGAGCTCTTTATGCTGATGCCGCACAATAACGACAATGGGAATTCCAAATAAACTGTAATAACTCTTTGAAATCTTATGTTTGACAAACGGCCTGAGCCACCAGGGTACTCGCTGAAGGAAACGGAGCTGAGCCGGATATTCCTGTATCAAACCATATTGGTAGGCAATGTCGCTTGCCATTTGCATGAATCCTTTGAAAAGGCTTCGAGGCACAAAATCTAATGTGCTCATAAAGTTTTCTTTAAAAACATGGAGCCGACACTTGAGCATCGATTCCGGGAGAGGGTTTCCCCGGTAAAACTCGAGCGTAGCCTGGGCAATGCGTAGCCGATCAAGAACCTTGGGGTTGCAATCGGAGCTTTCGCTCATGATTGATCCACTTCGGCGTACGTACATGTATTTTTGTTCCGGCCGGTAGGAAATGTTACGGGCAAATGGAGCAAGGGAGTGGAAGAAATGGGTGTCTTCATACCACAGACCTGGCGGAAAAGAGACTCCGTACTGCTTGACAAAGGATGCCCGCCAAAGCTTGTCCCAGAAGGTGACTGGTGTGTGGGAAAACGTCTCGAAATTGAGTGGCTGAATCCCGTTATATGGCAAATTGAAGTATTCTTGCATGGCGGGATCTTCCGGAATGTCCTGCCAGATTATTTTGGTGCCAAAGACAATGATATCTGTCTCGTTGGTGGTACCTGCGAGGGCGTATTCATAGGTGTCGGGAGCCAGATAATCATCAGAATCCACCCCGGTGACCCACTCGCCTGTGGCATGTCTGAGCCCGGTATTACGGGCGGCGGATAATCCTCCGTTGGGCTGGGTGAACACCTTGATGCGGGCATCCCTGGCAGCGTATTCCTCCAGAATGGCGGCAGAACCATCGGTGCTGCCGTCGTTCACACAGAGAATCTCCAGGTTGCGGTAGGTCTGGCCGCAGATGCTCTCCAGGCATTTGCGGAGGTATTTTTCGACATTGTAGACCGGCACAATGACGGAAATGAGGGGAGAATCATTCATGTGTTGTAATTAAAGGTGGGATTTTCTCAGTTTAATACCAAGAAGACGCGTTGTCAACATTCCTTGTTTATAGTGAAGGGCAACAAGTTTGAGAGGCCCGATGCCATAGGTGGTTTTCCCTGGCCGGTGTGAGGCAAACGGTTTTTGCCACCATCTGGAAGGGTACAGAAAACGGAATAAGCCCGGGAAACGGGAGACGAGCTGGTGGGTTTCTGCAATGCGGCGGAATTCGCACAGCGCTTCGGCCTGCTTTTCATCCGGAGCAGACTCCCGCACAAACTGGTAGGCGAGATAGAAGTTTTCCAGATTGACAAAGGAATCAGAATCAGAAAGCGGGTGCTCCTTCCTGTATTCCAGGATGCGTTCCAGCGCTGCAATGTGCTGCAGAGCCCGTATGGATTTATTCTGAGCAGAGCTCATCGTGCTGCCCTGGCGGCGGATGCAGTTATATCTGGGCTCAGTCAGGTAGCAGATATTTCTGCCGGCGGGAGCATACATCCAGTAGAACGCCCAATCTTCAAAGATAATGCTTTCCGGGAATCGCGCATTCAGAGATTCAAGAAAGCTCCGGCGCCAGAGCTTGGCGCAGAATTCACATGGCTTGTCAAGGAGGAACCGGGCGCTGATTGGGTGCACCCCTGCATAGTCCTTACGGGAAAAGTGGGCTTCCATGGCGGGGTCAACCGCGGTGTTTTCCCAAATGACCAGAATCCCGAAATTGATGATATCCACGGAGTCGGAGATTCCTGAACAAGCGTACTCAATTGCATCAATAGCCAGGAAATCATCTGCATCGACGCCTGTCACCCATTCGCCAGTTGCATGGTTGAGGGCCAGATTCCGGGCTGCGCCTTGTCCTGCATTTTTCTGGGAAAAGATTTTGATGCGCTTGTCCCTGGCGGCGTATTCTTCCAGAATGGCAGCAGAGCCATCGGTGCTGCCGTCGTTCACGCAGAGGATTTCCAGGTTGCGGTGGGTCTGGCCGCAGATGCTGTCCAGGCATTTGCGGAGGTATCTTTCTACGTTGTAGACCGGAATAATAATGGATACGAGGGGGGGCATGGCGTAGAAAAATCAGCAGGGTTTGCGGTGCAGTTTGATGCCCAGGAAGCGGGTGATTTTCATGCCGTTCCTGCGCTGGATGACCAGCGGGCGGAAACCGGGCAGGCCGTAGGAGCTCTTGCCAGGGCCCTGGTGGCGCACAAAGGGGCGCAGCAGCAGCGGCACGGGTTTCAGGAAGTTAAGGCGCTCCGGCCAGGTGTCGAACATGCAGTGCTCGAAAGCTATCCGGCGCATGCCATCCCATACCTGGGGGTGGAGCTCACGGGGCACATCACTCAGGGCGCAGGTGAAGCAGAAGAGGAAGGAATCGAGCTGTACGCGCTGCAGATGCCCGGGGAGGGGGCGTGCTGCGTAGGCGTTCATGAGAAGCTCAGCAATGCGTACCCTGTCCAGGGTCTTGGGGTTCTTGCCGAAAACCTGGCTCATGATGGTGCCCGCGTGCCTGACGTAGTTGTACTTCTGCCCGGGCAGGAAAGCGATGCTCCGCGCAAAGGGGGCTGCGGTGCGCCAGAAAAGGGAGTCTTCGTACCATAAGCCAGCCGGGAACTGGCTGCCAGTCTGCTGAATCAGACTGTGGCGGAATAGTTTGGTGCAGAAGGAATCGTTAGTTTCAGCCACGATGGAGGGAGTCGGAGCCTGGGTTTCCAGGGCTGGTATGGCGTAAAATGCATTCAGATGCGGTTGGTGTTGGCCGTCCAGCCAGATAACCTTGGTTCCAAAGCAGATAATGTCTACATTATCTGCCGCTGCGGAGAGGGCGTATTCGTAGGCATCCGGCTCCAGGTAGTCATCAGAATCCACCCCGGTGACCCACTCGCCTGTGGCATGTCTGAGTCCGGTATTACGGGCGGCGGCCAATCCTCCGTTGGGCTGGGTGAACACCTTGATGCGTTCATCCCTGGCGGCGTATTCCTCCAGAATGGCGGCAGAGCCATCGGTACTGCCGTCGTTCACACAGAGAATCTCCAGGTCGCGGTATGTCTGGCCACAGATGCTGTCCAGACATTTGCGGAGGTATTTTTCGACATTGTAGACCGGCACAATGACGGAGATGAGCGGAGAATCAGGCATGTGGCGTGAGGGCGGTTATTTCCGGGTGAGCGAGTACGCTGGCGATGACGGGTGCCATGTCGTAGTATTTGTATTCGGCCAGGCGGCCGCCGAAGATGATGTTCGGCTCCTGGGCGGCGAGGGTGCGGTATTGCTCTGCCAGGGCAGAGTTGGCGGTATCGTTCACCGGGTAGAAAGGCTCACTGCCCTCTGTCCATTCGGTGGAGAATTCCTTGGAGATGATGGTGAGCGGGTTGGCATCCACCTCGGCGCCGAAGCTTTCGAAGTGCTTGTGCTCGATGATACGGGTCCAGGGGATTTCGCGCTCTGTGTAATTCACTACGGCGTTGCCCTGCAGGTTGGGAGTGTTGTGCACTTCCTCTTCAAAGCGCACCGTGCGGTATTGCAGCTTGCCGAAGCGGTAGCCGTAGAATTCATCGATACAGCCGGTGAAGACGATTTTTTCGGCCTGGGTTTCCCAGAAGGCGCGGCCTTGTTCAAAGAAATCCACCCCGGTGCGGCATTCGATGCCTTCGAGCAGGGCTTCGGTGAGCTTGTTGTAGCCGCCGATGGGGATGCCCTGCCAGGTGTCGTTGAAGTAGTTGTTGTCGTACACCAGGCGCACGGGGAGGCGGCGGATGATGAAGGCTGGCAGCTCGGTGCAGGGGCGGCCCCATTGTTTTTCGGTGTAGCCTTTGATGAGGGCCTCGTAGATATCGCGCCCCACGAGGGTGAGGGCCTGTTCTTCCAGATTGCGCGGGGTGGTCACGCCGGCGGCGGCCATGGCAGCCACGGCTTCGCGCTTCTGCTCCTCAATTTTAGCGGTGGCTTCTGCCGGGGTGGTCACGCCCCACATCTGGTAGAAGGTGTTCATGTTGAACGGCAGGTTGTAGAGTTTGCCGCCGTAGAGGGCTACCGGGCAGTTGGTGTAGCGGTTGAAGGGCACGAGCGAGGTCACGAAATCCCACACCCGTTTATCTGAGGTGTGGAAGATGTGGGCACCGTATTTGTGCACGTTGATGCCGTGCTGCTGTTCGCAATAGATATTGCCCCCCAGTTGCGTGCGCTTGTCGATGACCAGGCATCGTTTGCCCGCCCGGTGTGCCAGGTGGGCAAAGGTGGCGCCGAAGAGCCCGGAACCAACGATGAGGTAGTCGTATTTCATGAGAGGCGGGAGGAATCAGAGGTCGATATCGCGCCCGTTGAGACGCAGGGTTACGATGCCGCCGGGACGGCGCAGGATGCCCCAGCGTTTCCTGAGGTTGCGCACACTGCCGCCAGCGGCAATGAGGCGGGCGCGGCATTTTTCCTTGGCAGAGAAGTAGCAGTAGCGGAAATCCGGGTCCTTTGCAACGGGGGCCAGCAGTGCATGGTACTGGTCGAAGTATTGCTGGGCCAGATCCGGGCGAATGCTGCGTTGGAAAGTGGCATTCGCCAGGAATACATGCAGGTAGAACGCCTCTTTAACTGCGGGCAGGGCACCCAGTTGCTCGAGCACTTCGCGGCCACGCAGGCTCATGGCGGGCATGCGGAGCAGGCGCTCATCGTTGCAGGTGGTGGAGGAACCCTGGCCTTCTTCCACCCGGTAGTGCAGGAGCGGTTCTTTTACCACGCTCATGGTCTGGGCGCGGGCCAGCACCTCCATGATGAAGGGAAAATCCTGATAGCCGGCCCCGGCGGTTTCGATGATGGGAATCCGGCGCAGGAAGTCTGCGCGGTACAGGTTGCTCCACAGGCTGGCGTGAAAGGCGAAGATGGGTGCCCAGTCGCGCGGGCAGAAGGGGGAATCCGGGGCGGTGCGCAGGTCGCCCACGCGGGAGGTGTAGAGCTCGTCCTGCTGTCCTTCCGGCTGGGTTGAATCATATTTCCAGAACATGCATTTCACTACATCAGCCCCGGTGGCGGTGGCTCTGGTGTAGAGCTTTTTGTACATGGCGGGCTCTATCCAGTCATCGCTTTCGATGATGCCGATATAGGGAGCCCGCGCCAGTGAAATACCGTGGTTCACGGCTTTGCCGTAGCCGCCATTGGGCTGGTGCACGGCCACCACGCGGGAATCCCTGGCGGCGAATTCATCAACCATGGCGGGGCAGGCATCCGGCGAGCCGTCGTCCACGAGAATCACCTCAATTTCCTGCAGGGTCTGTGCCAGGATGGAATCCACACACTGGCGCAGGTAGCGCTCCACTTTGTATATGGGCACTACTACAGAAACCTTGGGTTCGGGGGAGGCGGGCATAGCTTTTATCTGGAAAGGTGGAAGGCGAGACCAAAGATGCGCAGCACACGGTGGCCGGCTACCCGGCGGCAGGAGAACAGGCGCTGCAGCCAGGAAACATTGCCCTTGCGGCGCAGGGGGTATTGCTGCGGTGCTTGGCAGATGAGCTGCAGATCGTGCCATTCGCGTTTCTTGAATGCTGAGCTTTGCAGGGTTTCCAACGGGAAATGGCGGTTGAGCAGGGTAGAATAGGCTGCCAGGAATTCCTGCACACGGCAGCTGATGCGCAGGCGGAAGTCGGCCTGCATGGTGATGAAGATGCGCTTGGCCAGCAGGCTGCGGATGCCTGGTTCTGCGGCAGCCGGGCTGCTGTAGACATCTGCCAGGGATTCGAGCTCGTGCAGCGCGGCCCAGGCCCCGTTGTCCAGTTTGCGGCTGCTGGAGCCGGGGTTGTCTTCGCGGTAGTGGTAGGCCGGTGCCGGGGTAATGCAGATGCAGGGGGCTGCTGCCCAGGTGCGGATGGCGAACCCGAGGTCCTGGAAGGAGGCTCCGGGTGTTTCTAAAAAGCGGATATTGTGCTCCAGCAGCCAATTGCGCCGGTAGATGGCAGACCAGATGGCGGGTGCCCCCAGTATGCAGGTGGGGAGGTTCTGCGGCGCGTCTTCGGTGCCGGGTGGCATGCCGGCAAACTTGCCAGCCGGGTGGCTGCTGCCATTGCGCTCAATGGTGTAGTCGCCTTTCACGATGGGCGCATGGGTGCCGGCGGCCAGCTCCATGAGGTGGGTGTACATGGTGGAATCTACCCAGTCATCCGGCTCCACAATGCCTATCCAGGTGCCGCGGGCGGCATCCAGCGCTGCATTCATGGCTTTGCCATAGCCGCCATTGGGCTGGTGAATCACCCGGAAACGGGAGTCCCTGGCCGCCCAGGCATCCAGCACCGCGCCGGAGCCGTCGGTGCTGCCGTCATCAAGACACACAAACTCAATCCCCGCTACATTCTGTGCGGTCAGGGATTTGAGACAGGGCTCCAGGTAGGAACCGGTATTGTATACCGGCACCAGGATACTGAGTGATATGTCATCCACGGTACTCATACTACATTATCTCTGGCTGGTATTCAAGAGAAAAAATTGTTGATATCAGCTAGTTATTGCCTCGAATAACAGTCCCCACAGCCATAAATGGCAATTTCGGTGAAAGTTGCTGTCGAAGCTCCCCTTTATGGGCTTTACCGCGGCTGGGGGAGCAGGATGATATCCTGCCCGAAGATATCGGAGAAAAGGGCACCTTTGGTGCGCAGGGCCAGGTTTTCGAGGGTGAGGTCGGCTACATCGGGCACGAGCAGCTCCAGCCTGCGGGCATTCCGGCGCACGGTGAAGCTGCGGATGCGGCGGGAGTGGGCGCGTTCCATGGCCTCGGCCACGCGCAGCAGGGCTGCCAGTTTCTGCACGCGCAGGCGGTCGCTCTGGTTGAGCAGGGCATAGCTGGGCTCGGCTATGGTGGGGGCTCCGTGGCGGTGGTAGCGCGCCAGCAGGCCCACAATTTCCACATCGGCGCGCGAGAGCCCGAAGATTTCGGAATTGAGGATGATATACTGGCTGTGCTGGTGGTGTTTCTTGGGGTTGATGTAGCTGCCTACCTCGTGCAGAATGGCGGCTACCTTGAGCAGCAGGCGGTCGTGGCGGGTGAGGCCGTGCAGTTCCTGCAGCTGGTCGAAAAGCTGCATGGTGAGGCGGCGGATCTGCTGCCCGTGTGCCTTGTCCACGCGGTAGTGGTTGGCCAGCAGCACGGAGAAGTGCACCACTTCCTCCTCCAGCGCCAGGTCATCGTGGCGGCCGGGCATCAGGTTGCGCAGGAAGGCATGCGAGAATTCCTCTGCCGGGCACATGATGCTGCGCGGTTCCATATCGCGCACCACGGCCAGGCAGATGAGCACCGTGGGCAGCAGGGCGCACACGCTGGCGTAGTCTTCCTTGTAGCGCACCTGGCGCTGCGCGGGCGGGGTGGCGGCTATTTCGTGCGCCAGCTGGGTGAGGCCGTCGAGGGTCACGTTTTCGCCCTGCGCCAGCGGCGAGGAGACCACGTGGAAATCCGGCCCGAAGATGATGAGGGCATCCGGCGGTCCGGGCAGGTCGTCCTCGATATCGTAGACCACCTGTTCCATGATGCCGCGGATATGCTCGCGGATGAGGGCGCTTTCGCTTTCGGTGCCGGCCATTTCGGCGGCATCGCCAATGGCAATACCGGTGCGGTGGGCGCCCATGCGGTAGCTGGCGTAGTAGGTGATGCGGCCTTTGTCGAAGAGCAGCAGGCGCGTGTTGCCCGGCCCCACGTGCAGCACCAGCACGCGCTTATCGGCCAGCTCGCCGTGGCGCTCCAGCAGGGCGCTGGTATTCAGGTAGAGCAGGCGGGTCATCTCGCCATCGTCCATCACCTCCAGCTGCAGGCCGCAGGTAATCTGCAGACGGTTCACCAGCGTGTCCATGTTGCGCACATCCAGCAGAATATTGGTGGCCAGCAGGCGCACCTCCACCTTGCCCGCCAGGCGGTACTCCGCCAGCAGCTCGTTATATCCCTGGGCAATCTGCACGCAGCGGTCCATGGTATCGCGGGTGATGCAGCTGCCATGGAATACATCGTGCGCCAGCTCCACCGGCTGCGAGAGCACATCCAGCACCCGCACTGCGCTCCCGGTATCCTCTGCCACCATCATGGAGACTGCATCCGCTCCCAGGAAAATGACGGCTTTCACCACCGGGGTGGTGCGGGCGGTAGTGGCGCGGCGGGATTTGGGGGAACTGGCTGGCATACCGTGTATTCTATACCAGATTGCCCGGTGTTTCAAGCGCGCAGTTCGCATGATTCATTTGAAAATTGCATTTTGCGGGGGCATTTGCTACAATGTCCGCACATGGCATATCTGGAGTTAGAGCATGTGAGCGTGCATTTCCCGGTGCGCAATACCTGGGGGACCACTGGTGAGGTGGTGCGCGCGGTGGATGATGTGTGCCTTTCGATTCCCAAGGGCAGCATTCTGGGGCTGGTGGGCGAGAGCGGTTGCGGTAAATCGACTCTTTCGCGCGCCATCATGCAGCTGCAGCCGGTGACGAGCGGCCGCATTGTGCTGGATGGCACAGAGCTGACCGCTCTGCCGCCGCGCGAGGTGCGCCGCCGCCGGCTGGATTTCCAGATGGTGTTCCAGGACCCCTACGCTTCGCTCAACCCGCGCTTCAGCATCTTTTCCACCCTGGCAGAGGCGCTGGGACAGCGCGAGCCGCTCCCCCGCCGCGGACGAGAGGACGCCGTGGCGGCCCTCATGGAGCGTGTGGGGCTCAGCCCGGAGCACATGTACAAGTACCCGCACGAGTTTTCCGGCGGGCAGCGCCAGCGCATTGCCATCGCCCGCGCCATAGCGCCGCGGCCGGCCCTGCTGCTGGCGGATGAGCCGGTTTCCGCGCTGGATGTCTCCATCCAGAGCCAGATTCTCAACCTGCTTACGGATTTGGTGCGCGAGCTGGGGCTCACCATGATATTCATCTCGCACGACCTGGGTGTGGTGCATTACCTGGCAGATGATATTGCCGTGATGCGCCGCGGCCGCATTGTGGAATCCGGCACGGCCGATGCCGTCTTCCACCACCC
>JAFXDR010000131.1 GCA_017521145.1 Akkermansia sp. | reverse complement strand
CTCAATTCGTACTACTCATATTACTGGAACGATGCCCACCAGCTGCTGCTGGAGCATGGACTCTCCCGGGAATCTGAGCGGTTGATGCTGCTGCAGCCCAAGCGCAACCTCTCCTATATCCGCCCGGAGCTCCAGCGCATCATGGCGGAGCAGAGGCGTTTCCGCGGTGCGGCTTTCTGGGCGGAATACAACCTGGCTTACTACGCCAGCTCCGCGGCTCATGTGGCCGGTAAAGGCTCGCAGCACGACCTGGTGAAGTGGCGCCTGCAGGCGGATGTGTACCATGCGCTTTCGCTCCTGCAGCAAGGGAAGGACGCTCAGGCGGAGGCTCTGCTTACCCCGGCCATGAAGCAGCTGGAGCGCATGCCCATAGCTGCTGCCAGCTTGGCGCATGCCTTGCTCCAATGCGCAGATATTCCGCAGGAGACCCGCAGGAGCTATCGTGAGCGTCTGCTGGCCGGTGCTGCCGGGAATCCCACGGCGCATGCCCTGATTCAGGCGGTGGAGCTCAAGGACCTGCCCACGGTGGATGAAAGTGCAGAGCAGAAGATTCTGGAATCTCTGGCTGCTGATGCTTCGGTGCACAGGCCGTTCTCCTCCCCGCTTTACACCTGGCACCTGCAGAAAACGGACCGGGTGCCGGATGAAGATGAGGAAACCGATGAACGCACGAGTAGCAGTGCCACCATCAGTGCCCGCATTTTGTCCGCGGGTTATGAAAAGGCCGGGCAGAGCCCCTGGGTGGAGCTGCTCACTGAAAAAGGCCGTAAACTGCGCGTGAAACTGGAAGAGATGGTGGCAGATGATATCGCCAATATCATCGAATGGAAGGAGACAAACGGCATCTGCACCTGGACGGTCCACCGGGGAATCCCCGTGGAAATCTTCGATGGCAGACTGGATAAGATAGCAGTCGAAAAATTCTCCGGCACTCATAAAATCAATGGCCGCGATGTATCCGACGGTCGTATAGCCGAGTTCACCCGCACAGATGGCAGCTACGCCAAGTGCTATGTCAACCTTCTGGATGGCGAGAACCGGGAACAGGCTGAGAACTGCCCGCGGGTGGAAGAGCGCAGCATGGTGCTGCACACCACATTGGCTGCAGCGCAGGCTGCGGCAGAGTTCCGCAAGGTGCCCGTCGAGATTTTCATGCTGGGTCGCCGCGGGGGTGTGGAGGAGCAGAACTTCCGGAAAATGATAGAGAATAAGAGTGGCGGATGGAGCCAGGACAGTGCCATGCTGGTCTGCTACCAGGATGCCGATGGCAACTGGGAGGCACCGGGTCGCGAGGTCATGAACCTGCTGCGTGCTGCCTGCCCTGAGGCCATGGATGCCCCCGATGCCGCCCCCGAGGACCGGGCGCTGGTGTCGGGCTTCCGGGTCACCATTTCGCCCAACCGGCATGAATTACCGTCGGTGAGACCCTTCGTGTTCACGCCCAACCTCCTGCAGGACCCGGATTACAAGAAAGCGGAGCAGGTGATTCGCCGCGGCAAGGTCGAGGAACTGGCTCAGATACTCAAAAACCGCCCCGAACTGGTGAAATCGCGCTCTCATTACAGCCCTGGCAACCTGCTGCACACCGCTTTGCTCAGTCGGCGCAATGAGATGGTCAAAGTGCTGCTGGAGCATGGCGCCAGCGCCAATGCCTGCACTTCCGATGGTACTCCGGCGTTCTATTTCTGCATTGGTTCCGGGAATGAGGAGCTTGTGCGCTTGTTTGTTCAGCATGGTGCAAAAATCAACAAGGCCTGCCGCAGTCGTTCGGGCCACCCGGTTTACCCCATTCAGCATGCGCTGAGGAAGCCGGAAATGCTCAAGCTGCTGATTGAGCTTGGTGCTGATGCGAACATGCGTCTGGAAGGTGGCAGGACTCTGCTGCTATCCATGGTGGATAGCGCACCCTGGCTGGACCAGAAGGGGATTGAGGCCGTGATGCGCGCAGCAGAGGTTCTGGTTCCTGCCGGGCTGGATATCAGCGCCCGCGATGCCCGAGGCAACAGTGTGCTTTTCTACGTGGCCTGCATGACCTCACGCTGCGCCAGCAGCCCGCCCCACCGCGAGCCTCTGCTGCAGGCTCTGCGCAGGCTGGTGGAGCTGGGGGCCGATACCGAGGAAACGGCCGGCGGTACCCCCTCGCTCATGGATCGTCTCTGGGGTAAGTACTGCAAGGATGTTCCCGCCATGCTTCCGGATGTGGAAAAAATCATTCGAAAGAAAGAAAAGTGATTCATTGCCGCCGCGTAGCGGCAGTGAAATACGGATGTCGACGCATGAAATTACCCTGCGGGCAGTGAAATGGGCCTTCAGCCTGTGAAATTGCCTCCTTTGCAGGAGGCAGCAATCCTTTACTGCCCCGCCAAGGCGGGACTATTTCACCAGTCTCTGACTGATTTCTCTCCCAATTTATCCGTTTTAACCTGTACATACCATTGATTATCTGCTAGTTTATCACAATGGAACGCGAAGGAAGACTCAAACGGGCTGCTATTAATCTGGCAATCAAAATCGTACATCTGTACGACAAAATCGACCGCAAAGCATTCATGAAGCAGCAACTCGGCAAAGCGGGCACAAGCGTCGGAGCCAACATCCATGAAGCCGATTACGCCGAAAGCCCAGAGGACTTCATCCATAAATTAAAAATCGCCCTTAAAGAATGCCACGAATGTGAGTTCTGGCTTATTGTTCTTGCAGAATCATGCCCAGAACTGGCGGATGAAGCAACTCACTTACGCCAGGAAGCCGGCAGCATTCGCCGCATGCTTATTTCCTCAATCACCACATTGCAGAAAAACGCGAAAAAGTAATTTATTGCCACCTGCGCAGGAGGCAGCAATCCTTTACAGTCCCGCCGAGGCGGGACTATTTCACCAGTCTCTGACTGATTTCACTGGATGATCCATCCTATTTCACACGGCCCCGTCCGTATTTCACTCCTTCATTGCCACCTGCGGTGGCAGTGAAATGCGGCTTTCCACCGCGTGTAATTACCCTGCAGGTAGTGAAACAGGCCTGCGGCCTGTGAAATTGCCTCCTTTGCAGGAGGCAGTTTGGGTTACCACCGAGCTTTATTAAAGCGCGCCACCTCGCGCTGCACTTCACGCATTTCGGCGCGGGCCTTGAGGTCGTAGCGCTGGTCGCGGTGGGTCTTGCCGCGGCCTATGCCGATTTCGGCTTTCACCTTGCCGTCCTTCCAGTAGAGGCGCAGGAGGGGGAGGGCAAAGCCTTTCTGAGCCTGCTGGATTTCGAGCTTCAGAATCTCACGCTTGTGCATCAGCAGGCGGCGGGGACGCTTGGCTTCGTGCTGGAACCACTTGCCGGCGGTCTCCCAGGGCTGCACGTCGCAGCCATAGAGGAAAATCTGCCCTTTCTCCACGCGGGCAAAGGCATCGGCCACGTTCACCTTGCCGGCGCGGATGGATTTCACCTCGGTGCCGCGCAGCTCGATGCCGCACTCGTGCCGGCCCATAATTTCGTAATCACGGCCAGCTTTCTTGTTGCTTGCGATGAGGTTGCTCTGCGGGGCGGGTTTCTTGGCCATAGTGTCGGTGGGTGGGGTGTGGGCTTAAAAAGTACGACCCGGCGCTTCCGTTCTGGGGAGCCTGCCGGGTCGCGCTGAAAAGGAACGGGGGTCTTTACAGATCCGGGGTGATGACGAGGGTCTCGGGCTCGGCCGGAGCCATGTTCTCGGCGTTCTGAGCCAGCTCAGCAAAGGGATCGGCCTCCACGGCTTCACCGCGGCTGGCGGCAAGTTCCTCGGGGGTCATCTCATGCCAGGTGATTTTGCCCTCGATAATCTCCGTGAGAGCGATATCACCGCACTGCATCTCAGGCGTGGTGACGATGAAGGGGTCAGAGCCGTGGTTGAGCTGCTGCACGCGCTTGGATACGATATTGACCAGCAGCTGGTTGTCGCCTACGATCTGAGCGGCTTTTTCGATAAGTTCAACGTTCATGGGAGATAAAATTGGTGATACTCCGCGGGGGTGCGGGTGCGGCATTGTACAACGTAACGCGCGCGGATGCAAGCCTATATTCACGTCAGCAAGGGAATAAAAGCGCCTCAAGACCACATTTTTGCTTGTCAAGCCCCGCCCCGGCGGGTAGGATAGCACCATGTAGACAGCGCCGGCACTCTCTCCGGCTTCTTACCTGAGACAACACACCAATACGAGTTAATATGGCTAATTTGAACAAAGTAATGATTATCGGCAACCTGGTTGCAGACCCGGATGTACGCACCACCCCGCGCGGCAACTCCGTGACGGAACTGCGCCTGGCCGTAAACCGCGTGAGCAGCGGCCCGAACGAGGGCGAGCGCCGCGAGGAAACCACCTTCCTGGATGTGACCTGCTGGGGTCGCACCGCTGAAATCGCCGGTCAGTACCTGGCGAAGGGTCGCCCCGTGTTCATCGAGGGTCGCCTGCAGCAGGATGTATGGGAAGACAAGCAGACCGGCCAGAAGCGCAGCAAAACCCGAAAAGGCTGT
>JAFXDR010000015.1 GCA_017521145.1 Akkermansia sp. | reverse complement strand
GCTTCCAGTCTTTTTGCGGATGCACGGCCTTTGGCGGCCAGGGCGGGGGCAAAGAGGGAGAGCCGGAACTCCGCGACCATGAATCCATAGGCCAGCCATGCGGGGGAGTCGGCGTGGCGGTCGTAATCGGTGAAGAAATGGGGGGCTACTGCAGCGTTGAGGGAATCAATGCGCTCCAGTTCCCTGGCGGCGGGTTGCTGGGCTATGCGTTTGAGCCGTTCCTGCAGGCCGCGCAGGAATCGGGAATAATCAGCCAGCAGGGCGGGCTCTGCGGCAGAGAGGAACCAGGGACGGGTGAGCCAGCGCCACTCGCGCTGCACATCCCCGGCAATCTGCGCGCCGAAGCGGTCGCGGGCGGCAGTGAGGCAGTAAGTGCGTACGGCGGCATCGGTGGCGGCGAGCTGCTCCCACAGCTTACCGAGGGGGCCGGCAATGCGGTCGTAGACTGTTTCGCGCATGCGCAGGCAGGCGGCATCGAACTCTGCGGCACTGCGGGGCAGGGGGGCGGCCAGTGCGGCATCCATGGCGGCGTAGATGGTATCGTGCAGGTTGTTTTTCGGTTGCTGCCCCACGGTGGTGAGGGCGAGTTTTGCCTCCATGCTTCTGAGGGGCAGCTTTTTGCGGATGCTGTTGAGGAAATCGCCATGCCTGATAAGTGCGAGCCGCCGCACGGCACGGCGGTGATGCAGGGCTGCTTCATCTGCCGTGGGGAAGACATGCAGCTTCACGTGGTCGCCATCCTCCCGCAAAGCAGGGTAACCGGTGCCGTTGCCCACCTCCACCGTGGCGGGCAGGTCGCCGCAGTCCCAGCGGGTCATGGGGGTGGAAGAGAACGAACGGGCGGCTTTTCTGGCAAAGCGTTTTTCCTGGTATTGCGCCAGCTTCTCGCGCAGAGCCGCCGCGTCAGTACTCAGCGCCAGCTCGTTGCCTGCATCATCGCACACCCATATCTTGGTGATGAACTCGGGCGGCAGCTTGCTCATCTCCACCTGGGAAGCATTGCAGAATTTATTGCTGCGGCGCATGGCAAACTCCACCAGTGCCTGGGGGAGCGGACGATCCGGCTCGCGGTCGAACCAGTCCTCCGCAAAGTCATCTGCAGCACTGCTGATGGGCATGAGGAACATGCGGATATCCTTGGGCAGGGTGCGCAGCAGGATTTCGGCGCGGTCTGCCAGGTGGGCAGGCACCCCCCACTGCGGCAACCAGTCCGGGAAGTTTTCCAGCTGGTCGATGTGTACCCCGATAGTCACGCCGTCATCGGCTTCTCCGGGGGCGTGGTTGTAGTAAATGTCGTACTTCTCCCCGCCGTGTTCGAGCTCATCCGGGTAGAGGTCGGCGCGCACCTCGTCCTCGCCGGGGTAGATGCAGTCCTCGTAAGGCACAAAGAGAATCTTCGGCTGGCGGGGCTCCATTTTATCGCGCCAGCGGCGCAGGGCTTTTTCGGAGCAGATGTCGGCAGGAATCACCGAATCAAAGAAGCGGAACACTCCCTCCTGGCACCAGATGAGGTCTCGGCGGCGTAGTTTGGATTCCACGTTGCGCACTTTCTCGCGCATCTGCTCCAGGTGTTTGAGGAAGGGAGCACGGTCTTTCATCTCCTGTGCCATGATACCATCGCGAATCATGATTTCGCGGGCTGCGGAGGGGTTATAGCGGGCGTAGCTTACGCGGCGGCCATCGATGATGGTGAGCCCGCCACAGGTCACGCGTTCCCTGGCATACACCTGGCCAGTGGCTTTGTCCCAGGCGGCATCGTAGGCATGGTGGGCACAGAGCTGCGGGGCTACCTGCTCCACCCACTCCGGCTCCAGCACGGCGGCGCGGCGCATGTAGAGCCGCGTGGTCTCCACCAGTTCGGCACCCATGAGCCATTCGGCGCGCTTTTTGCGCTTGAAAAGTCCGGAACCGGGAAAAATGGAGAAATCGCGACCGCCTGCACCGCGGTACACTTTGTCTTCCGGCCTCCAGAAACCAATCTGGAGCGGGGCTCCCGCCAGCAGAGCCCGGTGAATCATCTCAGGCGTGGCCTGTTTCGATTCCTCCGGCAGGGCGGGGATGCGCCAGCGCATGGTATCCTGCAGCGCTGTACCTAAATCCTGCACCAGGTTATGCCATTCCACCATACGCAGGAAATTGATGTAGTTTTTCGTGCACCACTTGCGCAGCTGATTGCGGCGCAGTGTGTTGCGCTCCTTGAACTCCAGCGTGGAACGCCACAGCGCAAGCATGGAGAGAAAATCGCTCTCCTCGTGCTTCCATTGCGCGTGCGCCTGATCGGCCTGGGTGGCAGAATCGGCCGGGCGCTCGCGCGGGTCCATGATGCTGAGCCCGGCCACGATAACCAGCACTTCTGCGAGGGCTTTCTCGTGCTCGGCCTCCAGCAGCATGCGCCCCAGCCGCGGGTCGAGCGGCAGGCGCGCCAGGCTGCGGCCGGTGGATGTGAGGTGTTTCTGGCGGTCGATGGCGCCAATTTCACGCAGGGTCTTGTAGCCTTCGTTAATCAGGCGGGGGCTGGGCGGATCCGGAAGCGGGAATTCCCCCAGCGGGGGCAGTTTCAAATCGGCCATGCGCAGAATGACACCGGCCAGGGCGCTGCGCTTGATTTCCGGGTCGGTAAAGGCATCCCGGTTTTCGAAATCGGTTTCGGAGTAGAGGCGGATGCACACGCCTTCGGTCACGCGGCCGCAGCGCCCCGCACGCTGGCGTGCGCTCGCCTGCGAGATGGGTTCCACCTGCAATCTCTGAATCTGCCGCCCCGGCAGGTAACGTGAGATACGCGCCAGCCCGCTGTCAATCACGTAGATAATGCCTGGGATGGTGAGCGAAGTTTCGGCCACATTGGTGGCCAGTACGATGCGGCGGCGTCCCTTGGCAGGGTGGAAGATGCGCTGCTGCTCGCCCAGCCCCAGACGTGCAAAGAGGGGCAGAATATCGGTGCGGGGGAGCTCCATACGCTCCAGTTCGGCGGCGCAGTCGCGGATTTCGCGCTCGCCGGGCAGGAAGACAAGCACATCCCCCTTCGCGTCGTATTCCGAAAGCCACTGCACGGCGCGGCTCACGTGGTCAGGCAGTTCCTCCTCGCTGTGGCGCGGGGGCATGTAGTGCATGTCCACATGGTAGGTGCGCCCCTCCACGCTGATGACCGGAGCGCCGCCGAAGAATTCGGAGAAGGCTCCGGCATCCATGGTGGCAGAGGAGATGATGAGCTTGAGCTCCGGTCTGCGTGCCAGCAGCAGCTTCATGTAGCCCAGCAGAAAATCTATGTTGAGACTGCGCTCGTGAGCTTCGTCCAGAATGATGGTGTGGTATTGCCGCAGGTCACGGTCATCCTGGGTTTCGGCCAGCAGGATGCCATCCGTCATGAGTTTGAACCGCGTTTCCGCCCCGGTGCGGTCATCGAATCGCACCTGATAGCCCACATAGCCGCCCAGCTCGCAGCCTACCTCCTCGGCAATGCGGCGCGCTACTGCCACAGCGGCCAGTCGGCGCGGCTGGGTACAGCCCAGCTTACCGCGGCGGCGGCCTGCCACTTCCAGTGCAATCTTGGGCAGCTGGGTGGTTTTGCCGGAGCCGGTCTCGCCCACCACCACGACCACCTGGTGCCGGCGCAGAGCGGCGGCAATGGTCTCCCGGTGTCGCGATATGGGCAGATCCGGGTAGGTGAAGCGTGTGGTCTGTTCGCTCATGCTGTCAGGCTTAGAGTCAATTGCGTTGCGCCTTTATTTGCAGAAGAAATAATAGTTTTTATGTATTTTTCTAGCTCGTTGCTACTTATGTTAAGCTCTTTATGGCCAATTTTTCTTGCTGCTGCAATAAGGTCTATTCGTTCCAGTAAGTCTTTACTGATGACTCTTTTTGCATCCTCGAATAGTATTGAACGAATAAATGCTTGTGTTGATTTGTGATTGAGAATAGATTGTGTTATAATTGCTGTTTCTCTGTCTTGGAATGGAAGGATGTAGCAGGTATCATCTGCCATGTATGGTTTTTCTATTCCTCCGAAGTAGGAGAAATAGGTGTGTTTATACAGACCTGATACTATGACCTTGTAAGGAGCAAACGAATAGTCTCCTATGCCGAAAATGGCAAATCTCGGTCGGCCTCGGTATATTCTGCTGCCCCGATTGTCGAGTTCTGAAGCGTGTTCTTCTAGATATTGATAGGCCTTAGGGTGGGTGATTGCCAGCGTTGCGGTTTCTTCTGATGTTCTGTGTTGAGTAATAAGTATATAGCGTCTTGTAATCCCTGAGTTGCTGGTATTGATGTCCGAACTTTTTACCAGAGGGAATATTAAATCTTCTTCAATATCTACTTGTTGCCCATATGCGTTATAATACCCGTCAGAGTTTTTGCCTAACTCCATGACTTTGGAACAATCATGCTTGACTCCAGATCTCCATGTGAGTGGACAGATTCCGTCAATGTCTTTGTGAGAATTGTATGTATCTGTATTTGCAACAAATTTATCATGTATCCAACCATATGTATGAGTATGGTTGTTTGTGTAAAAGTCATATACTTTGCATTGCATTGCCGGTTCTGGGGAAGCTTGCGCTATAAAGAGAGAAGCCGCAACTGCTGCACCAAATTCCCGGGATGCGTCAATTCTGTGTTGTTGTATGTTAGCGATGTTTAATCGCTCAGACTTTTGTGAGTGTAAAATGTTTTTGATTACAGAGTTTTTGAGTAAGATGGCTATTGAGCCTCTGATGTGGGGCATTAAATCCAACATCTGAAGAAAAATGGTTTCTCCAATATCGAAATTGCCTTTCCCTGTCATGGCGTCAATCCCTTTTTGGTTCCTGAAATTTCCTTTTACCGGAACATTTGTGCTGGATAGGCGACTTAACTGAGAGTTTGTAACCCACGGGGGATTTCCTAATATCAAAACTTCCTTTTCTTTACAGGATTTTGCTAGAGAAAGGAAAGAAAATTCAAATATGTTTTGATTAATGAGATGGATATGCGAAGGAATATTGCCGCTGTATTTTTTCTTTAGCGTTTTACTAAGTTCTTCAAGGTAGGGTTGGTGAATTTCAATGCCATAGACCTCATCAATGTTATCAAAAACTTCTAATGCCGCCAGAATGAAGTTACCCACTCCGCAAGTGGGTTCAACGATGACCTTGGGATTTACACCTTGTGATTTGAGTTGTTGACATATGGATAAAGCAAGATTGTAGTTTGTCTGCCAATCTCCGTAATCGACTCGACTTGGTTTGCTCATGTTATGAACAAGTTTTTTTAACAATGGGTATTATTCCTTCTACATCTTCCTGTAGTGAAATGACTCTTTTATATTGAAGCCGCCATTGCAGTGCGTTGGAAATTGTCAGGTATCCCGTTGGTGGTGGGTTATGGAGAATCTCATCAGCCAATTTTGTCAGGGTTACTTCATCAGCAGGTATCATTCTTTCGCATAAAAAGGCAAAAATATCGTCGGAGTTGCCTTTGTTATTTAAAATACTGTGTATGCCAGTAGTTGTCTGATAATCCCCAGTTCGTTCGGCTGATATGTATGTGCATGAGCAGAATTTCAGAAGACTAGTTTGCTCGTTCTCGAAATCCTGTTTTTCATATACGAAAAGAAGCAAATTATATCCAAGTCCATATATTTTTTGCTTGCTGTCTTTGTATGGACAACTTGATTGGGGTTGTTTGGAAAGTGTGACTTTGATATCTGTATTGATCGCTGGTAAGTCTAATCCGTTTGCCGAATTGCCAATATCAGTATCAAATTTTGTAGATATGTATTTTTTAAATTCCTGCTCAACAAAAGTACCTATGGCTTTTCCATCGGTAACACCGTATAGAGAAGAATGATGTTTTTTGCCAAATGCTTCACAAAACCGCTTAGCTATGGGAATCAGGTCTGAATGGGTCAGGGTTGGTTTCATCACTGGTGTTTGATATGAATTTTAGAAAGTTTGCAAGATACCGCCGGCGAGACGCGATTTTTCTGCCAGGAAGACCATGCGGTGGCCCACGATGCTGTCCTCGAGCGTGGGGCAGCCGGGGGAAGTGCGTTCCCCTCGCAACAGGGAGACGAAATCGAGCACAATGCTGCGGTCGCCGCCTCCGTGGGCATCGCCCTGCTGGAAGTCGGACATATCGAGCGTGCGCTCGGTGTAGCCACCGGGGGCGGACGGTTCCATCTGGCGTACATGGAAGCATTCTTCCTCGAAATCGCCATAGATTTCGCCACGGGTGCCGGTCACATGGATGATGCGGCGCGGGGTACTGGCACCGCCGTTCATGGAGAAGGTGCCGGTAGCGCCATCGCGGTAGTTGATGAGCACGGACTGGTGATCCACGATGCTGATGTTGCAGCGGTGCACGCAGCGGCTGTAGGGGTTATCCGGCTGGCGGAGGAGTGCTTCCTTCTCCTCATCGGTGGCGGGGCAGCTCTGGGTTTCGTGCCACACGTTGTTGGCCCAGCGCAGCGGGTGCTCGATGTAGAGCCGGCGGGCTGAGAAAATGCAATCACGCTCCAGCGGACAGTTGTTCAGACAGTGGGTGCCGGCACCCTCCGGGGCTTTTTCTTCCTTGAACTGGAACACGCTGCCCACGCTGGAAATGCTCACGGGAATGTTGTCGCCCATGAGCCAGGACATGATATCCAGGTCGTGGCTGCATTTGGTGAGCAGCATGCCGGAGCCACACACTTCCTCCTGCGCGTATTTGCCGCGCACAAAGGAGACTGATTCGTGCAGGTAGCCCACCTGGTTCATCATGTGGATGTTGATGACCTCGCCGATGGTGCCCAGGGCAATCACGCGGCGAATGGCGCGGTAGAACGGCGTGTAGCGCAGCACATGGCATACCATGAGCTTGCGGCCGGTCTCGCGCACGCAGTCGATGAGCTGCTGTCCCTCAGCATCATTCAGGGCATAGGGCTTTTCCAGCAGCATGTCGTAACCGTGGCGCAGCAAGGGAATGGAAGTTTCCACATGCAGGCGGTCCATGGTGCAGTTGATGATGGCGTCTGCAATCTTTGGCAGAGCGAGCAGTTCTTCAATGGTGGAGAAACAGCGCTCGTCCGGCAGGTCGAACATGACCCGCGCCTGTTCCTGGCGGTCGGGGTTCACATCGACCACACCTGTTATCTGCAGCATATCCGGGTTGGTGAGTGCCACCATGGAATAGATGGAGGCACGCGCCCCCATGCCCACGATGATGGCACTGATGGGTTGCTGCGCTGCCGGTTCCTGTGCTTCGGTGCTCATGGAATTACTTGCCCCAGCGGCGGGTAATACCGCTGTAGGAATCAATGCGGCGGTCGCGGAAGAAGGGCCAGATGCGGCGGTGGGCTTCCAGTGCGGTCAGGTCTGCATCGGCATAGAGGATGGTGCGTTCTTTCACCGGGGCTTTGGCTATCACCTGGCCACAGTAATCGGCCACAAAGCTCTGCCCCCAGAAGGTGGTTTCTCCCTCTACACCACAGCGGTTTACAGCGCACACATAGCAGCCATTGGCCACGGCATGACCGCGTTGCACGGTCTCCCAGGCGCAGTGCTGGGCTGTGTAGAGTTCCTCCTCACCGGGAATCCAGCCGATGGCGGTGGGGTAGAACAGTATTTCCGCTCCTTCCATGGCGGTGAGGCGGGCGGCTTCCGGGTACCATTGATCCCAGCAGATCAGCACGCCGATGCGCCCGAAGCGGGTCTCGAAGCATTTGTAGCCCAGGTCACCCGGGGTGAAATAGAACTTCTCCTCGAAGCCGGGATCCTGCGGGATATGCATCTTGCGGTACATACCCAGGAAAGAGCCATCGGCATCGATGACCCAGGCGGTGTTGTGGTATAGCCCGGTGGCGCGTTTTTCGAATCCGGCGGCCACGATGACCACACCCAGCTCGCGTGCCAGGGCACAGAGCTCATCGGTCCACACGCCGGGAATAGAATCGGCGGTGTTGAAGAGTTCGCAATCCTGAGTGCGGCAGAAGTAGAGGGTGGTACACATCTCCTGCGTGCACACTACCTGTGCGCCGCCGGCAGCGGCTTCGCGGATGGCGAGTTCCTGGCGGCGCTTATTTTCGGCAGGGTCGGCTACGGCTTCCTGTTGAATCAGGGCAATCCTCGGCATGGCCGGAGTGTAGCATATATTCGCGCGCGTTGCAAGCCTGCGTCGCGCGTGAAAATGCGGCATGATGGTGTTTTTGCCCTTGATTTTTATGCAGGTGGGTGGTATGGTGCGGCGCATGGCTACTGATAAGAAGATCACGATGAAGACCAGTAAGGGTGATATCAACCTGACCGTGTTCGCCTCCAAGACCCCCATGACTGCCGCCAGCTTCCTGAATCTGGCCAGCAAGGGGTTTTATAATGGTCTTACCTTCCACCGTGTGATTGCTGATTTCATGATTCAGGGTGGTGACCCTGAGGGCACCGGCTGCGGTGGCCCCGGTTACAAGTTTGATGATGAGTGCCGCCCGGATCTCAAGTTTACCAGGCCCGGTCTGCTGGCCATGGCTAATGCCGGCCGCACCTGGACGGGGCAGGGTACGAATGGTTCCCAGTTCTTCATTACGCATGTACCCACGGAGTGGCTGAATGGCAAGCATACCATCTTTGGTGAGGTGCTTTCTGCCGATGACCAGGCTGTGGTGAACGCTGTGCGCCAGGGCGATAAGATTGTTGCCATCGAGATTCACGATGATTGCGCCGACCTCTTTGAGGAACAGGCCCGCAACATTGAGCGCTGGAACAGCATGCTCCGTAAGTAAGATGACTTTGTCTGCGCAGGCACTCACCGCAAAGGAGGGTGCCTGCGTTTCTTTAGTCTGCCGCCATGGTGTTTGCTGTTCAGGATCTGCATATTGAGTTCGGCCCGCGTGTGCTGTTCGATTCTCTCTCCTTTGTGGTGGAGCAAGGGGATCGTATTGCTTTCGCCGGGCAGAATGGAGCGGGCAAATCCACCCTCATGAAGTGTATTGTGGGGGCTATGGAGCCGGACCATGGAAAGGTGCTGCTGCCGAAGCATACCCAGGTGGGCTACCTGCCGCAGGATGGTATCCATATTTCGGGTGCTCCGCTGCTGGATGAGGTGCTGGGCAGCGTGGGCAATATCGTGGAGCTGCAGCAGGTGGTCGATGAGCTTTCTGCCGATTTGCTGCAGATGCCGGCCACCAGCCCGGAGTATAAGGATACGCTGGAGGAAATCGGGCGGCTGGAACTGATTCTGCAGGACCGCGACGCTGCCCGGCTGCGGCCGCGTACGGAGTCGATTCTGCGCGGGCTTGGGTTTGCGGATAAGGATTTCACCCGGGATTGCGGCGAGTTTTCCGGTGGCTGGCAAATGCGCATTGCGCTGGCGAAACTGTTGCTGCAGGAGCCGGAGGTGCTGCTGCTGGATGAACCGACCAACCACCTGGATCTGCAGAGCCAGCGCTGGTTGGAGCAGAGTCTGCGCACATACCGCGGGGCTATCTGTATCATCAGCCACGATGTGGCTTTGCTGGATAATCTCGTGACCCGCACGATTGCTTTCCACCACGGCCGGGCAGAGGAGTATGCCGGTAATTTCTCTTTTTACCTGAAGGAGAGCAAGCTGCGTAAGGAAGTGCTGCTGCGCCAGGCTAAGGCTCAGCAGCGCGAGATTGCCAAGACACAGGAGTTCATTGACCGCTTTCGCGCCAAGGCTACCAAAGCTACCCAGGTGCAGAGCCGCATCAAGCAGCTGGAGAAGGTGGAGCTGATTGAGGTGGAGGATGACGATGCGGTGATGAGTTTCCATTTCCCGCCGCCCCCGCCCGGTGGCCATACCGTGGTGAAGCTGGAGAAAGCATGCAAGGCATACGGCCCTGTTACTTTGCTGAATGGGTATGACTTCACCATGGAAAAGGGGGATCGAATTGCCATTGTGGGTGTGAACGGCAGTGGCAAATCGACCTTTACCCGCCTGATTTCCGGCACGGAGGCGCCGGATGCCGGCTCGTTCGCCTTCGGGCATCACACCCAGGTGGCTTTTTTCTCGCAGACGCATGCGGATGTGCTCAATAATGATCAGACTGTGCTGGAGTGTGTGGAGGCAGCTGCCAGCCGCGAGACGCGCCCCATGGTGCGCAATATTCTGGGTTGTTTCCTGTTCCGCGGGGATGATGTCTTTAAGAAAATCGGGGTGCTTTCCGGCGGTGAACGCTCGCGTGTGGCGCTTGTGTGCATGCTGCTCAAGCCTGCTAATTTCCTGATTATGGACGAACCGACCAACCACCTGGATTTCCAGAGTCAGGATGTGCTGCAGCGCGCGCTGGCGGAATATCCCGGTTCGTACTGCATTGTTTCGCATAACCGCCAGTTCCTGGATCCGATTGTGAACAAGGTGCTGGAGTTCCGGCTGGGGCATGCGCCGCGTTTGTTCTATGGCAATGTGAGTGCATATCTGGAGACGGTGGAGGCAGAGGAACGCCGCTTGAAAGCTGAGGCTCAGGTTCCTGCTGCTGCCAGTGAGACACAGCCGGTGACCGGTAATCGCAAGGATGCCCGCCGTGCCCGCGAGATGGCGCGCCAGCAGCGCAACAAGGTGCTCAAGCCGCTGCAGCAGGAGCTCGAACAGGTGGAGTCTGCCATTGCTCTTAAGGATGAACGCAAAGAGGATGTTTCTGCCGAGCTGGAGCGCCCGGAGAACATGTGCGATAACCAGAGACTCATGGAACTTACTCAGGAATACCAGCTGCTGGAGCGCGAAACGGAGACTCTCTACACCCGCTGGGAGGAGCTGAGCGAGGAAATTGAGCTTAAAACGGCAGAATTAGAGGCAGAATTCGGGCCGTTGAATGCATAAAATAATGCAAATTGTGTCATATTGCAGGTGAGTGGGTTGACAGCCTGCGATTTGCCTATATAATGCTCGCAAATTTTGTCAGACACTTGACAAAATCTGTAAAGGGTGGAGTCTGCCCGCATTCCTTTTCACCATTATGTCGACCCCCAAGAAAACTTCCGCAAAGTCTTCTGCCAAGCCCGCTGCCGCCAAACCCAAGGCTGCAAAGGCAGAGGAAAAGAAGGTAACCACCAAGGCCGCCGCTGCGCCCAAGGCTGAGAAGAAGCCCGCCGCCAAGCCTGCTGCTGCGCCCAAGGCTGAGAAGAAGCCTGCCGCCAAGGCTGCCGCTGCGCCCAAGGCTGAGAAGAAGCCTGCTGCCAAGCCTGCCGCTGCGCCCAAAGCTGAGAAGAAGCCCGCTGCCAAGCCTGCTGCTGCGCCCAAAGCTGAGAAGAAGCCCGCCGCTAAGCCTGCCGCTGCGCCCAAGGCTGAGAAGAAGCCCGCCGCCAAGCCTGCCGCTGCGCCCAAGGCTGAGAAGAAGCCCGCCGCCAGACCTGCAGAGCCGGTTGCAGAAGCTGTGAAGGAAGAAGCCTCCCCGGCTAAGCCTGATATGTTCGAGGTGATGATGGGGCTTGCTCCGGAGCCTGTGGCTGAACCTGTTGCTACAGATGAGCCGGAAGCTCCCAAGGAGACAAAGGCAAAGGAATCCAAACCCCGTGAGCGTAAGAGCAAGCATTTTACCCCGCAGCTCTCTGCGGCAGAAATGAATGAGTTCTTTGCGGATGACGCCACGCTCAAGACTGCTTTCAAATCACTCCTTGCCATTGCTAAGAAGAACAATGGTTATGTGACGGCGGAGGATATTGAAAATTCCCTGCCGCCGGATGAAACGGAGGATAACGATCATGCACGCCTTTTCGAGCGCCTGCACCTGGTCGGTGTGGAGGTGCGCGATGAGGAGGATTACTCCGTGCGCCCGCTCTCTGCAGATGAGTTGAGCTCCAAGGATGGTCGCCTGGTGAACAGCCCTGTGGTACAGGAAAAGATTAAGGAGCTTATCCGCCAGGCTCAGGAGCAGGGCTACCTGACTTATGATGATATCAACGATGTGCTGCCGCACGATGTGATTGACCCCGCTGACTATGAGGAAATCATGGAGCGCCTGCGCGGGATGCAGTTCGATATCATCGATGCCTCCGATGTGGATACCTACGGTGAGCGCCAGCGCATGACCGAAAGCGGTGAGGAGGACGAAACTGAAAAGATGGAGGCCAAGCTGGATATCCTGGATGACCCGGTGCGCATGTACCTGAAGCAGATGGGACTCAAGGATCTGCTTTCCCGCCAGAAAGAGGTGGAGATTTCTCGCAAGATTGACCAGGCTGAGGAGGATTTGCAGCGTTACCTGCACCGCTTCGGTGTGGTGGCTATTTACTACTGCGACACCGCCGATAAGGTGCAGCACAACGAGGAGCGCTTCGACCGCGTAGTGGTGGATAAGAATATTGACCGCCGCGATAAGTACCTGAAGGAACTGCCCCCGCTCGTAACCAAGGTGATGACCCGCCACGCAGAGGTGCAGGCCTGCTACGCCCGCCTGTGTTCTGCCCGCAAGCGCAAGAAGTCAGTCACGGCGCTTCAGAAGGAATTTGAGGAGAAACTGGAGACTCTCTCTGATCTCTACGCCGGATTCTCGTTCAAGGGTAAGGTATATGAGGATTTTGTGAAGGAGCTCAGAGAGCTGCGCCAGCGTATCATGAAGGTGCTGCGCCAGCGCGAGGCTGACCCGGAGAACTCGCTCTATCGCGATGCGCTCAAGGAGTTCGAGATGGAACTCTGGATGCCCATTCCCCAGTTCCTGGAGAATTACAAGCTCATGAACCAGAGCATGAAGGATGCGGAAGCTGCCAAGCGCGAGATGATTGAGGCAAACCTGCGTCTGGTGATTTCCATTGCCAAGAAGTACACGAATCGTGGTCTGGCATTCCTGGATCTCATCCAGGAGGGTAACATGGGACTCATGAAAGCGGTGGAGAAGTTCGAGTACCGCCGCGGGTACAAGTTCTCCACCTACGCTACGTGGTGGATTCGCCAGGCCATTACCCGCTCCATTGCTGACCAGGCGCGTACTATCCGTATTCCGGTGCACATGATTGAGACGATTAACAAGCTCATGCGCGTGCAGAAGAAGCTGGTGCAGGACTTTGGTCGCGAACCTACGCCGGAGGAAATTGCCGCTGCACTGGCCGAGGAGCCTAACAAGGGGGCTGTGATGTCGGTGGAGAAGGTGCGCAGCGTGCTCAAGATGGCCCAGCAGCCTATTTCCATGCAGCAGCCGGTGGGTGATTCGGATGATACCTCCTTTGGTGATTTCCTGGAGGATAAGAGTGCCGAAAATCCCATGGATGGCGCTTCCTACAACTCGCTGCGCGATAAGATCGGCGATGTGCTCAACACGCTTAACGCCCGCGAACGTGCCGTGATTGAGCAGCGTTTTGGTCTGAAGGACGGCAACCCCCGCACTCTGGAAGAGGTGGGCCGCCAGTTCAACGTGACCCGCGAGCGTATCCGCCAGATTGAGGCGAAGGCACTCCGCAAGCTGCGCCACCCCACGCGAATCAGCAAGATTAAGGGCTATCTGCCTGACTCTGCCGAGGGTTGATGCAGGTGTATAGCTCGTTTTGCAGCGGTTCCCTGTTGCAGGGAGCCGCTGTTTGCTATAAAAAATGAGCAATAGCGCACTTTTGGAGTGACTTTGCGCGGTGGGTCTGGTATTATGGTGGCACTTGCTATGAACGGCTTTACATCTCGCTCAGTTCTCCTTTCTCTCGTGTCTTCTCTGGCTCTGGCTGCGGCGCCTCAGGTAACGGCGCAGGATGCCGGGGCTGCTTCCGTTGCGGCATCTGAATCCGCTAAGCGTCAGATGGCTGCCCGCGAGGCTGCCCAGAAAGTACAGGAGGCCAGACTTGCGTATACTGCCGGGCGTTATGGTGATGCTGTTGATTGCTACCGCTCCGCCCTGAAGGTGATACCGGCGGTGCCTGCACTGGAAAAACAGGTGAAGTTTATTAAGGATAGCCTGGCGGATGCCCTGGTGGCCAAGGCTATGGATTACCGCAAGGTGGGGCGCACAGATGAAGCGGTGGAGTTCCTCAAGGAAGCCCAGACAATTTCCCCCGGGCACAAGTTTGCCGCAGCAGAATTAGCAAAGACTCTGGATCCGGTATACACTAACCCGGCGCTGACGCCCCGGCATATCGGTAATGTAGGTGAGGTGAACCGCCTGCTTTCGCTCGCTTTCGGGTATTATGACCTCGGTAATTTTGATAAGGCAAAAGAGACATTCGAGTCTGTTCTCAAGATTGACCCGTACAATACGGCAGCCCGCCGTGGCATGGAGATGGTGACAAACCGCCGGACTGGCTATCTGAAGTCTGTTCACGATTCTTTCCGCGCCAAGGCGCTTGCCGAGGTGGATGCCGCATGGGAGGAACACGCTCCGGCAGAATCCTCTGCCGTTTCCTATGCGACCACTGAATCCGGTGCAGCGCAGGAGGCTTCGGAGGTGGAGAACAGCATGGCCATGGCTCTCAAGGAGATGGTGATTCCGAGAATATCCTTTGAGGAGGCCACCATCCAGGATGTGCAGGAGACTCTCATGGGGCAGATAGGCAAGTTTGAGGCATCCGGAATTCGCGGTAGCCGTCCTATTAACGTCATGACCAATTTCGGGGCGTCTGATTCGGCTATGCACAAAGACGTGATGAGCCGCCGTGTGACCCTGACTCTGACTGATATTACAGTTGCTGACTTGCTGAATCATATTGACCGCCAGCTGGGTATCGGTCACTATATCTCCCCCTTGGGTATTGAATTTGTGCTGTCGGGGCGGGATTATGGCCCCATGGTGGAACGTGTGTACACAGTGCCTCCGCATTTCTTCGATGTGCGGGATGAGGGGGAAGATGAAG
Source organism: Akkermansia sp. (assembly GCA_017521145.1). Taxonomy (GTDB): domain Bacteria; phylum Verrucomicrobiota; class Verrucomicrobiia; order Verrucomicrobiales; family Akkermansiaceae; genus Akkermansia. Next base: position 14,911 of record JAFXDR010000015.1, on the reverse strand, counting down.
ATGAGGAGGATAACGATTTCTCCTCCGCTCCCACTGTGCGGGTGAAACGGGTGAACCCGGTTGTTGCTCTGAAGGAGATGGGGGTAGCCTTCCCGGAGGGTGCCACTGCTCGCTATGAGTCTGCCTCCAGAACGCTCACCGTGCGCAATACCTTGTTCAACCAGAAGGAGATTGAGGAGCTGATTTCCATGCCTCTGACCACAGAGAAGGCCGTTGTGCTCAATGTGATTGCCATGGAGGTGAACGAGAATGATTTGAAGGAATTGGGCTTTGAATGGATCTTTAATGCATCGCTGAATCCCTCGAAAGCCATTCTTGCTGGTGGGGCTACCCCCGTGGGGAATATGCCTATTCTGGATGCCGGCATACAATCTACCGGTTTGTCTGCCACGGAGAGTCTGCGCTCCGGCAATCTGGTGCTCCGGGCTGATAATTTGGAAACCCTGGTCTCTACGGGTAGTGCCGCCGCTCTCAGCGCCGCGAATACGTCACAGCGAAAGGCTCCGGGTGTTTTCTCTTTCCGTGGTATCTGGAATAATGTGGATGTGGCCATGATTATGCGCGGTGCAGCCCAGAAGAAGGGAACGGATGTTCTGGCAAATCCACGTATCGTATTTACTCCCGGGCGTGATGAGCAGGTGGTATACGCCAACGTGAAGGAGCTGATTTACCCGGAAACCTATTCTGCTCCGCAAATCCCGAGCCGGGGTGACTCCATGAAGATAGTAGCACCTGCTCACCCGGATTCATTTGTTCGTTTTGGCGTGAATGAAGATTCGGTGGGCGGTATTGGCACGGTTCTGCAGATTCATGAGGCAACTGTGGCACCCGATGGTCAGCACGTAACGCTGGCTTTGACAATCACACAGAATGAATTTGAGGGATTTGTGAACTGGGGTAGTCCGATTTATGCTGCTGTTCTCAACTCGGATGGGAGTCAGATGATGTCGCCTATCAGCAATAACCCGATTCTGCAGCCCATTTTCAAGCGCCGCATGGAAAATACAAAGCTGACCGTAGGGGCGGGAACCGTTGTGGTGCTGGGCGGTTTGAAAGAAGCCCGCAGCGTGAGGTATGAGGACAAGCTGCCAGTACTGGGAGATTTGCCGATGGTGGGGCGCCTGTTCCGCTCTGAAGGTTCGGAAAAGATTCGTAAGGCATTCATGGTTTTTGTCAAGGCTGATGTGGTTGACCCGACAGGTAAGACTCTTGGCAGCGGGGAAGCCGTGCAGAATGTGACCGATTTATAACGGTAAAGTAAAAATGATGGCCGGTAAGGACGATAAATACGAGGATGAGGAAGAGAACCTGACTCAGGTTCGCAGCATTATTAAACAACTCAACGAGGACAAACCTTCCCAGGAACGCCGCCGCGAAGTGGTGGTGAGGGCGGATGGTACCAAGGTGGTACGCGTTACCAAGAAACGCAAGGTAATGCTCTCAGCGCGGGATAAGGAACGAAGAGGTCGCAGGCACTTTGTATTGTCATTAGCAGGTTTATTTATCCTTCTGCTGGCCATCGCAGCCTTCCTTTTCCTGCGTATATCCAGCATGTCGTCCAGTGCGTATCTGAGCGAAAAGCAGCTTGAGTTACAGCAGAGCTGGGGTGCAAGTTCGATTGTGCTGGAAGGTCAGGGAATAGAAGGGACTTCGTTCTGTCTGAGTAAGGTGATTGCAGAGTTCCCGGAATCCTGCATGATTGAACGCGCCGAGCTCACCGGGGTGAGCGCGCGCCTTGATTTATCAAGTTTCCTTACCAATGTCTTCAAGGCAGATGAACTCAAGATTGAACGTGCCCTGCTGGTTCTGCGAAATGGTGCGCATATGCAGATGCCTGTGCACCAGGGTAAGGATTTGTGGACGTTCCGGCGTATGACCTGTGACAATTTCACGGTACAATATGCAGACGGGGAAAACGCACCTGTAATGCTGAAAAATGCGCAGGCATACATGTATTACCCTCACACATCGCAGGGTGCAGGTGTGCTGATGCTTAATTCCGGCGAGCTGGTGATGAAGGGCTGGAAAACGGTCAATATCAAGGAGGGTAAGTTTCATCTCTCAACCTCTGGAATTGAGGATTTCTCTCTACGGGGTACGACTGATACGGCTTCCGATATTGCAGAGCAGCGCCGCACGAGAATTGCCCTGGCTGGCAGGATCGGAGCCGGAGCCAATATGGCAGGCCCTTATGCGGTGGAGTCTGACAACATGAGTCTGGCTGATTTTACGAGAGGCCGCTTTGAGGGCTTTTTCACGGCTCGTACCGTAGCTGTTTCGCAAGGAAAAATCAGCGACAGCGCCACTATTACACTGGCTCATGAGACCGAGGAGCCGGTCTTTAACGGGGAATTTCACCTCAAGAATATCTGCCTGAGTTCATTTGACGCATTACAAGCAGTGACAGAGCATATTGACCCGGCAAAGCGGCGCCTTTATAACCCACTTTCGGTATTCCGGGGTTATGTGATGATTGATAACCAGGACGGAGGCATTTCATTATCAGTCCCGGATGACGGTATCGTGGAACGGGACCTGGCCACTTTGCGGGGCAAAATGACCTTGAATGCTGATAATGAACTTACGGGCGAGTTGCATTATGGCATTCCCATGTTACTGGCTCGCGTCGAGTATCCGGATGGTCGTCCCGACCCCATATTCCAGCAGAATGGCGACTGGGCTGTGCTGAGCACCCGCCTGAAGGGATTCGGCAATGCTCCGGATGATGATATGGAAGAGGTGGAGGCCAGGGCTGCAATCGCTCGTCGTGACAGACCGGAGCGCATACCTTTCAATGATCTTGATTTAGACAAATTGAGAGAGCAGTTGAACTCGGGGGAAACTCCGGCATTTATGCCGCAACCTTCCAGACAGGCCAGCCCGTCCTCGCAGAATCCACAAGGTAACCCCTTTGAAACAGCTGAAGACCCGTTTGCTCCCTCAACCCCGTTTTAACCCCTATCCTCCAATTCAGAGAAAACAGACGTGAGCAGCAAGGCTTTAGAAAAACGTTCAAAGTGGTGGACCCGCCCATTGGGGCACCTGGTCTGGATGCTTATATCCGGGGTGTGCCTCACGTTGCGTAAGCGGGTTGTTGCTCAGGGAAAGGCAGAGAATATCCTGGGTAAGCAGCAGTGCATCATTGCGCTGTGGCACAACCGTACCTTTACGCCGTGTTATGTGTACCGTTACATCATCAAGGGTAAGGTAACCATGAGTATGCTGACAAGCGCCAGCAAGGACGGCGCCCTGCTGGCTACCGTTGCAGAGGACTACGGTATGCGGGCGGTTCGTGGTTCCAGCCATCGCCGCGGTGTGGCAGGGTTCCGTGATATGCTGCGCGAGCTGGAGGAAGGATGCTGCATGTGCATCACCCCGGATGGCCCCAAAGGCCCCATCTATAAATGTCATCCGGGGGTGATTCGCCTGGCTTCTGTTTCCGGACTTCCCATTTTGCCGCTCTGCATCGATATTCCTGGTTGCTGGCGCATCAAAAAAGCGTGGGACGGGTTCGTTATTCCGAAACCTTTTTCCAAGATTACTGTGACGGCAAGGGAACCACTTTACGTACCGGCAGAGCTGGATGATGAAACCCAGAAAGAATACATGGTCAGGCTGGACGAGTTGCTGGCCATGGGCCGCCCTGATTTTGAACCCGAGGAATAAACATGACCCCGACACTGATAGATGGTAAGGAAGTGGCCGCCAGCGTGCGAGCCCGGCTGCAGGTAGAGATAGAAGAACTCAAGGCTCAGGGGCACACGCCGGGCCTGGCTGTGGTGCTGGTAGGTGAGGATCCGGCATCCCAGGTGTATGTGGGGTCTAAAGTAAAGGCCTGCGCTGAGCTGGGGCTTTATTCCCAGAAATGGGCACTGCCTGCGGAGACCACACAGGAGGAGCTGGTTGAGCTGATTCACAAACTGAATGCCGATGACCGCATTCATGGTATTCTGGTGCAGAGCCCGCCGCCGCCCCATATTGATGAGGAAGCGGTCATTCTCAATATTGACCCCCGCAAGGATGTGGATGGTTTCCACCCTGCCAATGTTGCAAAGCTTGTTCTGGAAGATGCTGAGGGCTTTGTGCCGTGTACCCCGCTGGGTTGCATGGAGCTGCTCAAGGCATACGGTATTGAAACTGCCGGCAAGCATGCCGTGGTGATTGGCCGAAGCATGATTGTAGGCAAGCCCATGGCTAACCTGCTGGTGGCAAAGAATGCCAATGCTACGGTGACGATTGCTCACTCCCGCACAAAGGATTTGCCGGCTCTCTGCCGCACGGCGGATATCATTGTGGCGGCTGTTGGTCGCCCGGAGATGGTGACGGCCGATTATGTGAAAGAGGGAGCCGTGGTGCTCGATGTGGGTATCAACCGCATTGCCGATGAAACTCGTCCGCGGGGATACCGCATTGTGGGCGATGTGGATTTTGAATCCGTAAAAGATAAATGCTCCTATATCACCCCGGTGCCGGGAGGCGTGGGCCCCATGACTATTGCCATGCTCATGGCTAATACGGTCAAGGCATGCCGCCAATTGACAGCTTAATAAGAAAGGCTCCGTGAAAACGGAGCCTTTTTTTAATGAGCCCATTGTCCGAGCTGTTCAGGGAATGCGCAGTCCAGGCAGATATTGCAGGCGCAGAAGTCTGCATCAATCTGCAGCAATGCCTGCTGCACATAGGCAAGACGAAGAGCAGGGGCTAAATCTGCCCTGTCTCCGAAGAGCAGCGCGGCTGTGCGCCTGATTTCCTGCGGGGTGGAGGCATTGCGGCAGGCAAGGTAACTTTCCCATGCCGCGGGGCTTTCATCGTACACATAGACGTGGTTGATGAGAAAATCATTCACACGTTGCTCGCCGATGAGGGCGGCTCGTTTGCTCATGGGGGCTGAGGCAAGGGTATAGTGCGTATCCCAGAAGGGATGTGATATGGAGGTGAGCAGCTGTCTGAGCTCCTGAGCTCCGGGCGCATTCAGCAGAGGGAGAATGCGATTCCATTTATTCGCGCTTGCGGCCAGCGCTGCTACGCGCCGCTGCGGGTGGTTGAGCGGTCGTGCCGGCGCCTTGCTCCAGGGGAGTTCCCGCCCTTCAGCCAGTTCAAACTGCTCCCTGAGCAGCCACCAGGCATCCCATACACCGCGATGATAGTTGCGTGCCTGTTCTCCCGCGCGCTCTGGAAGCACGGGTATGAGGAAGCCCGCTGTGCCAAGCAGGATTGCTTCGGCCTGCCGCCCCAGTTCCGCTATGGGCGCACGCATGGCAAGTATGTGCATGGCGTCCTTATTGGCACTGTAGCCCAGCGTGGAGGCCCAGGCTTCATACCATGCCTGGGATTCGCCTGCTGCTTTTGCGCGCTGGTGGAAGCGCGTGCGCTTCTGTTCCTGCCTGTAGGCTGCGGCTGCTTTCAGCAGACGAATGATGGCGGCGGAGTTGAGCTCGGACAGGGGCTTCCGGCACCGGGGCAGACTGTCGTCCGCGCGTTTTTCTGTGCTCTGCCAGGCCTCTGGCGGGAGATAGAGTACGGGGATTTCGTGGTGCTGGCTGTTCCGGGTGTACCAGCCAGCCGGAGGCGGGGTGAGTACGATGTGCAGCACTACATTGTCGAATGCCGGGTTCGCACCGTGGCCGTGAGCCTCCCAATCCTGTGCGCGTGGATCAATCTCAATATCACCCCGCAGGCGCTTACCATTCAATTCTATCTCTGCATGGGTGAAATCCGGCCCGGGCAGGCGGTTCCATCGTCCTCGTTCCAGAATGCGGATATGGCCGTGGCGCTGCGTTTCACCATTATCCGGCAGCAGGCCGGCTGCCCACCAGCTCTGAATTTGCATTTCCGGCGGCATCTGCGGGGCTGCTGTATCGGCGCAACCCTGGTAAATTTCCGCCAGCAGCTCCCGGTATTGTGCTGCAAGTTGTCGGCGGTCCGGATTCATTGCGGTTAGTCGTCCAGCTCCGCCTCATGGCGCATGAGGTCTTCCTCCAGAGTCTCGCACACGTAGCCGAAAGCTTCGTTGTTTTTGTGGTTCATGGAGCGCAGGGTGTTGTGTGCTTCCAGCACATGGCGGGTACGCTCCAGCTCGTTCATCTTGTCCGCGGTGGTCTCCTGACGGCTATCCTGGGTGAGTTGGGTGCGGCGGCTTTCCATATCTCCCTGCCAGATTGCTCCAGAGGGGTCAATTTCCACCAGCATATCAAGCCCCAGGCTTTCCATGGCTGCGCGGGTACGCTGGGTGGGGGTGGCTATCTGCAGCACCCCTCCAGTGCCCATGAGCTTACGAGCCAGCCCTGCCAGCGTTCCCATGAAAGTGGAATCCACTCCGGGGCATATCTCCAGGTCAACCACGATGACCTTGCCGCCGCGCGAGATGTATTTCTCTGCAATGGATTTCAGGGAGGGGCTGTTTACAAAGCTGCCGCGGCTGTTGCAGCGAATCCAGAGGCAATCGTCAAATTCGTGGTAGGTGAGGGAGGCGTCGGTCATGGTGTACTGTACGCATTTTATAACTGCCATGTTGTGAAAGCAAGAAAAAAGCAGCCGTCAGGGCTGCTTTTTTTCATCGTTGTAAAGGAATCCCCATTCGGTGATGCTGGGGAACTCGAACGAACCGATGCGTGCTCTCAGCAGGAACCAGAGTTTCCGGAAATTGTTGACGCTGTAGCGGCGCTCAAAGACGCGGTATTCGTCATCCTGCATTTTTTCCAGCACGGTGTGGTAGATGAGGCTCATGGCCTGCGCGGGAATCAGGCAGTTGCGGTCTTCTACCGAAAGCTGGTGGTAGAGTTCCTCTGCTTCGCAGAAATATTTTTCTGCCAGGGCTGCTTCATAGGCAAGGAGTTGGCGCATGCGGTAATTGTAGCGCTGCTCGCGGATGTCTTCTTCCGTCACGCCGAAAAGCGCCATGTCATCTGCCGGCAGATAGATGCGCCCGTGTTTGCGGTAGTCTTCGGCTATGTCACGCAGGATATTGACCAGCTGCAGAGCGTAGCCCAGGGCCATGGCGTAGTCTTTTGCTGCGGGCGAGGCTCCCATGACCGCCGCACTGGATATGCCGACACAGGCTGCGACCTGGTAGGCGTAGTGGAGTAAATCATCGCGAGTGGCGGGTTGCTGCGGGGTGATATCACTCCGGCAGCCGGCTAATAGCTCCAGAAGGGGGGCTGCATCCAGCTGTTGCTCTACCATGAGCTTCTGGACTTCGCTTTCAATACCTGCAGAGGGGGGGACGGTGCAGGTGATGATGTCAGTCCAGCGGTTCAGTGCCGCATGACGCTCCTCTGAGGTCATGCCGGGTTCATCCACCACATCGTCCACAATGCGGCAGAAGGCGTAGAGACGTGCCATGTTCTGGCGGCGTTCCTCAGGTAAATCCATGAGGGTGAACGCCAGATTCGATTTGGCGTTTTTTGTTATGGTATCAGCATCAGACATAATAATATAGAGACGATTTTATTCGATGCCTCCCCAGTGATTCGTGAAAGGCCACAGGGTGAAACAGGCAGGCCCGATGATGTTGAACTGGCGCACAGGTCCCCAGTAACGGGAGTCCAGGGAATTGGTTGTATTATCACCCAGAGCGGCGTATTCCCGCATGGCCGGATTGCTGGTGTTCTGCAGGTGCACGGGGCCCAGGTCGGTCATGTAGGCGAGCGGCTGGGTGCGGTGGTTGAGTTGCTGGTAGCCTTCCGGATTAAATGGGGGGGTGCCTGCTGCTACTCTCGCAATGGTGCTTTCTGCCGCTGGTGCTCCATTCACCAGCAGATAGGGCTCTTTTACCTGCAGGGTGTCGCCAGGCAGGCCGCAGAGCCGCTTGATATAGTGGGTGCCTGCCTGCTGGTCGGTCATACGCACAGCAGAGGGAGGCTGCATGGAGGTATTGATGCCACGGGTATCGAAAACAAAGGTTTCTCCGCGTTCCGGCTGGCGGAAATGGTAGGCAACACGGTTCACCAGAATCATATCCCCCGCATCCACTCGGGCTCGCACGATGGTTTCTCCTGGCTGGTAGCTGCCCAGATGGAGCCCATGCAGCGTTTCCCTGAGCTTTCCCTGCTCCTTCAGGTATTGCATGACAGCCCCTTTGGCAGAAGGGATGTTTACCTTGCTGCCATCGCTGAAACTCAAGGTCGTCTCGGTGAAGAGCAGGTACTTAGGGTGGTCTTCGATGCTGATCAGCGATTTCGCATTCGCGGCCGTGGCTTCCACATAGGAACTGCCCAGAGTCAGCATGTCCCACGCGCGTTTCGCAATGCCGGGGACTTCATCGACCGGGTGCACAATGATACCATTCAGGCTGGGTTGCATGGAGCCTGTGGGGATGCGGAACGGCTGCACGTAATATGTGCGCAACCCCAGAAAGACAACCATGATCACGAAGAACGACTCCACCATCTCCACCACGGCACCTCGCTTGAAGTCCGGCATGGCTTCGCATTTGATGCCTGCCTGTTTGATAATGCGGTCGCACTCTTCCCGGTTCCAGCAGAGCAGGGCGTTCTCCAGTTCTTGCTGCAGGGTTTTGCAGGTCGCGGTGGTTTCGGCATCCAGCTTATGCCGGTTGTAGTTGACATAGCGCTTCAGTGCGGCAATGGTCTCCCGGCTGTTGCGGCGCCATGCCGGGGTGAACCATGCCAATGCGTTGTCAAGAAACCAGTTGAGTGTAAGCTTGAGGTATTTCATGCACTTGTCAGTGCATTTATTCTACACGATTGCTTTCAAATGAAAAGCAGAAAGTGCGCTTCAACGGGTCATCAGACCTGCAGACCGTTCAGAATGAGCACCAGCATGACCAGGGCTGCACCAATGCGGTACCAGCCGAAAAGGGAGAGCCCGTGCTTCTGCAGGTAGCCTACCATCCACTTGACGGCAATAATGGCGCTCAGCCAGGACATGGCCGTGCCGGTAATCATAGGCAGCCAGCCAAGCTCGGCCACCATGCTGTTGCCGTACTTCATGAAATCATATGCGGTTGCCGCACTCAGCGTGATGAGACCCAGCAGGAAGCTGAACTCCACAGCGGCGGCCATGCTCAGGCCTGCCACGAGCCCGCCCAGCATGGTCATCAGGCTGCGGCTGGTGCCGGGGCACATGGCAATGCACTGCATGAAACCTACTTTCAGAGCGGCTTTCCAATCCATGTCTTCAAGCTCGGTTCCGGAATGGCGGCGGCCCTTGCCGGTTTTCATGCCGCGGCGCACATAAAGCAGGATAACCACACCACCCACAGCCCAGGAGATGAGCACGGTTTCTGCATTGAAGAGGAACTCCTTGATAGTACCTGCCAGGAAAAAGCCTATTACCATGGCTGGCAGGAACCCCAGCAGCAGGTTGCAGATCAGTCTGCGGCCAATGGGGTCTTTATGCCACAGGCCGTTCCACATTTGCCGGATTCGGGAGAAATACAGGTTGAGCACGGCCAGGATGGCCCCCACCTGAATGCAGACGGAATAGGCATCCAGTGCGGCAGATTCTTTCATCCCCAGCAGGTACTGAGCAATAATCAGATGCCCGGTGGAACTAACTGGCAGATATTCAGTCAGTCCCTCCACCAGTCCAAGGATGAGTGATTCCAGGATGCTCATGACCAGATTCGTGTACTCTATTTTCTTCAAAAGGTCAACACAAAACAAAAAAGCTGTCAGAAAAGGGCAGCATCTGCAAAAAAAGATTGAAGAGCCAGCAGAAAACTGCTATGAATAGTGGCAGAATTTTCGCGCGCTGCGTTTCCAATGAATATGAAAAAAATGAGCCGACAGATTAAGAAGGGGTTTACATTGGTGGAACTCCTTGTGGTTATTGCCATTCTGGGTGTCGTTATGACGATGGCCGCTGGTGTGCTTCGCGATGCCGGCAAGGGACGGGGTATTGAATCCGGCGTTGATCTGGTGGAAGCTCTGGTAACTGAAGCGAGAGCCACGGCTCAGGGTAATGATACGTATACACGTCTGTTCTTTGTTGCAGACCCCAAGGATACTTCCTCAAAAAGTATTCATCTGCGCTATGTCGGCGTGCAGATGCTCCGAAAGGGGGAAGGCAAAAATGCTATCAGCGATGGTACGAACGTAGCCCGTGAAGGTAAGTGGGTGATGCCGACTGCGGGTGTGCTGCTGCCTCCCGGGGTGTTTTTCTCACCCACTTTCAGCAAGCCGCTTCCGCGTGAGGACGGTGTGACTGAAACCATGATTGGTCAGGAGGTGACGATGCTGCCTGGTCGCGGACGTGTGCAGATTTACTATGTTGAATTTGACGAGCGTGGGCGTTTTGTATCCCCCACGGCAGATCCGTTGAACACGACCTGCCCGCAGCGTCTGGTGCTCATCAATGGCCGCTTGAGCAATGGCCGCTACTCGACAGATGGTGTTTCTCCGACCGATGTTATCAAGGAGGGGCGTGAGGTGCGGCCTGCCGGGGCGAAGGGCATATGCCTGTGGCCCAGTGGAGATGTCAGCCTGCTTCGCACAGAGGAGCAGGTATTCCAGGATGAAAGATAAAAGATATTCTGACTAATGAGTATGAAAAAGATTTCCGCTTTTTCTCGTTTGCGTGGCTTTACCCTGATGGAGACCCTGCTCGCCGTTGCATTGGTGGGCGTTATGTTATCCATTTTCCTGACTGTATTTGTGCCGGCTCGTGGCCTGGTGCGCCAGGCTCTTACCCGCCAGGAGTCAGAGCGCATCACGGGTATCCTTCGTGCAGAGATCAACACCCTCCGTGGTGATGAAATGGCGAAAGATGCCAAGGTTTCCACTCCGGATAAATACCTTACAACTTTTGATAAAGGGTTCTATTGGCTGAAGAAGTCTGCGCGCCCCAGCAGCTCCATTGTCATCTTCTCCTACAGGGCAGACCTTTCCAAGTCGCCACGGGCAGACGGTTCCTTCCCCCCCATTCCTGCCGGCAAGAGTGTGCCCGGCAAGAACATGCAGCTTGTATCCATTGCCTGCCCGATGGATGATCCGCTGCATCGCAATGATATCCGAGATGCCGTGGGCCCTGTGTTCCTGGTGAAGATGACCCAGCTCAAGCACCAGAAAGACGGTGTATATCTTAAACTGAAGAATCCTGGTGTTATCCATGAGGCTAATAAGCCCGAGGAGTTTGTGTCTGAACCGGGTAAGGCAGACGCCTGGGGGGGCGTTATCTTCTGCCGTGCAGATTTTTACCACATGAACCCACCGAATCCTGCCCGCTACAAGGGTAAGAAATGGGAAAAACTGGGGCGCCCGCTGTTCTCTGCCAACTTTTCTTTCCGCCGCTAATTTTCCTTTTTGCTGATACATCATGAAACTTGCAAAGAAAATTACTTTCAGGGGCTTCACCCTCATCGAGTTGATGACGGCTATGGCCATCACCGGTATGCTGGTGCTGGTTATCATGCAGCTCACCAATCAGAGCATCGACTTGTGGCGAGCCGTGAGCGAGGATGTAAGTACCTCATCCCGCGCGCGCATGGCCTTACAGGCCATCAGTCGTGATCTGGAGTCTTTCCAGATGCGTGGCTACGACAACAAGTACCAGTGGTTGTTTGCCAAAGGAGATGATACGATGGACAACGTCCCCAAGGGACTGACCATCCCTCGCTCTGCTCAGTGTGTATTCTTTGCCTGTGCTCCGGATCGTAACCCCTCTGTAAGTTCCAGCACCGCGCTGCGCAAGAATTACCGCGAAGCACGCGCCCATAATCGCGATACTCAGGGTGATGTCAATGCAATTGGCTACCGTCTCATGTACCGCGATCAGATTCTGAATTTGCCTGGAGCGGATGCCGACTCCCCCGGTGTTTACCCCCTCTTTTCGTTGTATCGCCAGGTTGTGCCGCCTCGCGCCACATTTGAAGAGCTTTTAGGTAAAGAGAATCTCGAGTCCGCGTATTCTAAGTTCCAGGAAAACGATGAACAGAATTTCCTCTGCGAGAATATTCTTGAGCTCAATGTGACTTTCAACATCCGCTATGCTGCAAACGAGGCAGATGCCAAGGAGGGGCGCGTAGAGTATCAGACGGTCAGCATCCCGGTTATTTCATCGAATTCCAAAACAAACAAGATTGATGTCTTTGGTGATCGGATTCGGGCTGGTTCTGATGAATATGAGAACGCCCGTATTGATTCCGCAATGGTGTCCATCAGTGTGCTGACAGAGGAAGGTGTAGCCATGGTGGAGCAGATTCGTCAGGGGCGCCGCCGTGCTCCTAAGCGTATAGCAGATTTCTTTGCAAAATACACGCGCTCCTATTCCCGTCTGGTGGCGCTTCCGCAACCTCTCTGATAATTAAATAAATCATGCAGCAGATGCAGACTCAGCAGCGTGATGTGCTCCCCGGAGCCATCACGCTTTGGATTGACCCCGTTCCCCGCAGCGGTTACCGTAACATGGCCGCAGATGAATTGCTTTCCCGTCGGGATGAAGCGTGGTTACGCATCTACGGGTGGGAGCGCTCCGCTGTCAGTTTCGGGTATTTTGATACTGCTACAGAGGCCGCTTCCATTTTTCCCGGAGCATCTGAATACATCCGCCGCTGGACTGGTGGTGGCATAGTAGACCACCGGCTGGGGTATACCTACACCGTTACGCTTCCTGGTGTGGAGGGGGTCATGTATCCCCCCGCTGACCAGCTCTACATCTGGATTCACGGGGCTCTTGCCGTGGCCTTGCAGCAGAGCGGGGTCAATTGCACCCTGCTTACTGAGGATGCGCCGGATGGCGGGCGCGCCTGCTGGGCCAGCCCGGTGAAGAGTGATATCGTGGATGAAAGCGGGCAGAAGCTTGCAGGCGCCGGCCAGCGCCGCTTCAAGGGCGCCGTGCTGCACCAGGGGCTTATCCAGCAGTGCGAACCTGCTGCGGGTTGGCAGATGAAGCTGGCACAGGCTCTGGCACCTGTTGTGCGTGTTGTGGAGGGGGCAGAACCATACCCCGGTTTCAATGAGGAGCTCGATATGCTCTGCCGTGAGAAATACGAGTCCGCGGAATGGAATGACGAAAGTCACGGTCGCCGCAAACCTTCGCGAAAAGCGTAAACAAAAAGCCCCGGTAACAGACCGGGGCTTCTTGTTAAAATGGGAATATTGAACTTTTATTTGTGGTGCTCGGCGCGGTACTTGGCCCAGTCAATCTTCTTGGTCTCGGCCTTGTAGTAACCGCCCTTATCCGGGGTGATGATGATACCACCAGCGGCCAGGTCATCCTTGCGGGCGAGCATGGCAGCCATGCACATATTGTCCGGGTGGGCATTCACCACGTTGCAGCCGGCCTTCTGCCACAGGTTGAGCTCTTCATCGGTGATGCTGTCATCTGCAGCGTTGATGAAGAAGTTGGTCATCTCCGTGATGACGATGGGGTGGATGTACATCTCATAGGGATGCCAGTCAGCCGGATCCTCGCCGAAGCTGAGGTCTACACCTTTCTTGGTAAGGTCATTCCAGATACCAAGATTAATCTGCTCGCTGGTCAGCTTGTGCTTGGCCGGCAGCTTGGCATAGGTTTCGGCAATGGCTTCGAAAAGCATTTCCTTGTCCTTGGTGGGCATCTGGTTGTACTTGATAACGGCATCAGCGCGGTCAAACACGTCCCACTCGGGAGCCTCAGGACCAGTAATGGTAGTCATCTGGTAATAGGCGCGCTCGTCGCACGTGCGCACGCAGCAGGCCTTGCCGTCCTTGGCTGTGCCTGTGAAAATGGGAACCTCCATCTGGATGGTGTTGCGCGGGGGTGTCTGCTGGCATGCGCAAAGAAGTGCCCCGGCGATGAGGATAGGAGTAAGGTGTTTCATACGCCAGTCATTATATGATTTTCTATCTTGCAGGTCAAGTCGCATCAATAAAAAAGAATAAAAAAAATGCCGCAGCATCTGCTGCGGCAGTTTGAGTTACGGTAATTTTTCACCTCGTACCTTGCTGGCGGTCCAGTCCCGCATGCGGGCAAAGACCGAATAGAGCCCCGGCACCATGAAGATACCGAAGACGGTGGCCAGCAGCATGCCGGAGAAAGTGGAAACGCCGATTTCAATACGGCTGGCGGCGCCGGAGCCGGTGGCGACCACCAGCGGGAACACGCCGAAGAGGAAGGAAACGGCGGTCATGAGCACAGCTCGGTAACGCAGGCTGGCGCCATTGAGCGCCGCTTGTTTCACGGGCACGCCGCTTTCGTGGTTTTCCTTGCTGAATTCCACCATGAGAATGGCGTTTTTAGCCGCCAGACCAATGAGCATGAGAAGTCCCAGCTGCACATAGATGGACATGGTGAGCCCGAAGAGCTGCACACCCATGAGGGCACCCATTGTGGCAACGGAGACGGAGAGCATTACCGGTACCGGGGTGGTCCAGCTTTCATACTGAGCCACCAGGAACAGGTAGGCAAAGAGCATGGCCATGGCAATCAGCGGGCCAATCTTGCCATCGTTCTGGCGTTCCTGGTAGGAGAGGTCTTTCCAGCTCACTTCCCAGAGCAGATTGCGGCCGGACTCACGGGATTCCCGGTTCATATCGGCCACGCAGTCCTCGATGAGCTTCATAATCTGCCCGGAGCCGATACCCATGGCCGGGGTCACGGAAATATCTGCGCTCATGTACTGGTTGAAGCGGTTGTAGCGACCCGGCCCCATGCGATAGGAGAGAGAGCACACAGCAGAAAGCGGCACCATTTCTCCCTTTTCGTTGCGCACCATCTGGTTCAGGATGTCATCTGCCGTGCGGCGGTCATTGGTGCCGCCCTGAATCTGCACCTTGAAGTTGAAGCCATTGAGGGTGAAATCGTTCACGTACGAGGAGGCCATGGTGCTCTGCAGGGTGCGGAAAATCGTATCCACCGGGATATTGAGCGACTGGGCTTTATCGCGGTTGAGCTCCAGGTGAATCTGCGGGGTCTCGGCATCGTATTCACTGCGGGTGCGGGATACCAGGTCACGGCGGGCCATGAGGCG
>JAFXDR010000130.1 GCA_017521145.1 Akkermansia sp. | reverse complement strand
GCCTACAATGGCAACAATATTGCAACCCGAATCCTCCTGGCGGCAGGAGCTGACTCCATGGCTCAGGATCGCACTGGATGCAAGCCCATTCACCTCGCACGCATGCACGGAAAAACTGGGATCATCGCCATTATCCTGGAGGCAGAAAACCAACGTCATGATACCTTCTCTCTTCACTACGCCGCAGGCTACCTCTCGGCAAAAGAGGTGAGTCATGCCAGCAAAGATAAAAATCAACTCAACAAGGTAGATCACACAGGCTGGACCCCGCTCATGTATGCAGCGGCCTACGGGCGAACTGATAATGTGAAGGCCTTGTTAGATGCAGGAGCCAACCCCAATGCCACGGCGCCGGACAAATGGAGCGCACTGCATGCCGCAGCTCTCAAGAAACGTGAAGATGTAGTCCGCCTCCTCATCGATGCCGGAGCGGATATTCACAACGCTGATGCGCATGGACGCACCCCCCTGCACGATGCCGCACGAGGCGGTGTGCCGGGTATCGTTACCATGCTTCTGAAGGCCGGAGCAACCGTGAACAGCAAGGACAACGCCAGCCATACCCCCTTATATTGGGCAAAGCGCTATAAGCATCACGAGGCAGCATCATTGCTGCAGAAAGCCGGGGCCACAGATTGATTTCCTGCGTACCCGTTTCAACTGATGCGCAAGCCTTCATATCCATGCTTTCTGGTCTGTCTGTTCCCTGTTCATCCTCACAGGCGCTGTTTCATGTGAGGACTGGAATCCGCTTGAAGATGCGGAAAAAGCACGCCTTTCCAATCTACCCACCGTCCGATAGGCAGATTGTTCTCTGGCCCGGGCTGCGAAAAGCGTCTTCGCAACGCTGGTTAGCCGGATATCGATGGCTCCATCAGCCAGATTTCAGCGTTTAACTTTCCTGAAATATGTGCTTGACGCGGCAGGGATGAGTGATAAAATTCACGTTGAAGAATTCCTTTTCTCCCACGTATGAAAAGCACCTATCTTTTACCTTCGCTCCTGCTGGCAGCCACGCTGCAAGTGCATGCTCAGCAGCCCACACCGGTAGCGCCGGCCCCGCAAAAGCAGGCTCAGCCGCAACTGACTACCAGCAAGGACTGGCAGAATCCCGCAGCCCTGCGCGACAAGCTGGGCAAACAGATTGAAGCCCGGCTCAAGGGAACGGATGAAGCCGCCCTGAAGAGCTTCCTGCAATCCCCCGCCAACCGCCTGCTGCTGGCTAACTACGCGCTGGCCACCGCCGAGATTCTCTCCGAACAGGCATACACCAATTTCCAGAACGAGCTCCAGAAGCAGCTGGATACCCGGAAAAACAAACTGGAAAAGCTCGAAAAGGAACTGCCGGAGCTGGGTGGCACAGCCGTGGAAAGCACCCGGTACAAAATCAACAAGCTGAAGGGCGAAATTGCCGGTATTGAAGCCGAAATGAAACAGCCCATCCGCCTGGCCGATGTGGTGAAACGCCCGCGGGGCGGCAAACTCATCGGCCTGATAGCCAATGACCTGGGCTGGATTGGCGATGTGGTATACAGCGGCGAATGCATGATGCCCGGGCGCATGCTCAACATGCTGGCCAACATGATGGAACGCTACACCCGCATGCTGCCGGACGACCGCCTGCCTCGCGATATCGCTACCGCCACGGCCCTGGAATTCGCCCGCCACGGATGGAGCGTGGATGCCGCCTGCAAGCGCGCCGAATACTTTGTACGCAACTGGCGCCAGGACCGTCTGCACAAGATTTTCGACACCCTGCCCCTCTGGCAGCGCCGCGTTGTGTGCGGATGGAAGGGAGACCACAGCTCCGGCACCCCGGAAAGCTTCAGCTGGGCACTCTACAATGTGAACGTAACAGACGACCGCTACACCGGCTGCTGCTGGCGCTGCGGCTATGTGCTGCACAACGTATACGGCGAAAGCGTGCACGGGGAGCCATACTACTCTGCCTTTGAGGGCATGTATACCGGCCGCCACCACCAATTCACGCAGGACGTAGGCGGCGTATGCGGCAGTTTGTCGCACTTCGGAGCCTCCGCAGCCTGTGCCGCAGGCGTGCCTGCGCTGACCATGGGCGAACCTGGTCACTGCGCCTATACGGTGTGGGTAGATGGCAAGTGGACCCCCGCCTACTCCATCAGCTGGGAACGCGGGATTCACTGGCGCCCCTGGCTGGATAACAGGCGCTACTCCTCGCTGCACCAGCTCACCGGGCTGCAATCCCCGGAGCAGAAGGATGCCACACGCCTTTCCAACGCATACCGCATGCTGGCCCACATGGCTGCCGCCAAGGGCGACACAACCAAGGCTGCCGATATGTTCCTGAAAGCAGAAGCAGCCCAGCCGCGTAACTACCAGATTTACCGTGAGCATGCCGATATGCTGGCCACCACCCAGGCTGGTACAGATGCCTGGCTGCAGCTCAACGACAGCCTCTGCACCCACATGGTGCCCCTGTTTGCCGAAAGCGCTGCCGAACTCATGCGCAACCAGGTATGCGACCAGATGCAGAAGAGCGGAGCCACGGCCGGACAACTGGAGGCAGCCTATGCCCGGTTCTGGCAGCAGACCCGCGATCTGGGGCCGGAACGCTGGAAGGTGCAGGATATGCTCGACAAGCAGATTGCCACGCTGAATGCCGTGCGTAAAAACAACGGGCTGGAAAACACGTGCTCCCTCTACCGCCACATGCTGGCCGGCACTATCTCCAAGCCGGACTACGCCACTTACTCCCTGGAAAGCGGCAATACGCTCATGCAGAAGATGGACGATGCCGGCAAAGCCCGCATACTCGGAATCATGACCGAAGCCATCGGTAGCGGCCAGGAGAACATGGAAGGAGAAGACCGTTCCAGACTGGTTGCCAATGTCATCCTGGCGGCTGAAAACAACCGAGACACCGCAGCATTCCAATCTGTAAGCAAACTGATTGCCCCGGAACAGGCTCATGACAACCGCCCCATTGGTGAATTTGCACCCTTCCCCGGCAAGCTGGTATCCGAAGGCGGCGTCGTGTTTGCCTCCTCCACCAGCCAATGGGATAAACCCGCCACGCATGCCAATGTGCTCACCAGACTGGGTGGTCAGATTCATACCGGCAAAGACAAAGACCCCTGGATTGCCGTGAAACTGCCCAAGCACGCCACCATCAGCGGTGTCGTGATTATGGCTCACCCGAACGGCCGCAACTGGAAGCGCCTGGATGGTCTCCAGGTGCAGGTTTCCGGCACCGGCAAGGCCGATGACTGGCACAACGCCGGCCCGCTTACCGGCAAGTGCACCCAGCGCGAGCTGCGCATTGATCTGACAGCCGAACAGCCCAAAGCCCTCTATGTGCGCATCATCCGCCCCGGAGCGCAGGCGGTTTTCCATATTGATGGCATCTTTGTATTCGGCACACCCGCTGCTTGATTCACAATTAAACCAATCTCTTTCCCCATATGAAATTCGTATTTTCTGTACTGATGAGCCTGGCAGCACTTTCCCTGCTGCCCGCCCAGGCGGCCACCAAAGTGACCAGCTACGAACAGGCGCAGGCCGGTCTGAATGACGATGGCTACGCCCTCTTCATCTACGGCAAAGGCTGGGATAAACGCGCCGAAGCCAACACGACCCAGCTCTACAACGCCCCTGCCGTCATCAAGGCCACCGGCAATGCCGCGCTGATGCTGGTTCCCCTGCCCGAAAGCATGGATGATGCCCAGAAAGCAACCCTCGGCAAAACCATGGGCAAACTGCAGCTGCCCCACCCCCACAGCAAGCATTCCTTCCCCGCCGTGGTACTCTACGATAAGGCCGGCCGCCAGTACGGCATTGTGTGCGGCCCCCCCATGGTCTACCCGGAGCCGGAGCGCATCGCCCGCCTGATTTCCGCCCGCCGCGCCGCCAAGGCTCAGCAGGATAAGCTGGTAGCCCAGGCCAGTTCTGCCCAGGGCGAGGAGCGCGCCAGACTGCTGCTCCAGGCCGCCCAGGTGGAAGGCATCGAACGCCCGGATAAAGTGGAACAACTTATCAAGGCTGCTGACCCGGAAGATAAGTCCGGCTGCCTGGCTGCCCTCAAGTTCTACAACAACCCGGTGGGTGATAAGATTAATGAAATGCCCATCCTTGAAGCCCTGGCGGCCATGGATGCCGCCATCTCCAACCCGCTGCACACCGTCCAGCAGAAGCAGAATGCCTGCGCCTTCGCCATCGGGCTTATCCGCCGCCGCTTCGGCACAGGCCCGGCCGAAGCCATTGCCCACTACGCCCGTATCATGAAAGACCTGAACCCCGATTCCGTGCTGGGGCGCTCGGCAGATGTGGTCATGCGCGACTGGACCACCGGCCTGCAGCTCGTGCGCGGCTGGGCTCCGGATTCCCTGCCCCTGCCCGGTGTGGCGGCTGAGCTGTATGGCAAGCTGCCCATCGGCCCCGCTGGTAAGTACGAAGTGCGCCTGGAGCCCACCCGGGGCAAGAATCCCGCCAGGGTTTCCCGCGTAGCTCTGTACGATGGCGACACCCTGGTGAGTGAAGACACCCGCAGCATCACCCTCACCACCCCCGCCAGCTATTTCGTGACTGCGGAGAAAGAGGTCAGGCAGCCGCGCATCCTCATCACTTTCGATAACGGCGAAAAAGAACGCGACACCCGCGGCAATTTCATCATACGCAAACAATAATCCTGAATCCTGAATCTTGAATGTAGAATTCAGAATTTTGAATGTGTAAAGCTTCCTGCGCTGCGCGCAGTGGAAATGCAACAAGCGCTGAGATGCATCCCAGCGCTTGTTCTGTTTCGCCGTGCTGTCAGGCAGCAGCATGCAAACTTCTCATTATGCATCCTGAACTTTGCATTCCTTCAGCGCGGCGCTCCAGGTCTCGGCCTTGAATCCGGGCACCACCTTGCCATCTGCCGTCACCAGAATCGGGCGCTTCACCAGCAGACCATCCGTGGCCAGCAACGCCAGCTGCTCCTCCTCGCTCATCTCCTTGAGCTTCGCGGAAAGATTCATCTCGCGGTACTTCACCCCGCAGGTATTGAAGAACTTCTTCAATGGCTGACCGCTTGCCTGCCACCAGCTGCGCAATTCCTCCACACCCGGATTCTGCTCGGCTATGTGCCGGTCAGTGAATTCCACCCCCTGTCCGGCCAGCCAGCTCTTTGCCTTCTTGCACGTTGTGCACTTCGGATATTCTACAAATGTCGTCTTCATGGGCTTACTTTAGAACAGTTCTAATCTAATTGCAAGCAAAAAAGTAAAAATTTAGAATTTTATATTGTGCGCATTCAAAATGCAGAATGAAAAGAGAGGTCGAGGCACCCGCCGCCCCGGGTAGACAGAACAAGCGCTGGGATGCATCTCAGCGCTTGTTGCATTTCCACTGCGCGGAGCGCAGGAAGCTTTACACATTCAAAATCAAAAATTCTACATTCAAAATACATGAAATTTCCCGGGGCTTTTTTCCGCTCCTGCGGAGCGGGTGAAAACGCGCTGCGCGCGTGTGAAAAGTGGAAACCCGCGCCGGGGGCGCGCATATCGTCGCCCGCAGGGCGATATCGTTTCCCATGGTGTAATCACCGGGACAAATAAATGCCTGGAGCCCGGAGGGCGGCATAATCATAGCGAGGTGTGAAGCCCGACACGTGCCAGCGTGGCGGGCGGAACGCCTCGTTAAACAGTAAAATTAACAGAGCCCCGACGCCAGGAGCGGGCGGCAGAAAGCATAGCACAACGTAGATGCGTGCTCCTATACCCCACCCGAGTCCCCCCATTTTTTTACCGCTCCTGTGGAGCGGGTGAAAACGCGCTGCGCGCGTGTGAAAAGTGAAAACAGGCAGAGCCTGAGTGAAAACCCGCGCCGGGGGGCGCGGGTGAGAGGGGGAGGGAGGAAACACATCAGGGCTGGAGACGCTCAATGCTCCAGCTGCCGTCTGCCTGCAGGGAATACATGAAGCGGTCGTGCACACGGCCGGGGCCGCCCTGCCAGAATTCCATGTGGTGCGGCACAATGCGGTAGCCTCCCCAGAAATCCGGCAGCGGTACCTTGCCTTCGGCAAATTTGTGCTTGAGCTCAGCCAGTTTCATCATGAGCAGCTTCCGGGTGGAAATCACCTGGCTCTGGTGCGAGACCCACGCCCCCAGCTGCGATTCATGCGGACGACTCAGGAAGTACCGGAGCGTTTCTGCGCGCGATATTTTCTCTGCCTTGCCGTACACGATAATCTGGCGCTCCAGAGTGACCCAGGGCAGCAGCATGCACATTTCCGGGTTGGCGGCAATTTCCTGTGCCTTGCGGCTGGTGTAGTTCGTGAAGAACACATAGCCCCGGTCATCGTAGTACTTGAGCAGCACTGTGCGCAGACTGGGCATGCCCTGCGGCGTGGCCGTGGCAATGCTCATGGCATTCGGCTCCGGAATGCCGGATTCGAGCGCCTGCTTGAACCAGCGGTCGAACTGCTCAAAGGGCGTAGCGGCCAGATCCCGGCGGTGCAAGGTATCCTTGAGGTATTCTTCGCGAAAGGCAGATAAATCCATACGCTTCACACTATACCACCCCCGCAGCCTCGCCGCAAGTCGATAAAATGGCATTAGAAAAGGGAAATTACGATGAACAAAGGACAAGTTGAAAATGCCGCGAGCCGCCGGCTCGCCTGCCGCACTGCCACCGCGCGGCATAGCGGTGAAACGCCCGAAAAAACACTTGCCAAGTCCAAGTGTCTGTGTTAGGGTGTTCGCAGCCTTGCAGGCAGCACACTATCAATTAAATCCAGACCATGAATTCCGAATTCCTCAATAATCTGAACGAGAGCTTGTCTTCCTTTTTCACCGGCTGGGATCCGGCAGTAGCCAGCGGCGTGTGTGCTGCCATTGCGCTGGTGGGTATCTGGATGTTCGTGCGCGTGGTACGCACAATTTCCATTGTGGCGTTCACGCTGTGCGTCGTGTACCTGGTGCTCAAGGTGGGGTTCGATGTCGATTTGCTGAACTATCTGGATATCAAGCCCCGGGCTCAGGAGAGTGTGCCCGCCTCCACAGAGGAGCTCCCCATGGCTTATTGATAAAAGCCCTTATTGCTTTTTCAGCAGCTGAATCTCGCCGCCGCGTTCGCGGATGCGCTGGGGTTCCGGGCGCTTGAGGCGCAGCTGCACACGCCGGCGCTCACCGTCCACCTGGGCGCGCACCCGTACCGTGCCGAAGCGCGCCTTATCAGTCTCATGCCCTGCCCCGGCAGGTGAGGCACTGGGGGCGGCCTGCACATTCCAGAACTTGGCCTTGAGGCGCTCCAGGAACCCGGGGTCGGCAGCGGCTTCCTG
>JAFXDR010000129.1 GCA_017521145.1 Akkermansia sp. | reverse complement strand
GCGCGTGAAGTTGCTGCCGACCATCTGTGTTTTCCTTGCTGCCCTGCTGCTGGCGGGCTGCGGGGATTCGCGCAGTTCGGCAGAAAAGGCCGCGGAGCAGGGTATTCTCATTACAGGCAATAACCAGGAGCCTCTCAGCCTTGATCCCCACAAGGCCACTGCCGTGGCCGATGGTAAGATTATTGCCGCCTTGCTGGAGGGACTGGTGCGCCCGGATGCGCAGGATGAGACCCGCATTCACCCCGGCATGGCGGAACGCTGGGAACACAATGCCGATGCTACGGAGTGGACCTTCCATCTGCGCGAGGCTCAGTGGAGTGATGGCACCCCGGTCACGGCACACGATTTTGTGTATGCCTACAAGCGGCTGCTGCACCCGCAGTTCGGCGGTAAGTATGCCGAGATGCTTTACCCCATTGCCGGGGCAGAGGCGTTTAATAAGGGGCAGCATGGCTGGGAACAGGTGGGGGTGCAGACACTGGATGACCACACGCTGCGCCTGCGGCTTGCCGGGCCTACGCCGCACCTGCTGCACCTGCTGCTGCATTTCACCTGGAGCCCGGTGCCGGCGCACGCGGTGGAAGCGCACGGAGGTATGCTCGACCGCCGCAGCCTGTGGAGCCGCGTGGGTAACTGGGTGGGCAATGGGGCCTATGTGCTCGATTCACACCACTTCAACGATTACCTGTTTGTAGCGGCGAATCCGCGTTACTGGCGGGCAGGGGAGGTGCGCAACCGCGGCATCCGCTTCCTGCCCATCGTGAATGGCTACACCGAGACCCGCATGTTCATGGACGGCAAGCTGCACATCACCAACAATGTGCCGCCGGAGCTGCTGAGCGTGGCACGCAGCCGCAGACCCGATGCCTATTGCCAGGACCCCTACTACTGCACTATTTTCTACCGTTTGAACACCACGCGGCCTCCGCTGAATGATGTGCGCGTGCGCCGGGCTCTCTCGCTTGCTGTCGACCGTGCCTCACTGGTGCGCGATGTCGTGCGCGGAGCGGGTACTCCCGCCAGCTCGTTCACCCCGCCGGGGGCCGGCTATGCGGTGGAAGCCCCTGCGGTTTCTGACCGACACTCCCAGACCGGGCAGGCCCGCCGTTTACTGGCTGAGGCCGGGTTTCCGGGTGGGCAGAATTTCCCCACGCTGGAAATCATGACGACCAGCCGCGACGTGCAGCGCGTGATGGCCGAGACTATTCAGGCCATGTGGCAGAAAGAACTGGGGATTCATGTGGAAATCCGCGCCTGCGAATGGACTGCTTACAAGGCAGCCCAGCAGAATGGTGACTACGATATTTCATCGTCCTCCTGGAGTGGGGATTTCCTGGATCCGGCCACTTTTGTGGAGCTCTGGCGCAGCGGCGGCGGCAACAACTGCACCGGCTGGGGCAGCACCGCCTGCGATGCCGCCCTGACTGCCGCACGAAACTCCGGCTCGGCGGACGAACGCCGGGCGCATCTGCGCCGGGCCGAGCAGCTTATGCTCGAAGCGCAGCCTGTCATTCCGCTCTACTGGAGCGAACGTACTTATCTTAAATCCCCCGTTGTGAGCGGCTGGCATCCCCTGCTGCTCGATAATCATCCGCTCGATGCAGTCCAGGTTACGCCATGATCAAATTACTCTTCAAGCGACTCGGGCAGGGTGTCCTCGTGATTTTCGTGCTGCAGACCATCACTTTCTTTCTGGTGCGTCTGCTGCCCGGCAATCCGTTTCTGGGTGAACGAAAGCTGCCGGAGCATGTGATGGCTCAGCTCAATGCCCTCTACGGGCTCGACCAGAGTGCACTGGTGCAGTACGGAAACTACTGGCAGGGCATTCTCTGCCACGGCGATTTCGGCCCCTCGCTGGTGCGCGAGGGTGTGCAGGTAGCCGATATCATTGCCCAGGCTTTCCCCGTATCCCTCTGGCTTGGTGTGCTGGGCATGGGAATTGCCATTCTGCTGGGCATCCCCGCAGGAATGATGGCGGCTTACTGGCGCAACCGCTGGCCGGATGCCCTCTTCATGCTGCTGGCTATGGCCGGTATCTGTATTCCCTCTTTCGTGATAGCTCCCATCTTCGGGCTCACCCTGGGTCTGCATGTGCCGGGACTCAGCGTGGCCGGGTGGGATGATGCGCTCTGTGCGGTGCTCCCTGCGCTCACTCTGGGGCTCATCAATGCCGCCTACATTGCACGACTGACCCGCGGTGGCATGGTTGAGGTGCTTTCGGCCGATTTCATCCGCACGGCGCGCGCCAAAGGTGTGCGGGCAGGGCGCCTCCTCTTCGTGCATGCCCTGCGCAGCGGCCTGTTGCCTGCGGTGTCGTACCTGGGGCCGGCTTTCGCGGCACTCATTACCGGTTCCTTTGTAGTGGAGACCTGTTTCCAGGTGCCGGGCATGGGGCTGCACTTCGTAAATGCCACCACCGACCGCGACTACTTCCTCATTCAGGGCCTGGTATTCTGCTATGGCGTTCTCATTGTGATTGCTAATCTTGTGGTGGACCTGGTACTGGTCGCCCTCAACCCCCGCCTGCGTTCGCAGGGTGCTGCCTGATGAAGACGAACTACGAACAAGGTAACTCCCTCTGGAAAGATGCGCGCCGCCGCCTGATGCACAACCGCGCCTCCATGGCTTCACTCATCTTCCTGGTGCTCATGGTGCTGGCATGCTTCGTGCTGCCGCTCTTTCCCTGTATTGCCAATCCGAATGCCACCAACCTGAGCAATATTGCTGCCGATTGCAGCTGGGCGCACCCCTTCGGCACCGACCAGCTCGGGCGCGACCTTCTGGCCCGCGTGCTGTACGGTGGCCGTATCTCGCTGCTCGTGGGTGTGGTGGCCACAGTTGTTTCCTTCATCATCGGGCTGAGCTACGGCCTTGTTTCCGGCTATGTGGGCGGGCGCACCGATGCGCTTATGATGCGCACGGTTGATGTGCTCTTTGCGCTGCCTTTCATTGTGCTGGTGATTGTCTTCTCGTTGAGTATCGAAGAACCCAGCCGCGAGCTCACCAGCTGGGTGGTGGAGAATACCGGCTGGAGCCGCGAAAGTGTGGCTCCCATCCTCGGGCTGGTTCCGCTCTTCATTGCCATTGGTGCGCTGGGCTGGCTTACGCTGGCTCGCATTGTCCGCACCCAGACCCTCGAAATCAAATCGCAGGAATACGTGCTTGCCGCCCGCTCGCTGGGGCTCGGGCATCTCCGCATCCTTTTCTGCCACATTGCACCCAACCTGCTTGGCACCGTGGTTGTCTACACCACACTCGCCGTTCCCGGTATCATGCTTACCGAAAGCACCCTTTCTTTCATCGGGCTCGGGGTGCGCGCTCCCAATTCATCCTGGGGTACCCTCATCAAGGAAGGCGCTGACCGCATGGAAGCCTCGCCAGAGCTCCTTTTCTTCCCGGCACTCTTCTTCTGCCTCACGCTCCTGGCCCTCAATTTCCTCGGCGACGGACTCCGCGATGCGCTCGATCCTAAATCCGCAAAGGATTAAAGGTGTACTACAGCTGGGCTGCTTATCAGCAGACCCTTTCTGCCTTACGGCATGAGCTCGGTTCAGCCCCCCTGCAGAGCATTCAGCGCAGCCAGGGTTTCATCCACGATGGCGCGGGCATTCTTCACATCCTGGGCGTGAATGTAGTACTGGCTGCTGCGCTCAACGGTGAAGATGGCGGCAAGGCGGGAGTTCATGCTATCGACGATGGCCGCTGCCTCGGGGGATTCCTTGGCTCGTTCGCGCAGAAGCCGGATTTTTTCCAGCACAGCCGGTTCTCAGCCCGGGGCGCTCACGGTGACTGTGCCGCAGTAGACGCCGGGCTTGGCATTCTGCGGTACATTTGCTTCAAACCAGATGGCACGGTGAGCCCCGGCAGTCGGTTTGATGAAAAGCTCGAAGTGCGTTTTATCATGAGGTTGACCAAGGGGTTGCTCGCTCTTTAGCAGCCGAGTTTGTTTGCTATGTTGCGAGTACAAATGAGGGTTGCATTTGTTAATTGTTTGTGATATAAGGCGCCGCAATTTTATGGATAAAACAAAGAAAGCCGCCTTTTTTTCAGGGGTTCTGCTCATCGTGCTGTTTGCATGCACGGCTACGCTTGTGGCAGGATTTGAGTGGGTGAAGATACTGAGACTGAGCCCTCTGATTGTCGGTATCATTCTGGGTATGGTGTATGCGAATACCCTCAGGAAGCAAGTGCCGACTGAGTGGAACCCTGGCATAGCATTTTGTACTCGGCAGGTGTTACGCACAGGTATCGTGTTGTATGGCTTTCAAATTACAGTGAGTGACGTGCTGGCTGTGGGCTTGCCCGCTATCGTGGTGGATGTAGTGGTGGTGAGTTTTACACTTATTCTGGGAGTGGTACTGGGACGTTTGCTGAAGATGGATTCGCAAACAGCCCTGCTTACATCCGTGGGAAGCTCGATATGCGGTGCTGCGGCCGTGCTTGGGGCCGAACCCGTGGTGAAGGGGGAGCCGTACAAGACAGCTGTGGCCGTCTCCACCGTCGTGATTTTCGGTACTGTTGCAATGTTCCTTTATCCTACGCTGTACAGGGTAGGCGTGTTTGATCTGGATGCCGGACAGATGGGCCTCTATACCGGGGGTACTCTTCATGAAGTGGCTCATGTGTACGGTGCCGGTGAGGCTATGGATGCTGCTGGACTTTCTTCGGATTCCATTAAGCGACCGGCTGTTATCGTGAAGATGGTGCGTGTGATTCTGCTGGCTCCTGTGCTAGTGGTGCTCGCTTTCATGCTGTCTCGCCAAAATACGTCCTCGGGTCAAAGCTGTAAAATCAGCATGCCCGTTTTTCCTTTCCTCTTTTTGGCAGCCATTGGCGTGAACTCGCTGGGGATTATTCCGATGTGGGCGGCTGACTCCATTCGCACTCTTTCCACCTTCATGCTTACGATGGCTATGACGGCGCTGGGGGTCGAAACGAGTTTTGACAAGTTCTGCAAGGCTGGGCCAAAGCCTTTCCTGTTGGCTTTGCTGCTGTTCTGCTGGCTGATTTTCGGTGGCTACTGGTTGGTGAAGAGTGTGACACTATTTATTTATTAAGAGTCCTTCATAAAAGTGGTGTTGGATGTCACACGTGCCCCAATGATCTCGCCTCGCTGGTCAGAATATCCACGGGTGTGCGCTCAACGATTTTCTGCATCATATCAAACTGCTGCTGCGGTGCAGGGTTGATGCCGCCATCGGGCAGCTCTGCATTGAGCTCCATGGAAACAGCGGTCCTCAGGATGAGGTGTCGGCGGATGTCCGGGGGAATTTCGTACCAGTTGATATGAACCGCCGGTGCTGGCTCCGCAACGGGCTCGCCGCCTGCGCTCGATCCCAAATCCGCCAGGGATTAAAAAATCCAGCCCGTTGCCGGGCTGGATGGCTTGTGAGATTCAGGTCAGGAGGCTTTCTTTCCTGCCAGTCCGAAGATAATGAAGATAGCAGCAGAGAGCCCCATGACGAAGGGGTAGAAGAGGCAGGGAATGATGGAGAAGGCGGTAATGCCGGCGAGCGCGGACCCCATGAGGAGCTGCGCACCATAGGGCAGGATGCCCTGGACGACGCAGGAGGCGGTGTCCATGAGGCTGGCGGAGCGGGGGGCGGGGATGCCGTATTTTTCTGCGATGCCTTTGGTAATGTTACCGACGGCAACGATGGCGACGGTGTTGTTGGCTGTGCAGAAGTTGGCCAGCGCGGTCATGAGGGCAATGCTGGTTTCAGCACCTTTGCGGCCGCGGATGCAGGCCGTGAGGTGGGTGATGATGTAGGTGAGGCCGCCGTTGTAGCGGATGAGTTCGAGCATGCCTGCGGCCAGCAGGGTCACGATGATGAGCTCTCCCATGCCGGTCATTCCGTTGCCCATGGCACTTACCCAGTCCATGATTTGGTGCGGCGTGTTGATGAGGGCGACTATGCCGGTGGAGACGATGCCGAGGATGAGCACCTTCATGACGTTCATCCCCGCCAGGGCGGTGCCGAGTACGAGGAGGTAGGGGAGCACCTTGAGCCATTCCTGCTGCTGCGGAACCTCCACGGGAGCGAGCTCCCAGCCGAGAAGTACATAGAGTACAAGCACGAGGATGGCCGCAGGGAACACGATGGCGAAGTTTGCCTTGAATTTGTCCTTCATGGCGCAGCCCTGGGTGCGGGTGGCGGCAATGGTGGTATCGGAAATGAAGGAGAGGTTATCACCGAAGAAGGCGCCACCAATCACTCCGCCGGCCATGAGGGGGAGACTGGCACCGGCTTTATCGGCCAGGCCGACGGCTACGGGCATGAGTGCCACAATGGTGCCCACGGAGGTGCCGATGGAGAGCGAGATGATGCAGGCGGCCAGGAAGACTCCGGCCAGTACCATGTTGGCGGGGAGGAGGGAAAGGGTGAGATTGACGGTGGCATCTACCGAGCCGATGTATTTTGCCGATTGGGCAAAGGCACCGGCGAGGATGAAGATCCACACCATCATCATGATGTTGCTGTGGGCGGCTCCGCGGGAGAAACGCTCGACCCGTTCGCTGAAACGGCGCGGTCGGCACACGACAAAGGCCCAGGCGCAGGCTGCCATGAAGGCAACGGTGACGGGCATTTTGTAGAAGTCGCCCACGATGACTGAGGTGGTGACGTAGAGCAGGAAGAAGACGAGCAGGGGGTTGAGCACCCAGAGCCCGCGGCTGTGGGTGGTATAGGGAATTTCGGGGGTGTTGTTCTTGTTCACGTTGGGGAATACGGTGATTTGTTTGTGCGCACAGTTTACCAGCGTGTGCCCATGTTGTCAATTTACGATATACCAATTTTCAAATCGCTTTCAGGTAATATACAATTAATTTCGCCTTTTATCTTGCAAGCTGCTCAAATGCGTTTGCTATTTCCGGCATATTGGTGTAGTATGTAGTCATGCGCCGTTCCCCGATACCCGGATTAGTGCTGGCAGATGGCTGGCTGGCTCCCTTTGAACGCGAAATCAAAGGGCGTATGAGGTTGTATGATGCCCAGCTGGAGCGTATTTGCCGTCGTCATGGTTCGCTGATGGATTTTGCCCACGCCTACACCCGCATGGGCTTCAATCGCGATGCCGCGACCGGGGAATGGGTATACCGTGAGTGGGCTCCCGGGGCACGCCAGCTCTACCTGATCGGCGATTTCAATTTCTGGAACCGTGAAGCTAACCCGATGCAGCGCGATGCGAACGGCGTGTGGGAGCTGCGTCTGCCTGCGGATGCGCTGAAACATGGCCAGCATGTAAAGGTGCACGTGGTGGGGGCAGATAATGCGCACCACGACCGCATGCCCGCCTGGATCCGCTACACCGAGCAGGACAGCGCAAGCTTTGATTACAGCGGTCTCATCTGGGAGCCGGCAGAGCCCTACAAGTGGAAGAATACGCGCTGGAATCCCGCCAACGTGAAGACTCCGTTCATTTACGAGACCCACGTGGGCATGGCGGGGGAAGAGGGGCGCATCCACAGCTACCGCGAGTTTGCTGATGAAGTGCTGCCGCGTGTGGCCCGCCTGGGGTACAACGTGGTGCAGATTATGGCTATTCAGGAGCACCCGTACTACGGCTCCTTCGGCTACCATGTTTCCTCGTTCTTTGCTCCCTGCAACCGGTTCGGCACGCCGGAGGATTTGAAGTATCTCATTGATGCCGCGCATGGACTGGGGATTGCCGTGTTGCTGGATGTGGTGCACTCCCACGCCGTGAAGAACATGGCCGAGGGTCTCAATAATTTCGACGGCTCCGGCGGGCAGTATTTCTGCGCCGGTGAGCGCGACAGCATGCACCCGGACTGGGATAGCTGCCTTTTCGACTACGGTAAGGAGGAAGTGCTGCAGTTCCTGCTCAGCAACCTGCGCTGGTGGCTGGAGGAATTCCATTTCGATGGTTTCCGCTTCGATGGCGTGACCAGTATGCTTTATCTGCACCACGGCCATGAGCCCTTTACCGACCTGGGTTGCTATTTCAATACGCAGGTGAACCTGAGCGCGGTGACTTATCTGCAGCTGGCAGCCACACTGGTGCAGCAGGTGCGCCCTGGTGCCTTTGCCATTGCGGAGGATATGAGCGGTATGCCCGGCCTCTGCCGCCCGGTGGATGAAGGGGGCTTCGGTTTCACCCATCGTCTGGCCATGGGGCTGCCGGATTACTGGATTAAGCTGCTCAAGGAGAAGAAGGATGAGGAATGGAGCGTGGGCGATATCTGGTATACCCTCATTAACCGTCGCTATGGCGAGGCTAACATCGCCTATGCCGAAAGCCATGACCAGGCGCTGGTGGGCGATAAGACAATTGCTTTCCGCCTGATGGATGCCGAAATGTATACCCATATGAGCTGCGATACACCCAGTGTCATCATCGACCGCGGCATGGCGCTGCACAAGATGATTCGTCTGGCCACGCTGGCCGCTGGTGGTGAGGGCTGGCTCAATTTCATGGGCAATGAGTTCGGGCATCCGGAGTGGATTGATTTCCCCCGCGAGGGCAATGGCAATTCATACCAGTACTGCCGCCGCCAGTGGAGCCTGGTGGATAACAAACTGCTGCGCTACCGCTTCCTGAATGAGTTTGACCGTGCCATGGTGGAACTGGCGAAGCGCCGCGACCTGCTGGCTGCCCGCCCGGCTCGCCCATTGAATATGGATGAGGAGAATCAGGTGATGGCATTCGAGCGTGGCGGGCTCCTCTTCGTGTTCAACTGGAGCGGCACCCGTGCCATTCCGGATTACAAGCTGCCCGCCCCCAAGGCAGGGGAATGGAAAGTAGTGCTGGATTCGGATGAAGACCGCTTCGGAGGATTCGCCCGCCAGGACCACAGCGTGCACCACTTTACGGATAAGTCCCAGCAGCTTTCCCTTTACCTCCTGCCGCGCACTGTGATGGTGCTGGCTCCGGCATTCCTGGGTGGCAGACCGTTCTGATTTCTTCTGAATTCGCTCTCGGCCATCCCTTGCCTGCTGGCGGCACCGGAAAGCATGGTCATTTCTGATGAAATCATACATAAATGCAGGAATATTAGCATTGACATGCAGCGGGTACGTTGTTAGCATGAGTGCATGAAATTACGTTCCCTTTTTCTTACGTTCTGGCTGTTGCTTTCCGCTTCCTGCCTGATGGTGCTTCCTGCGCATGCCGATGATGACGTAGCGGAAGCGCAGCTAGTGTCCGATGTGGACGCACCACGTCAGAAAGGGAAGAAAAAGAAGAAAGACAAGTCTTCCAGAGCCGAAGAGGCAGAGAAAGAGGAGGCCATGCCGGCAGTGCTGGCTGC
Source organism: Akkermansia sp. (assembly GCA_017521145.1). Taxonomy (GTDB): domain Bacteria; phylum Verrucomicrobiota; class Verrucomicrobiia; order Verrucomicrobiales; family Akkermansiaceae; genus Akkermansia. The sequence goes on along the minus strand of JAFXDR010000129.1, from coordinate 3,748 downwards.
TCTGGAGAATTTCAAGGTGCACAATGCCAGGGTGAACCCTAAGGCAGAGATTTACATTTACCTGTATTCTGCCAGCTGGTGTGGTTTCTGCCGTGAGTGTATGCCCGTGGCGGTGGAGCAGTACAAAAAGATGAAATCCAGCCGCAAGGCCGAGATTATCCTCATCGGCGGTGATAAGACGGAAAAAGAGGCGGTCAAGTATCTGAAATCTTATAAGCTGAAGGCTCCCGGAATCATGTTCGATGCCCTGAAGGCCACCAACTTCCAGGGGCTTCCTTCCTGTGGTATGCCTGGCTTCCCCGCTGTCACCGTGGTGACCAGGGATGGCAAGATGCTGGCGAATGTGGTCGGCGCAGCCCAGGTGAAGGGAGTGCTCACCAACTGGAAACAGTACGCAGGTGTTAAGTGAATGCCCCGCGCGTCCGGCTGTTCAGTCTTTCACAGGTCTGTAATCCTTGAAAGATTGTCGGCCTTCGCTGCGGGGAAGTTTGTAGATAGCCATCAAATCATTCCGCCGCTCTGGCAGCCGCGCACCTTGCCCCGGCATGCCTTGGCGTAGAAATCATCACCCACCCGGTAGTGTTCCGCCTTGTCCGGTTCCGGAATCCAGGTAGCCTCTGCCACTTCCGCACGGTTCCAGATATAGCCGCAATTGGCTGTATTTCAAGCACTATTTCGCATGCTGTGCAGGATATGAGTTGATTTTGAGGGCCTTGTAAGCTATATTGATTCCATGGAGGAGAAAACCGAAAAGAAGAAACGCAGCTGGGTGGTGAGGCTTCTGTACTGGGTGTTTGTTGCGGTGGTCGGGGTGTTGGGGACACTGTTGCTGGCGGTTGTGGCGTTCTGGCATTGGGTGAATGAGTGGGAGAAGGTGGAGCCACCGGCTTTCCACCCGAGCTGGACCGAGAGCCAGCAGGCGGATTTGAGGGAGGTTGACCAATTCTATACTTCCAATCTGATGAGCACGGCAATACTTCAGATGCTGCAATCCAACCAGCAGGAAGAGCTTGATAAATGGATGAGGAATCGGGTGACGGCTCCTATTGCCGCGCTGATAAACCGCAAAAACGTATTCAAACCGCTGCGTGAAGCCCTGCATGAAACGATGGCCTCCGGCAAGGGTGATATCTGCACACCGGACGGCACTCCCGTGGCGGCGTTTGCGCTCCGCCTCCACAAACTCGACTTGCTCCGCGAGATGGTGAAGCGCGGGTGCCATCCCGGCAAAACGTACATTCCCTGGTATGCTCCGTGTTTCAGTGACGAACCCATGAAGTCTAACCTGCTGGTGGATGCCCTGGTCCACCATGATTTACTGCTGGAACACACCCTGCCGGTGGATGAACATATTGCCCTGCTGGAGTTCCTGTGCGAGCATGGCGCTGATGTGTCTCAGGTGCCGGATGAGCGACTGGCTCGTCTCAATGCTTCTCTCTGTCTGATAGCCGAGCCTAGTGACAAAGGCGCCGTTCTGGCCTGGCTTCTGCGCAAGGGCTTACCGATGTCAGAGGAAGGGAAACGGGATACTGTCGGTTTCCTGTTGCACAAGGACCGCGGTCGCGATATCTGCGAAGCACTGCAGGCAGAAGGCCTGTTGCCCCCGGCGGGAAAAAAGTGCGGAAAAGGCCTTTAGGCTTGTATTTCAGAGCAGATTGTGGCAATATAAGCCAACGGCGCGCGTGGGTGCCGGTAAGAAAGAGACGAAATCGCAACCCCTCAGAGGAGCCATGATTCGCATATACACGCAGACGGAGAATGGGATTTCCCGCACGGTGGGCCTGGATGAACAGGAAAACCGCCGCGGGGATGTGTTCTGGATTGATTTGCTGACTCCGGATGCAGAGGAACTAAGGTATGCAGAATCGCTCTGCAGCATCGAGATGCCCACCAAGGACGAGATGCGCGAAATTGAGGCTACCTCGCGTCTGTACTGCGAGGACGGAGGCCGTTTCATGACCACCACGGTGCTTTCCCGTGTGGAGACGGATGAGCCCATCATTTCGGAAATTACTTTCATTCTGAAGAGCAAGCTGCTCATCACCATCCGCCACACGGATTCCTACTCTTTCCGCGTCTTCTCGCACCAGCTGCTGCGCATGAGCCAGACTAACCGGGACCTGGTATTCATCGGCCTGCTGGAAACACTGGTGGATCGCCAGGCCGACGTGCTGGAACGTTTCGGTACGGATCTGGACACACTCTCCAAGAAAGTATTCGGTACACACCACACCCGCCGCAAGCAGAAGGTGGAAGACCCGGATACCGATGACCTGCGCGATGCCCTGGAGGAGCTCGGGCGCGTGGGTGACCTGATTACCCGCCAGCGCGATGCCCTGGTGAACCTGCTGCGCCTCATTACCTATGCCGGCAATGAGGAGAGCTGTGTGAGCGATGATAACCTGTATATGCCGCTGCGCTCGGTTTCCCGAGACGTGAACTCCCTTTCAGAATACGCAGCTTTCCTTTCCAATAAGATTAATTTCATGCTCGATGCCGTGCTGGGACTCATTAACATTGAGCAGAATGATATCTTCAAGGTATTCACCATCATGAGCGTGGTTTTCCTGCCTCCCACTCTCATTGCCAGCATGTTCGGCATGAACTTCAAGTTCATCCCCTTCCTGAATACGGACTGGGGTGTGTGGGTATCGGTGGTGCTTATGGTGCTTTCCGCTGCGCTGCCGCTTATCATTTTCAAAATTAAACGCTATATCTGACCATGATTCCCATTCGCAAGGTAGTTACCCCTGACCAGGAGATTTACAAGGCCGATATCCTCATCGAAGCTCTGCCGTATCTGCAGGCATACCGCGACCAGACCATCCTCATCAAGTTCGGCGGCTCGGCCATGGATAACCCCGAGCTGGTAAAATCGCTCATGCGCGACATTGTGGTGATGGAAACCATGGGCCTGAACCCTGTGGTGGTGCACGGCGGTGGTAAGGCTATTTCCAAGGCTATGGCTGATGCCGGGCTGGAGGCTCGCTTTGTGAATGGCCTGCGGGTGACCACACCCGAGGCTATCGACATTGTGGAGCGTACACTCAGCGGTACCATTAACCCCGGACTGGTGGAAATGATGCGTGCCCACGGTGGCAAGGCTGTGGGTATTCCCGGCACTAATGTGTTTGTGGGCGAAAAAATCATGGAGAAGGATGCCGAGGGGAATCCGGTGGATATCGGTATGGTGGGCAATGTGATTGGCTGCCAGCTTTCCCGCGTGAAAGAGGCGCTCTCCCTGCAGCTCACGCCGGTGATTTCTCCTCTTGCCCGCGAGCTGGGCACCAATCATTCGCTTAATGTGAATGCCGATCTGGCCGCTGCGGCTCTGGCCCGTGAACTCAAGCCGGTGAAGCTGGTGTATATTTCCGATGTGCCAGGCCTGATGAATGACCCGGGCAATCCCAGCACCATTATTCAGAGTATCAACCGCAAGGAGGCTTTCGAGCTCATTGAGCAGGGAGTGATTTCCGGCGGCATGATTCCCAAGGTGAAGAGCGCCGTGGATGCGCTGAATGCCGGTGTGCGCAAGGTGCACTTCATTGATGGGCGTCTGCGCCACACCCTGTTGCTGGAAATCTTCACCCCCGAGGGTATTGGCACCGAAATTGTGCGCGAACAGCGCTGAAGTCCACTGCTGTGAAAACACCCGCTTCCATAGGCATTCTCTCGCCCACGCGCTCTGCGCCTTGTCTGCTGGCTCTCCAGCAGCTCATGGATGCCTGCGCCGCAGCCGGGCTGAATG
>JAFXDR010000128.1 GCA_017521145.1 Akkermansia sp. | reverse complement strand
TCGGTGTTACCGGGGAGCAAGCTGCCAGCATGCTGGCAAGTGTGGCGATATAAAGAACCTGTTGCATATAATTCGGCGTTGAATGTTGCAGGTGAGGGAGGAAGGGGCTCCTGCGTTGCCGTACAGGAGCCCCTTGCAATCTCTCACAGGGGGGAGGCGCTGGTGCGAATCACCCCATACGGCTGTGCGGCGCTTGTACCCCAGCTGGGCACATAGCAGCCCGAGTAAAGGAGGTTCGACTGGTAGATGAGCGAGCCCTGCTTGGTGTAGCCATACACAGGGCGGCCATCGGCATAGCCGAAAATCGGAAGCCCGCTGGCATCGTAGCGAGCCGGCTGCCACATGATACCGTTCGTGAAGCTGGTCTGCGCAGCGTTTGTGCCGGTCTGCACAGTGGTGGGCTGGCCCGGTTCAAAGAATCCGTAGTTATTGAAATCCTCGAGGAGAATCTCGCAGGAGCTGAGCGAAAGAGCCAGTCCTGCACCTCTCATGATGTTTGTCAGTCTGTGTTTCATATTTGTTCTGTTGTTGGTTGTTAATCTCGCTGGCGGGAGGGATGATTCCGGGGGACTATCTTATCAGCCTTCAGAGAAATTGCACCGAGAATCCGATCTGCCATTTCCATGCGCCTAAGCACACGCGCCCGCAAGGATGTCTTTGACTCGAACTTGCAGTTATTCACATATCTGGTATTGTCCGCCAGATAATCCGGAAGTCCCATCAGCAGATCTTCCTTTTCCATCAAGGCTTGCAGCCCATTCGGAATTGCTTTCTGGACGGCCTCCTTGAAATCAATATCCTCCTTGACCAGTGTCTCACCGGCAAGCGTATCGAGTTTGTTGAACGTCGCATGGCCGATGGCATTATGCAGCTGGTCAAAAGCCTTCTTCCCCCAACTTTGCACATCGTCCAGACGCTGCGGATTCCAGCGCTGGAAGGTGTTGATGTAGGAAGACAGTTTGCTGGCAGGCTCTGTTGCGGCCATGCGGGGTTTTGTGCCGTGAATATCGATATACCAGTACACCGGCTTACCGGTACTGAGGGTGATTTCGTTGCTCAGATTCAGAACAGGGCCATCGTAGCTGTAGCGTATCGAACGCCCCATCAGCACAAAGTTCAGCCATTTCTCGCGTTCCTGGTCGCTGATGCGGTTGTGGAAATAATTGTAGAACACATATGCCTGCTGCTGGTTGTAGCCAAAGCTGCGCTCGGCGGTCATGGCTCGGTTTGGCACATCGTTGCTGTCAAAATAAATCACCAGGGCTCTGTAAGCCTCGTCTGCCGACTTGAACTCATTCGTCTTGGTGTATTCAATAAAGCGGGCCACGCGCTGTACTTCCTTTTGGAAATCGTGGTTGTGCACGGCGCAGGCAAGGCGGAACGGGCCTGTAAACCACTGCGTCATGGTCTCGGCACGGGTAATCATGTGCTCGATGCGGGTCACCTGGTCGCCGGTCATATTCGGCTTGGCCTTGCTCAGCATCACCCGGCTCAGCACGCCCTCCGTGAACTGACCGGAGGACATATCAAAAGGATAATTTGCCAGCAGATTGGCAAGAGCCTCCTTGTGCAGCGTGTCCGCATCCGGGTAATTGGAGCAATCCACCAGATCCTTGTGCCCTTTGAGCTGGTTGCAGCAACCGGCAATAGAGTTCACGACAATGGCATAGGACTCGTGGGCGGCTGCTTCATACTTGGCGGCATTGCCGATAAGGGCCTGCAGTTCCTGTTGCTTGGCAAACTGTGCATCGGCGGCGACATCTTCATCGGAGAAGTCGAAGCCGACGCTATCTTGCGCCGTTGCTGTCAGCCCGCACAGTAGCAGGGAAAATAAGAGATGTTGAGTTTTCATTGTGCGTTAAAATTGTTATGTTTAGAATGTGTTAATTCATTAATTGCGACTGCGGGAGGGATGCGATTCCGGAACGAAACGGGCTGCTTGTTCGCGCATATCCATTACTTGCGGCTTAATGGATTTTATGAGGATGTTTGCCCGTTTGCGGATATCGTATTTTGATTTTCGCTCCATGTTCTGGAAAAACTGGGTTTCCGCTTTGAGGAAATCTTCCAGCCCCCAGAGCACTTCACCCGTTTTGAATAAACGGGGTTGAGTACGTTTGATATAGTCCTGATAGGTCTCGGCCAACAAAAGATTCGGGGCATTTAATGCTTCATTCATGTATTCGTTGTATAAAGCATCGCCGTCGGTTGACATGGCAGTGTGGTAGGCCACCATTCCCAACTCTTTCGTCGCTTTGATTTTGTCTTCAGTCCAGTAGTTGAAAACGCCTTCGTAATTGGACAATATAGCACCCTGAGAGGTCAATCCCCAGACGCAGCCATCTTCCGCCAGACTTATGTACTTACTTAAAAGTCCGTCGGGGGCATTGAGCGTCATCTCATTGTATAAGGTTTCGCGTTCATCCTGATCCAGTTCATTGTGAAAACGCTCGAAGAACTTGTAGGCATTCACCTCAATATTCCCCCTGAACTTTGCGTAGGACTCATTGAAGCGCATCAGAGCTTTACTATCAGCGTAGAAGCTCCACAAAACGGGATAATCTTTTTCCATGCGTTTGTATTCACTTGTCTGAGTGAGCTCCTTGAAGCGCGCTACCTGTTGCACTTCTTTATAGAAGTCGGTATCGTAAATAGCGCAGGTTTTGGCAAAAGGCCCCATGAACCATCTAATCATGATAGATGTATGAACTATCAGATTTTCCATGGCTCGATGTATTCCAGGGGTGATGTTCGGTTTTGCCATGTTGAGCGCCGCGCGGCTGAGTGCACCTTTTGTGAGCTGGCCGCTGGCCGCTTCTGCTCCGTATTTGCTGACGAGCTTTTCCATTGCCTCTTTGTGTATGGAGGCGATGGTTCGCGCATCGGCACACTCCAGATAATCAATTTCCCGGCCGATGGCGCGGTAACAGTTGCCGACAATCAGGTTAACGTCGTTGTAAACGGCGAAACAGGCATTGCGATAAGCTTCTTCGTTAGCGATGACGCTCTGGAGCTTGTTGGCTTCCTCTTCTGCCGCGGCTACATCTTCTTCTGTGAACACGAAGCCTTCCTCGGCTGCGATGGCCGGCGCCATTAGCAAGCCGAAGCATGTCCCGGTGTACAAAATATGCTTTAACCTCATTTTTAAACAACTCGTTTGGCCTTCGGTCCTGACATCAGAAACGGATTTCATAGTCATCTACATACCAGCGGCCACCGCCCTTGCGGATAAGCTTGTGGATATTCTTGACACCGACCTGCTTACCGTTTTCATCGAAGGCCTGGCTCGTCACCGTGGCGTGCTCCTCGCGTTCACCTTCCATCTTGATAAGGCGCTCCTTCTGAGCATCATCCAGGAAGAAGTTTTCCAGGTCGTTCTTGTCGTCGTGTCCCTTGGCCACCACAATCTTGGTATTACTGAAAACAGCG
>JAFXDR010000127.1 GCA_017521145.1 Akkermansia sp. | reverse complement strand
GTCTGGGGTGCAGGCTCCGGCTGCGGTTGCCCGTCCACGGGCTGCGCCGCCTGCTCTGCAGCGGCTTTCCGGGCTGCGGCTTGTTCCTCTATCAGTTTCTTATTTTCCGGGGCATCCGGATGAATGAAAGCTCCACGGGATTTCAGATAGGCGCACAACGCCCTGGAAGCCTTGGAGCGGTAGCGGTCGTAGTGGATGCGCAGGGAACGGCCGCGACGGTTGAGCGCGTGGATATCTGCCCCGGCATCAATGAGGAGGCGGGCAATTTCCACGGCGGCTTCGGGGCTGTCCTTGCGGCGCACCGGAATATTGAAGAGGGGCTCTTGTCCATAGCGACGGGCGCGGGGAGAAACCTCGATGCTGGCTCCGGCTTCCAGCGCAAGCCGCACGCCCTCTACATCGCCCTTGCGGATGAGGTCGAGCAGCGGCACACGCCCCACCAGGCGTTTCTTCTCCGCATCGGCAGCAGACGGGGCAGCACTCCGGGCCACGCCATTCTGCTGCAGGGAACTGCACCAGGTCATCGCGGTACCACTCCCAATTCATCTGCCAGTTGCTGGTGCGTTTCGATAAATCCTTATCGCCGGACTGGAGCAGCAGCAGGCGCAGCTCGTGGTTAAATTCCTGGTTTCCCAGCTCGCAGAACGGCACCACCGTCACCACGCGGTTGCCTTTCCATATGGTCATGGGGGCATCCGGGTCGACACCACGCTCCAGCAGCACACGCGCCATGCGCACACGGGCCGCAGCCGTGCGGGCATTCATGAAGCGCACCAGAAGCCCCAGCGGCGTATCGCCCACGTAACCAAGCTGCTGCCAGTCTGCCGGGCGGGAGTTGATATCGGCCCCGGCTTCCAGCAATGCCTGAAACATTGATTCATCGGCATACACACAGGCAGCCTGCAGGGCGGTAAATCCGCTGGGGGAAGCCTTGGTGGCCTCGCCGGTATGCATGATTTCATACAACAGCTCAGGCATCTCGTTCTGCCAGCTCCACTGCCCGCGGTATATACCGGAGTTCAGCTCCATCATCTGCTCGGAATTATGATGCGGATCATTCGAGGGGCGCACATCCGCAATTCCGGTGCGGCCTGCCAGCAAGTCCAGTGACGAGCACTGGTCAATGCTCCACTCCACCGCGTGCAGCAGCGGTGCGGTCAGCATGGCAATGATGGGCAGAAAAATCCTCATGTTGTGGAGCGGAAAAGCGCGCGGCCCTATTCTCTACCAACATGCGCCCAGCGTCAAGCTCATTCTCTGACTTGCCCGGCAGCGAAGAAAAGCAAAAACTCTTTACACATCTATTGATACAATAGTTGTGTTATCCGCGTAGGGGTCGTTGAGTTCCTTGCAGGCCTCCACAATCTCAACCGGCAGATTACCATTGCGGTTGTTCAGGATATTACGCCCCACCTGGGTAAGGGTTTCAGGTGCCAGGATATTCTCCGAGCCATCGGAGGTCAGGATGATGCGATCCCCCGGCAGCAGCGGGTACGGAATCGCGGGAGCATCCACCAGGTCCAGGGGTTCGCCGGTAACAGCAGCCCGCAACACATGCCCGCGGCGCAGCGCTTCCTGCGGGGTCATACCGGCACCGATGTAACCACGGTACATATCACGGTAGGAATGGTCCTGGTTCAGCCGGAGCAAGCGGCCGTGCCGCCAGAGGTACAGAGCCGTATCGCCCACACTGACCCAGCGGAGCACGCCAGCCCCTACCCAGGCGGCCAGCAATGTGGTGCCACCGTAGACGCTGCGGCGCTCAAACGAGCGGCGGATGGTCTCGTTTGCCACTTCCAGAGCATGATACATGCGCCTGGCAAGCGGCATACCCATGTGCTTTTCAAAAGAGCGCTGGTATGTCTCAACAGCCAGCGTGGAGGCAAGTGCACCGTCGTGGTGCCCGCCCATGCCATCGCACACGAGAGCCAGCACACCGTCGGGATAAAACCTCACGGTGTAGGCATCCTCCTGTCGGGCGCGCATCCCAATCCACTGTACAGCCTTTGCAATCATGCTTCTCCTCAGAGACTCTTAGCACATAAAGCGCACATTAGCAAGTAAAATTGCCAAAAAGACATTGATACCCCACATTCCCTATGGTAAAATGCCGGTAAACCATGGCACTTTCCACTCTGAGCGAAGCTCTGTACGATTACCTTTCAGCCCCCGGATACGAACCCCAGGAGATGGTGGATATTGCGCGGGGGATGGGCTTGCACCCCGCCCAGCGCAGCGAATTGAAAGCAGCCCTGGCCGAAGGGGTCAGGAAAGGAAATCTCATGAAGCTGCGTAAAAGCCTGTATGTGCTGCGGAAGCTGCAGGGAGAAGCGCTCAGCGGTCGCATATCCCAGCGGGGTAACCGCCTGTACTATGTGCCGGATGCCGCATCCGCCGCCAGGCTCTCGGCACTCCGCCCCGGGGAGGATGTATCATCCCTGGTCATTAACCCCTACCGCAGCCACGGCGCCATGGATGGAGACAAGGTTTCCGTATCTGTGCGGGTGCAGGCCCCTGCCCGAGACCGCCACCGCCGGCACCGTCCGCAGGCTGCCGATACCCGGCTGGAGGTGCGTGTGCTCGAAATTCTCTCGCGTGGCCGCGACCGCTGGGTAGGCACATACAAATCCACCGGGCGTTATGGTCACATGGCAGGCGATGGCCGCACCAGCCCGGAACTGGTGCGACTGCTCACTCCGCCCCCCGCAGAGCTTCTGCCCGGCATGGTGGTGCTGGTTGAGCCGGTAAGTTATCCCATTGCCCATGGAGAAGCCACCGGCCGCATTACCCAGGTGCTGGGATGGCCGGAGGATGAAGGGGTGCAGATTACAAGCATCATGCATAAGTTTGGTCTGGCGGATACTTTCCCCAGCGAGGTGCTGGAGGAATCGGAACGCATCCCCGGAACCATTTCTCCCCAGGAAACCGCCCAACGCGATGACTGGAGGCAGCGCTGCGTCATCACCATTGACCCCGAAACCGCCCGAGACTACGATGATGCCATTGCGGTGACGCGACGCGGCAGCAACTGGGAGCTCGCCGTGCATATTGCCGATGTGAGCCACTATGTACGCCCCGGGTCGGCGCTGGATGCGGAAGCGCAGAGCCGCGGCAATTCCTGCTACCTGCCCGACCGCGTGCTGCCCATGCTGCCACCGAGGCTGTGCGATGGAATCTGCTCGCTGCGCGAAGGGGAAGACAGGCTCACGCGACTCTGTCTCATGCAGATTAACCGCCAGGGCAAAGTATTCAAAGCCGAATTCCGGGATGCCGTCATCTGCTCGCGCCGCAGGCTCACCTACCCGCAGGTACTTGGAGTGCTGCAGGGCAAAGCCAGCACAGGAGATGCCGAGGTGGATGCCATGATTACTGAAGCCGGCAGGCTGGCCGCGCTGCTGCGCCACAAGCGCTTTGAAGCCGGAGCCTTGCAGCTCGACATGCCGGAAATACGCCTGATTACCGATGACCACGGAGCCCCGGTGGATGTTGAGGTGGAAACGAGCGATGAATCACACCAGCTGGTGGAAGAATTCATGCTGGTAGCCAATGAGACAGTAGCCCACGCGCTCAACGCCCACCAGCTGCCCACTATCTACCGGGTGCACGAAGCCCCCGACCCCGCCAAGCTCAGCGAACTGGCGCAAGAGCTCAAGGCCTATGGCATCAAGGCCGGCACCCTGGCTACCCGTGAAGAGCTCAATGCCGTGATGGCAAAAATTGAAGGGCACCCGGATGAAAGCCTCCTCAAAGT
>JAFXDR010000126.1 GCA_017521145.1 Akkermansia sp. | reverse complement strand
GTTGTGCCATGGTATGAGCGGCGCACCGGATGGGGCGCCGCTGCTGGAGATGTTACATATTAATCTGGAACAACGGCTTGTTGTTGTTGGCCGGGTTCAGGATGGCGAAGGCCTCGCGGTGGATGGAGGGGTCGCTGCGGAAGATGAGGCGGCCGGCGCACTGGCGCTCCAGCTCCATGAGCAGCTTGGCATCCTCGTTCTTGAAGCGGCTGAGCACATCGCTGTTCACCACCACAATCATATCGCCCACATTCTCGCGGTAGCGCATGATGGTGGCTTTCAGCTGGCGCTGGATTTCCACGCTCATGGTCATCACGCTCTTCACGCGGCCTCGGCCGTGGCAATACGGGCAGTGGTCGTTCACGTAGTCGAGCAGCGATTCATTGATGCGCTGGCGGGTCATTTCCATGAGGCCGATGGGCGTGATCTGCATCACCTGGGTCTTGGCCTTATCGCGCTTGAGGGCATCCTTCATGGCCTTGTAAACCGCCATCTGATCCTTGCGGTGGCGCATGTCGATGAAGTCCACCACAACCAGACCGCCGATATTGCGCAGGCGCAGCTGGCGGGCAATCTCGCGGGCAGATTCGAGGTTGGTTTCCAGAATGGTCTTATCGAGGTCCTTATTGCCCTTGTTGCGGCCGGTGTTGATATCGATGGCGATGAGCGCCTCCGTCTCATCAATCACCAGATAACCGCCGCAGGGCAGCAGCACCTGGCGCTGGAAAGCCTCATTAATCTGCTTCTCGATGCCCAGTTCCTCGAAGATGGGCTGGCGGTACTGGTGGTACTGGATGTGGCGCTTGGAGCGGCGGGAAATCTTGCCGGCAATCTCCTGCATGCGCTGGGTGGTCTCCAGATTGTCGCACACGATGTTGTCCACGTTATCGGTCAGGAAATCGCGGGCAGTGCGCTCGATGAGGTCGGGTTCGCGGTACACGCACATGGGGGCGGGATTGGTGGCGAATTTTTCCTCCACCTCGCGCCACTGGGTCAGCAGCATGGCCAGATCGCGCACAAAGTGGCGGAATCGCTGGCCCTGTGCCACTGTGCGCATGATGATGCCCATGTCTTCCGGCACGTTGAGCTTCTGCACAATCTGGCGCAGGCGCTGGCGTTCCTTCGGGTCGTCAATCTTGCGGGAGATACCGAACTGGTCCGTGAAAGGCATGAGCACGATATAGCGCCCGGCCAGGGAGATATTGGTGGTCACACGGGGGCCTTTGGAAGAGATGGGCCCCTTGGTCACCTGCACCATAATCTCGGAACCGATGGGGTAGATATCCGGAATATCCTTACTGGTAATCTTCTTCTGCTTCTTGCGGGGGCGGCCTTCGCGCTGGATTTCCTCGAGCGAGGAATCAAGCGCCAGGGGCAGGGCATCCCAGAAGTGCAGGAAGGCGTTCTTCTCGTAGCCGATGTCCACGAACATGGCCTTGAGCCCGGGTTCGATGTTCTTGACCCGGCCCTTGAAGATGCCGCCCACGATGTTATCTTCGCCCTCACGCTCAATGCTGTACTCCTCCAGCACGCCGTCCTCGAGCAGCGCGACGCGGCGTTCCAGTTTTTCGGAGTTGATGACGATGGTTGTTCCCTCCCGCGGGTTGCACTGGCCGAACCCGAGGAAGTGTTTGACAGTATTAATCATTTTGGAAATAAAAGACAAAGTTTTAGGTTGAGGTTGGAGTTGTTTTCACCTGGTAAACTCGCGTCTGTATCCGGGGAGAGAGGGGAGCGCGCCTGCTTTGTTTCTGCCAATGCACGCGGTGGCCCCGCAAGTGGTGCGGTGCCTCGCCGGTGGGTTGTTTCGTTGACAGGAAGGGGGAGAAAGCGGCTCTTCCGTTGTTGATTCAGCGGCCTGGCTTACTCCTCTTCAAAGACGTCATCGTTCTCCTGAAGATACTTGCCTGTGCCTTCTGCCACAGCGCTCAGCGGGTCTTCAGAAATCATGATGGGCAGACCCGTCTGCTCATGCAGCAGGTCGCTCAGCCCACGCAGCAGAGCGCCGCCGCCGGCCACGGTGATACCGCGGTCGTACAAGTCGCTGGCCAGCTCAGGCGGGCAGTGGTCCAGCGTCTGGCGTATGGCGCTCACAATGACATCGAGCTTATCCTGCAGCGCTTCGCGAATCTCTTCGGAGCGCACGGTGACGGTCTTGGGCAGACCGGTGCCGCGGTCGCGGCCCTTCACCTCCATCTGCAGCTCCTGCTGCAGCGGGTGGGCAGACCCGACGCGGATCTTGATATCCTCCGCCGTGCGGGGGCCCACCAGCAGATTGTGGGCTGCCAGCATGTGGCGGGTGATGGTTTCATCCAGGGCATCGCCGCCGCACTTTTCAGATTGGCTGTACACGATGCCCGAAAGGGAAATGATGGCCACTTCGGTGGTGCCACCGCCGATGTCAACAATCATGCTGCCCACCGGTTCGGTCACGGGAAGCCCCACGCCGATGGCTGCGGCCATGGGTTCCTCAATGAGCTGCACCTTGATGGCACCCGCCTCGTAGGCGGATTCCTCAATGGCGTGGCGCTCCACCTCCGTGATGCCGGAAGGGTGCGCAATCAGGATACGCGGCCCGCGGATGCTGCGGCTCTGGCAGGCTCGCTTGATAAAGTAGCGCAGCATGTTGTGCGCTACCTCGAAATCGGCAATAACGCCTTCTTTAAGCGGGCGGATAGCCACCACGCTGCCGGGCGTGCGGCCCACCATGCGCTTGGCTTCCTCGCCCACTGCCTTCACTTTGTCGCCCTTCATGGCAACAACTGAAGGCTCGCGCAGCACAATACCCTGGTCCTTGATGTAGACCAGCGTGTTGGCTGTGCCCAGGTCAATCCCGATATCATACGAGAAAAGACGGGCGATTTTCTTAAAAATTTGAATCATGTGAAAAATGTATTGGGGGATACTGGTGACAGGGTGCGTGCCTTTCTGACTGCCTGGCCAGTCCTCCTTTTCAGGGGAATGAACCGTTTGTTGCCACGCAGCCATGGGGCGAAGGGGCTTTTGAGTCGCTATGGCGCACCCACGCGGAGTATAGGGATGCGCATGGTGACTGTCAAGGAAATAATAGCAAGCTGACAGGGATTGCGCAAGTGCCCCAAGGTTTTGGGATGCTTGGATATGCGATTGATAATTTGAAAGTTAGCGGCTTACGGCGATAGCGCCGGGAATGGATGCTGGCTGCCGATGGTGGGGCGGGTGATACCCCACTGCGAATTTTCACACAGCACACAATGCCTTCAGGACATTCAGGGGGGGGCATAATTCTTGGGCTGCATGTGCAGGGATTGGGGGGGTGAAGGATTAGTTGAAAGCCGGGTGGGTTACCAGCTTGCAGGATTGATGAAATCGGCAATCAAAGATTAGGCTTGACGGTATGGGGGACAATGGGGTAGAACATGGGTGTTCATGAGTAAGAAAATCATCACTGCCCTGCTTGCCTGCCTGACCTTGACCCAATGCCACAGCTTGCGCTCTGATTGTGAAGCGCTTCGTGAGCGGGAAGCTTCCATCGCAAAAGAGGAGAAGGGGGAATATTTCATCGGGCGGCGCTACTATATTCCGCTGTGCCGTTTCTGGGGGTATCTGCGCGAGCCGGGGCAGAGCTGGCGGGATGCCAAGCTGGTGATGATGGATGAATCGCTGGTGCGTACGCCGGATCGCGGGCCGGAGGAGCCGCTGCCCGGTGCTGTGTTTGGTAAAGACCAGAATGTAGAGTACATTGTGAAGGGCATGTATACGGGCAGGAAAGCATACGACCCGAGCACTGACCAGGTGCTGCCCATGTTCCGCGCCACGTCGTACGAAGTGCGCAGCAAGGAGCCGGGCTTCCTCTTTGTGCCGTCGGAGGAGTACTCGGAGGACGTGGTGAGCCTGCGCCCGGCTATCATGCCTGAGCCGGCGGTCTGCGAGCGCGAGTTGGCAAAGCCCTGAACTTATGACGCGCATTTCCCGCGCAAGCGGGAGGGTGCTGTGCTATAATGCCTGCAGCGACATTTTTCCTGTTTTACTACGTAACCTTTCAATTCAGATATGGCTCAATCCAAAATCCTCGTAGGCCTTGAAATCGGTACCACTAAGACCTGTATGGTGGTGGGCGAGATCCGCCCCGATGCCACCGCTACCATCATCGGTATAGGGGAGGTGAAGAGTGTGGGCGTGCGTAAGGGCGAGGTGGCGGAGCTGAGCATGGCCCGCCAGTGCGTGTGCGATGCCTGGCAGCTTGCACAGGACCACGCCGATGTGGATATTCTCAACGTGTTCCTCTCTGTGACCGGCGAGCATATCGTGGGCGAGAATAATGTGGGCTACTTCCGCCTGCAGGATAATGAAAGTATCATTGAGGACGAGCATGCCTATGCAGCCAAGGAAAAGGCAGAGAAACTGGAGCTTTCCAAAGACCGCTTCATCGTGAACCGTGAGCTGGGCGGCTTCTCCATTGATGGTGGTGAACCTACCCGTCACCCTGCCGGACTCGGTGGCCGCACGATTGACGTGAACTGCCATATCATGCATGGTATCCGCTCCCGTCTGCAGAATTCGCTGCTCTGTGTGCGCCAGGTGCCGCTGGAGGTGGAGGACCTGGTGTTCGCCCCGCTGGCCACGGCGCAGATGGTGCTGACCCGCCAGCAGAAGGACAGCGGCTCCCTGTTGATTGATATTGGCGGCGGTACGACCGACTTCATCTGCTACAAGGGGGGCGATGTGGTGGCCTCCGGCTGCATTCCCATGGGCGGCAACAATATCAACCAGGAAATTGCCCGCCTGACCGACCAGCGCGTCAGTTTCAAGGCGGCCGAGGTGCTCAAGCGCACCGAGGGCAATGCCTTCGGTGATATTAAGGATCACTCGCTCGCCCAGTATAAGAGCGAGCTCGGCATGCACGATGTCTCCATCGAGCGTGGCCAGCTTAACCGCATCATCCGCAATAGCCTGGCGGCCATGCTTCTGCAGGTGCGCGACCGCATCCCCTCCGAGCTGCTCAACCCCGGCATGGGTATCTACCTGAGCGGTGGCACCAGTTTCATGCGCGGTCTGGATGGCCTTTGCCAGTATATCTTCGGCGGCATGCCGGTGCACCAGCCCGCCCCGTTGCCTCCTGGTCACAACCATTCCTACCTGGCAGACCCGCGTTATTGCACGGCAATCGGCCTTATCCGCTATGCCCAGCGTTATGATGACGATGCCATCAACCCCCGCAGCGGCAACATGCTGGCCCGCTTCCTTAAGTTCCTGCGCGGCGGCCGTTGATTTGTCCCACTTCCAACTTACGTTTGAACCATGCTTCCCTACCAGACCACTTCCCGTAAAGAGGATGGGATCGTCATCGTCGGCCTTGGCGGTGCCGGTGCCAGTATTCTGCAGCGTTTCAGCGGCTCCAGCGCTGAGAATGTGCGCCTTTGCATCATGTCGCTGGATGAGCGCCTGGGGCGCGAGTGCGGCAATGTGGAATTCGTGCAGCTGGGTGCCGGGCTGAACCATGGCCTGGGTTCCGGCGGCGACCCCGAGGTAGCCCGCATGGCCATAGAGGAGAGCGGTGCGCAGATTGATGACCTGCTGCGTGGCTCGCGTCTGCTGGTTATGGTGGTGGGCCTGGGTGGCGGCACGGGCTCCGGCGTGGCGCCGGTGCTGGCCCGCAAGGCGCGTGAGGCCGGTATCTTCCTGGTATCGGTGGTGGTTATGCCCTTCAGTTTCGAGGGGGCCCGCCGCCGCAAGCAGGCCGATAAGGCGCTGGAGGAAATAGCCACCATATCGGATATTGTCTTCTGTTTCGAGAACGACTACATGGAAGACCTCTTCCGCAGCCGGACTGGTGCGCAGGCGGTGTTCGAGGAAGCCAATGCACTCCTTTCCCAGGCCACGGCATCAGTACCGCTGCTGGCCAATTCGCCCGGTATCATCAATATCGGGCTGGATGAGCTCGTGACCGCGCTGGATAACAACGACTCCCGCTGCATTTACGGTGCCGGCAAGGCCTATGGCCCCAACCGCGCTGAAGAAGCCGCCCGTGCCGCGCTGGAATCCCCGCTGGTGGCCTACCACAATGCACTGCGCCATGCCCGCACCGTCATTGTGCACATTGCCGGGGGCAACAACATGTCGCTGACCGAGCTCCGCGTGGCCATGGAAACCGTGCGCGAGGGACTGGGGGGCGATGATGTCAACATCTTCTTTGGTGCGGCGGTCAAGGCTCGACTGGGCGAGGAACTGCGCGTGAGCATCATTGCATCGGTGGATTACCGCGAAATGCAGGCAGCTGTTCTGGCCGATGCCGAAGCGGCAGCACAGGCCGCGGAAGAACCTGCTGAGCCCGAGGTGGAGACAACCCCGGAGCCGGTGGAAGAATATGCCGGAGAAATGGAGGCTGCTGAGGAATACGAGGGAGAAGGGGAGAGTGGAGAACCCCTGCTGGAGCCGGAGGAAGAACTGCCCCAGCCCATTGTGATGCCCGCCCCGGTGGCGGCTCCTGCTCCTGAGCCGGAGCTGGAACCGGAGCCTGAAAACGTCTGGGCGCCCATTCCTGCCCCGGTGGTGGCCCCGGAGCCCGTGGCGGCACCGCGCGAGGCGCACCAGAGTGAATTTAATCTGGACATGAGCTTCGGCTCTGCAGAGGATGAGGTGCCCGCCGATTCCATGGACCGCGTGGCCGATATGTTTGGCGATGACGATGAGCTGGAGCGCATGATGGCCAGCCACACCGCCGCGCCGGCCCGCCCGGCAGGCAAGCTCAACGTGTTCCCCAAGAAAGCCGATGTAGAGGCTGAGGAGGCACTCTCTGCCCGAATCCGCAGCATGTTTGAGGATGAGCCCGAAGAGGATTCCTTCAAGCCCCAGGCTGCCCCGCGTTCCATTCCCCGCCACTCTTCGCTGGGGTATAACGATATGCGCGATATCTTCCCGGGCGGTTGATTAGTGGTGCGTTTTCCCCGGGGTTGATACATCTGCTTGCTTTGCGGTGGCAGTTTTGTTATACTGGTGCCCGCATGGAAACTCAAGGTATCACATTCTACAATCGTTACACCGGGCAGATGGAGCAGGAGAAGGTGCTGGGCGAGGGAGCCCTGCGCTGGGTATATGGTACTCCGCTGGGGCGGCTGAGCCTGCATCTGCTCATCAAGCGTGCATTCTTTTCCCGTCTCATGGGGTGGATGAGGGATACCCGCAGCAGTGGCAGCCCGGAGAAACTGAAAGCCTTTGTCGAGGAATACCAGATTAACATGGCCGATTTTGAGCGCCCGGCAGACCAATATACGAGTTTCAATGATTTCTTCTACCGCAAATTAGCTCCGGGTGTGCGTCCTCTCTGCGCCGGGGGACAGGTGGCCTTGCCCGCAGATGGCCGCCACAGCGGCTGGCAGGATGCCGCAGAGATGGATGGCGTGTTCGTGAAGAACCAGCGCTTTGACCTGCCCGCCCTGCTGGGCAGTGCCGAACTGGCAGAAAAATATGCCCACGGCACGGTAGTGCTCTCCCGCCTGTGCCCGGTGGATTACCACCGTTTCCATTTCCCCGCAGCGGGTGTGCCGGAAGCCCCGGTGCGCATTCCCGGTCCTCTGGCCAGCGTCTCTCCCTATTGCCTGCGGCGTAATCTCGCATGGCTCTGGACCAACAAGCGTGAACTGACTGTGCTGCACACCGGGGAACTGGGCGATGTGCTCTGCCTGGCGGTGGGTGCCACGGGGGTGGGTGCCATCTACCAGACCTACGAGCCCGGCAAAGCTGTGGAGAAGGGCGATGAACACGGCTATTTCGGCTTCGGCGGCTCCACGGTCATGACCTTCTTTGAACCCGGGCGTGTGAAACTGGCGGAGGACATCCTGACCAACAGTGCCAACTGCACCGAAACCTTTGCCCGCATGGGAGATACCCTGGGCACCATCATCCGCTGAAGCGGGCCGTTCCTACATCATCAGCGCATCGGTCTCCACCTCCGGCTCCGGCCAGATGGCTTCTCGCACCATGAAATCCTCCCAGCCGAGCAGCAGCTGCTCGAAGGTGGCGGGGCTCACATCGAACTGGGTGATGGTGTGGTCTGCCGTGGGGGAGAGGATGAGCTCCACCTTGTTGCCCAGGCTTTCCCATTCATCGCAGAACCACTGGCGCATCTCAAAATCGAGCAGGGGGTCCAGCATGCCGTGCGCGCAGAAAAGCGGCGGCAGTTTGCGGCGCAGCAGGGCGCAGGGGTTCACCGCATCCGGGTTCATGGCCTCAGCGGGGATATTGAGCTGGCGGGCTTCCGGGGCATCGGTATCCACCACCCCGCGGAAAATAGCCACGCAGGCCGGCTGCAGCGGCAGAATGTCCTCTTTCTTGAACTCCCACCACTTCTTTTCGTGAATCATGGGCTGCATGGCGCAGTTGAGCGCCATGAGTCCCCCGGCATCGGCTCCGGCCAGGGTGATGCGTGCCACATCAATACCTAGTCCGGCGGCATTGTGGTGCAGCCATTTCCAGGCATCCAGACCATCGCCTATGATATCATCGGCCTGCACATTGTAACGGGCGCGGGTGCGGTATTCCGGCAGCAGGCATACAATGCCGCGGTGGGCCAGGTGCACTGCCCAGGAGACGAACTCCGTAGTGTAATCCAGCGACCACATGCCGCCGCAGAAGAACATGACCGCCGGGGCGAAATGCTCCGGCCTGTGGCCGCGCGGCGCAAACATGCGCATACGCAGCGAGACACCATCCGCAAAACGCTTCCATATAAACGAAGGAGCCTGCTCCAGCATCTGCCGATACCGGGCTTCTCCCTCGCTGCGTGCGTTGCGTGAAAATGCCGTCATAATGTGCTCGTAAGTATGCAATTTTCTTGCCAGAAAAGCAAGCCTGTTGTAGGTTTTAAACAGTTATGAGAGCTATTTTTTTCATGAGCAGTGTGTTTGCCTGCTGTATGCTGGCTTCGCTGAAGCTCAGCGCAGCACCTGCTGCCACGCAGGAGCGCTTCGGCATGCCCGACCAGCAGACTGTGCGCGGCACGGTGGAACGCGTCTACAGCACCTGGCGCCTGGGTATGATGCGCGGCGATGAGAACGCCTGGCGCAGTGCCACCACCCGTTCCCGCCAGGCCAAGGTACGCAACCTGATTATTTCGCAGAAAGGAAGCTTTCCGCACGATTTCTTCCATAACCAGCCGGAGCCTCCCAGCCTGAGCAATTTCAAGTACATAGGCACCATTACCGGCTGCGGCCACCGCACACTGGCGGCCACCTATGTGGGCAATGTGCAGCTGGGGGATGCCAAGGCGGCAGAGACGGCCTATGTGCTGCTCATGGTGTTTGAGGATGGTAAATGGAAGCTCGACCAGAGCCACATGTTCAACCTCACGCACCTGCCGGAGGTGAAAAAACGCCTCCACAAGCGCGATTTGAGCGTTCTGAAGGAGCAGGATGGTTTTCACCCGTATGATGCCCCGCCGGCAGTGCCTGCCATGTGCCCCGCGCCGCAGCTTATCGGCAAGGTGTTTGTCGATGCTCCCGGCCGCAGTATTGATATGAAGATTAATGGTGTTTCTGCACACCAGTTTACCGATGAACGCCGTGCCGATGTGATTTCCGGCGGCCTGCGCCGCGGTAAGAACACCATCAGCTACAGCATCAGGACCGATGCGAAGCTCGACCATCCCTCCATGGCCATTGGTCTGTTCGTGATGCCGGAGACCCCGGGCAACCACCCTGTCTGCGTGTTCGACCACATTCTCGACGCAGACGATGAGGCCAGGGGTGGTGAGTTTACCTTTGAAATTCGCAATGAGAACATTGCTTCCATGAATCCGCGCTTCACGGGAACTCCGCCCCAGCCGTTCCATGCCGTGCCGCTCAAGGCCAGACCCGGCAAAGTTGCGAAATGACCATTGACTATCAATAAAACCCCGGCGGGCTTTCAGCCACCGGGGTTTTATTAATCACTAATCATTTCATATCCGTTACGCCTATGCGGTCAATGACATTCAGGCGCTGCATGAGCTGTTCCGGTGTGGTGCGGCCATTGAGCAGGGCTCGGTAATGGCCGATGAGCTCGCTTGTCTGCGTGGGTGTTTCGTCCAGCAATTCCAGGCGGAAGCGGTTCAACCCGCAGCGGCGCATGCCTTCCACATAACGCGCGGCAGATTGCGCCTGACCATTGAACATGGTGTTGCGGCAGCCTTCGTCACTGCGCAGGTAGTGCATGGCGTGGGTGCGATCCATGATACGCACCTTGTGGCGGTCGCAGGGTTGCCCGCAGTCCTTGAAACTGTGGCCCTGGCTCAGGAAAGTGCAGAACACGCAGTGTTCGGTGTGGAACATGGGGATGTGCTGGTGCAGAGTGAGCTCCAGGTCGCCCCCGCAGCCGCTGGCAAGCAAATCAGCCAGCTGGGCGGCGTTCAAATCATAGGAGACGGTGAGTGCCCTCATGCCGAAATCCTTCCACAGCGCCACGCTTTCCGGGTTGGCGGTATTCAGTGAGAAATCACCCACCATGCGCATACCCTTGTTGCGGAACCAGTGGGCTGCACCCAGGTTGCGCACCAGCACGCCATCCGGCTCAGCGGCCAGTATGTACTTGAAATACCCCGCCTCGTGCGGTTTCATGATGCGCATGGTGGCTATCCAGACCTGGGTGTCTGTATGGTTTTCCTGTATATTTTTAGTCACCTCTGCATAACTGCGGATATCCTTGAAATCAAGGTAGATGCGCTTGATGCCCGCCTGCGCAGCGGCCATGGCCTGTGCGGCATCGCGGCAGAGTACGGAGAGTTTGTAGCCCTTGGCCGGGGTCAGGGCAGGGAAGCTGTGGCTCCAGCCCTGCCAGGTAACGCGGGCGCGTTGGCTGTCGCATTCCCGGGGAAGTTTCTCGACCAGCTCGCGGCGCATTTTGTTGAGCAGGGAAACGGGGAGCATGAGCCCGGGTTCGAGCTTAAAGGTGCATTGGCCCAGCGTGAAGCCGGTGCCCCCCATGCGGGAGAACTGGGCTTCGATGCTTTCCTGCGTGAGCGGGCGTTTTTCGGCAGGTTCGAGTGGTTGGCCACTGCCCACGGTGATACCGCGGCAGGTGGCGGTGAGCTGGCTGCCCACGCGCCCTTCAAAATGGATATCGAGGGCTTGTCCCGGGGGAGTGGATGCGTTGCGCCCGAAGTGGCACCAGGTGGTGTGCAGGTCTTTATCCAGCGCAGGATCGGCGGTTTTCCAGAGTAATTGACCGGGTTTGACAAAGCGCCAGTCGATGCGGCTGCCCTTGCCGTGAAAATAGAGACGCGTTCCCTGCACCTTCCAGATACGGCCGCCTTGTTCCTCGTTGCGGTCCTGTCCGGCATCCATCACAAATCCATCGCCGGGGGAAACCGGTATGGCGGGCAGGGAATCGAGCTCCACCCAGCCCTCGCCACAGCGGACGATGCGTCCGGCGAGTGCGCCGCGCTTCTTGCCGAATCGGCCGTGGGTGAGCAGCGGGTGGTCGGTGCCATCGAGCCAGCCGGTGGAGAAGCCGCGGGAGAACGCCATCTGCATGGCGTAGAGATGGCGGCTTCGCTTTTCTGGCAGCAGGGGGACTCCCGCCAGGGCGGCATCTACTGCGCGGCGGTAGGCGCGGGTAGTGGCGGCCACGTATTCCGGGCTCTTGAGCCGGCCTTCAATCTTGAAGCTGTGTACTCCGGCGGCAAGCATCTGCGGCACACGATCCAGCGCGCAGAGATCCTGCGGGGAAAAGATGTAGCGGCGCTCGCCCAGGTCGCGGAGCCGGCCGTCGACTTCGAGTTTGTAGGGCATGCGGCAGGCCTGGGCGCATTCACCGCGGTTGGCGCTGCGCTGCCCCAGGGTTTCGCTGGTGAGGCACTGGCCGGAGTAGGCCACGCAGAGGGCCCCGTGGCAGAAGACCTCGATAGGTTTGGTCGTGGCTTTGGCGCAGGCTTCAATTTCGCGCAGGGAGAGTTCGCGCGAGAGAACAATCTGCTGCGGATCAAAGAGTTCATCTACCAGGCGTACAGCCTCCGGGCTGCTCACGGTCATCTGGGTGGAGATATGCAGCTCAATGCTCCAGCGCCCGGCTTTGCGGTGCTGGGAAATGAGGGCAGCCAGCCCCATATCCTGCACAATCACGCCATCGACCCCGGCGGCATCCAGAGCATCCAGATAGTCCACCGCCTGCTCGAATTCGCCCGGGAAGATGAGCACGTTCATGGTCACATAGCCGCGCACGCCGTGGCCATGCAGGAAGGGCATGAGGGCACTCAGATCTTCTCTGGTAAAATTATCTGCGCGCATGCGCGCGTTGAACTGGTCGAGCCCGAAGTAAATGGCATCTGCTCCATTGGCAACAGCGGCGCGTGCGCAATCCCAATTGCCTGCAGGTGCAAGTACTTCCGGCTTTTGCTTCATGGGGTGTACTGTCAGTGGTTTCTGACCATGCTGCGGATGCGTGCCCGCTCGAAATCCGCGGGGCAGATGGTCACGTTCACCTTATCGCCGGGTTTGATGATATCGAGCAGGTGTGCCTCCTTGCTCTGCACAAAGGCCACCGTGCTTTTGCCATTGGGCAGGGTGGCATGGTAGGCTGTGGGAGCGAAGCGTTCGCAGATGGTGCAGACGCAGTCAATATACTGGGAAGGGTATTGCTGGTTCATGGGGGTATCAGAACAGAGAACGGAAAATGGTGCCGGCGGCTCCGGCTGCTTCATTGATGGGGTCTGTGGGGCGGGGCTCTTCGGCATCGCCTTCCTCAGTCTCGCCTTCGTCTTCGGTATCAGAGGAGGATTCCTCCTCTGCGGCGTGTTTTTTCGTGGTGAGCAGGGTGTTGAAGAGCCCGGCGGCAGCACTTACCGGCATTTCGGTGACCGCCTTGCCCAGGCTGCGTCCCACCAGGGTGGCAATGCGGATGCTGAGGTCTTCCTGCGGGTCATCGATGGTGCCGCTCAGGTTCATATTGACCCAGAGGTAGCCTTTTTCCTCGCCTTCTGCGGTGAACAGCTGGTCAACCAGTTGCCCGCGAGGTACAGGCAGGGTGTTGGCGATGCGTTCAGGCAGACCAATGGTGAGCGTGCCACCCAGTTTGCCACCCTCTCCCACCAGGATATGACCATGCACAATCATGAGCCCCCGCTTGGCGCTGATGTGTATCTTATCGAACAGCCAGGCATTCTTTACCTTGTCATCATTGTAGGGGTAGAGCAATTGGCAATCTGCCTTATCCAGAGGAATGGTGCGGTAAGGATGTGTGCTGCCGAGCGGAAGCTGGGAGAGGAAGGGAAGCCCTTCGAGCACACCGTTGAGAACGGAAAGACTACCCGTGGCAGAGCTGATGCCGCCGTTGGCTCCGGTCAGCACAATGCGGCTGTACATTTCGCCGCTGAAACGCTTCTTCCAGTCTTCATTCAGAATGCGGCGGATATCGCCTTTGTTCACCTGAATATCGCCGGTCCAGCGGTTCTGCCCTAAATCATAGTGAGCTTTAGCGCGCATTTCACCGGGGGTCAGCATGATGTTGCAATCCGTTAAATCCAGATTCTTACCGTGGTATACAGCGGTGGCTGATTTAACACTGCAATCGCGCAGCCAGGAAAACGGGGTGTGGAAACGCGCGTTTTCGGCATTGAACTGCCAGGCATCGCGGGCAAATTTCGGAATCGGCATGGCGGTCACCGTGGCGCCGAGCAGCTGATAGGTCTTGCCCTTATGCGTGTAGTGTATATCGGCATCCTTGCATTCAAAAAGGTCGAGCTTGAATGCGTCTTTGTCGAAACCGCCCTTGTTGCCGGCACTGCTTGTTCTGGCTGCTGATGCGGGTTTGCCGGACGTGGCAACCGGGGCAGTCCTGCCGGGTTGTGCTGGCTTGGTGGCGATACGCAGCGAAGCTTCTTCCACGCTGAGTTTGTGCAGGTGCAGGCGGCGTCCCAGGAGGGCGCTCCGGTTTACTTCGGTACTGATGCGGCCAATCCGGGCCTGCTCAATATTCTTGACGCTGGCAAGATTCACACCGGAAACGGATACCCGGCTGCCGTCAATGCGGAGATTGCTGAGGATTTCCACCTTGTCGGCCTTGAGGGCTGCGGTGGCACCGGTAGAAATCTTCTGGCGGAAATCACTTCCCTGCAGGTAGGAAAGAAGCTGGTAATAACCGACAACCAGCAGGACAATGAGTAGCATGACCACCACTGATACGCCAATGATAATGCGGCGTATCAGGCTCTTGCCGGATGCCTTGCCATGTGCAGAGAAAAGAAGTTTGCCTTTGTTGCGCTTTGCCATACGTTACGGTTCTTCTTATAACAGCCGGACTGTCATTTTTCAAGCGTTTAGTGTTTCCTACGGGAGTAAATGCCTAAAAAGTGCGGCGGAGACGAAATTTGTATTGACTATTTTGAGCGAATTTGATTGAATACGCATTGGAATCATCTAACCATATTCTGCTTTATGAAATTCACCGCCATTATCCTTTCCGTCGTATCTGCTGTGGCTTTCAGCTCCTGCTGCTGCCAGACTCAGTCTGCACCCAAGCTCCGCAAGGTGCCCGCTGATCTTGTTCCTGCCGAGCAGCCTGGTCAGCCCGCAACTCCCGCCGCTCAGCCTGGTGACCAGGTGAACGGTCCTGTGAAGGTGCTCGACGGTGTGAGCAAGTAATTTTGCCCACAGGTGTTAATTTTTTTCAAGACCGCCGAGGTGCTCGCCTCGGCGGCTTTTTGTTTCCGGAAATGAAAAAGGCTATATTAGTATGCGGCTTGCTGGCGTTTGGCCTGGTGTCCTGCGCCTCGCAGAAATATGAACACGCGCGCGCGCATGAGATAAAGGAAGCGCCTGTCGGAGTGAGGCAACAGAAGGCGCGCAACATTGTGCTCATGATTGGTGATGGTATGGGGGCAGAGCACGTGTGGACGGCATGGCTGTGCAATAAGGGGAAGCTCAATATAACCGCCCTTCCGGTGACTGGCTTCAGTATCACCACCTCGGCCTCGCACACGATTACGGATTCTGCCGCCGGGGGGACGGCCATTGCCTGCGGCTGCAAGGCTATCAATGGGCAACTGGGGCTCACCCCCGAAGGTAATGCCGTGGATTCCCTGGCGGTACACATGCGCCGGGCTGGAAAAGCCACGGGAATTGTGGTGACTAAATCGGTAACGGATGCCACGCCGGCCGCTTTCTACGCCCATGTGGAGAGCCGCCACGATACCCCCGCAATCGCAAAAGCCCTGGTGGAGTCCGGGTTTGATGTGGTGGCCGGTGGCGGGGAAGGGGATTTCAGTGAGAAACAGAAAGAAATGCTGGCACGGAATTGCAAGTTGCTGGAACTGGCTGCCCCTGGTGAGTGTGAACCAGCAGGTAAGCGGGGCGACTGGTTACCGCAGACTGTGGCGAAAGCACTCCGGGTGCTGGAGAAGGATGCGGATGGCTTCTTCCTGATGGTGGAGGGCTCCAAGATTGATATTGCTGCCCATGCGAATGATTTGCCGGAGGCGGTGCGTGAGGTGCTCGATTTTGACCGAGCTGTGGGGGTGGTGCTGGAATGGATGAAGTTGCACCCGGATACCCTGCTGGTGGTGACAGCTGACCACCAGACGGGTGGTTTGTCGCTTCTGGGTGGCAAAAAAGAAGAGGGTAAGGCAGATGCTCATTTCAGCACGTATCGCCACAGCGGCGTGGCTGTGCCGGTCTATGCGGCCGGGTGCGGAGCAGCCGCTTTTACCGGGGTGCGGGAGAATACTCAACTGGCGCCGGAGATTCTCCGTGCGGCGCAGGTTAATCCCAGAGCTGTGCAATAAAAATCAGATTTTTTTTCAGGAAAAGTGGGGGAATTTGCAATTCTTTCTTGCCAAGTCGGGAGAATGTGATTAAATAGAGAAGTCAATTCTGCATTACCAAGCTATGAAATCTATGATTACTCGTTTTAGTGTACGTGCGCTGTCCCTGCTGACCGCTGCCATGATTACTCTCCCCGGTCTTGTGCTTGCACAGGAAGAAGGTGAAGCTGCTGCCAAGCAGACCAACATGCTCCAGAAGTGGGTTATTGATGGTGGCTGGACCATGATTCCCCTGGTGATTCTGTTCTTCATCACCATTATGCTGGTCGTATACTGCGCCATGCAGCTCAATAAGAAGCATTTCGCCCCCGCTGCCCTGCGCGACGAACTGGTGGCTCTCATGAGCGAGTGCCGCGTGCAGTCCGCTATCAAGCTTGCTACCGAAAGCCCCACTTACCTGGGCCGCCTGGTTGCTTATGCCCTGCCGAATGTGGATGCCAACCGCCCCGAAGATCTGGGCAAGGACAGCGTGTCTGACGCTGTGGCTGATTTCACTGCTAATGAACGCCCCGCTCTGATGCGTTTCGTTGATTTGATTGCCCTTTCCGGCTCGACGGCTCCGACCATCGGTCTGTTCGGTACCATTCAGGGTATGGTGGAAGCCTTCGCCGTGCTGGCTGAAACCGGCCAGGCTGACCCGACCACGCTTGCAGGTTCCATCTCCGTGGCACTTCTTACCACTTTCTGGGGTCTGATTATCTCCCTTATCGCTCTGCCGGTGTTCTACTTCCAGAACAAGATTGCCAAGGCTCGTGAGGCTGAATGCATCAATGCCGTGGAAGACATGATGAATGCCGCCATCAACACGCTGAATGGCGAGGCTATGCTTGCCCGCATCCCCGAAGGCTTCGGTGGCGATGACGAGGAAGACGAAGAGGAATACGAGGAGGAAGAAGGCGAAGAGGAGGAGGCTTAATTCCCCCTCTCGTGTACAAGGGCCGGTTCTGATGCCTGGATTGCCCGCTCAGAACCGGCATAACTGAAAACCCCGTCAAAAGATATGGCAAAGAAGAATGCACGTGCTCAAGATGAGACGAAAGCAGAGCTGAACATGTCATCAATGATGGATGCCTGCTTCCTGCTGATTATTTTCTTCGTGGTGAATGCCTCGCAGATTACGGTGGCCAAGGACCCTTGTGTCAAGATGCCCAACGCCATTACCTGCTCCGATATGAAGGATGCTAATGGCTGCGTGGTGGTCAACGTATTCCCTGACATTGAGAAGATGGATGACCGCACGGCCAAGAAGTTCGGCGAAAGCTATGCCCCTGGTACCGCCTGGAGTGTATCTGATGGCGCCAAGACTATCGGCTTTGCGCCCGAGCAGACTCAGGACCTGACCGACTTCATCACGAAGCAGGTTGAGATGTGGAAAGCCAAGAATATTGACCCCAGCATGATTCGCCTTTACCTCCGTGGTGATAAGGATGCTGCCTGGGATCGCTCTGCAACGGTGATTCGCTGCGCTGCTGTGGCTGGTTTGTCCAATGTGGTGTTCGGCACTCTGCCGGCTAAATAAACCTATTTAAAGAAAGATTACCGCATATGGCAAGACGCAAACAACGCGAACAGGAGCCCGAGGCAGAGCCGCAGATGAACATGTCGTCCATGATGGACGCCTGCTTCCTCCTCCTCATTTACTTCATTGTGGCCACCTCGCTGGTGAGTGAGAAGCGCCTGAGTGTATCTCTGCCCGGTTCTTCCACCGGCAGTGGT
>JAFXDR010000125.1 GCA_017521145.1 Akkermansia sp. | reverse complement strand
TTGTGCGCCGAGTCATTGTGCGCTGCTGCCTTGGGAGGCAGAGGGAACGGAGCCAGCGGTGGATGAGGATGGGCTGCGGGTGCAGGCGGCTGTGGGGTTGATGGGTACGGAGAATTTTCTGGGGCGTGCGGGTACGGTGCCGGGGTTACCTGCTCCGGCGGCGATGGCGGCCCCGGTGAGTGTGTGCGGGAGGTTTCATTACGGTGAGCGTTATGGCGTGGCCTGGCTGGTGCTTAAGTGGGCGCCGGAGGCTCCGACTGTGCAGGAGGCTACGGGGTATGAGAGTTGGCCAGCGGCGGTGCGCGGTTTTATGATTGATGAGGCACCGCCGATTTACCACGCGGAGACGGCGCAGGATTACCGCTTTGACCCGGCGAGTATTGAGGGGAAAGGGGTGGCGCTCCACTATTTTGAGGGGAGGTATACGCCGGGGTATGAGGTGTGGCCTGCGGTGGCACCGCCGTATGAGCTCCTTGCGGCAGAGCAGTTGGAGAGCTCGTATGGAAAGCTGTATCTGGCGATAGCGGGGAGCGCGGCTGATGGTGTGTTGCTGACGGCAAGTTGTTTTGCTGAGCCGCCGAACTGGCTTGATGCCCCGACAACCCGGGCCGGGGCCATGGTATCCGCCGGGTGGTGATGATGACGACGAAGATGATGACGGAGGCAGCGGCGTGGCGGTGAGTGGCAGCGCGAGCTGGCATTATGACCCGGATGAGGCTTCGGCCAGCGGCAATATTGAAGCTGAGTTTACGGTTTCTTTACAAGACCAATTGATTGAGTTATGAGTGAGCAATACACGATACGAAAGAGGACGGCGCACATGGGGGTGCTGGTGATTCGGCCTGTGCCCAAGGATGTGGCGCGTGAGCTGGTGATTAAGGGGCATTACAGCCATAAGTGGCTGGCGAGCTTCGGGATTCATAATTTCGGCATTTTCCGCGAGGGTGCGGAGGCTGATGAGGAGTGCCTGGGGGTGGCTAGTTTCGGCTATATGAAGTCGCCCCGGGCGCGGGTGTGTGAGAGCAGCGTGCCGGGCGGGTGGATGATTGAGCTGAACCGTATGTGGCTAGATGATACGCTGGGGAAGAATGCGGAGACGATTCTGCTGGGGGCGAGTTTCCGTCTGTTGAAGCGGCTTGACCCGACTATTGTGGCGGTGCAGAGTTTTGCGGATGGGCGCGTGGGCTGCGGGACGATTTACAAGGCGGCGAATTTTGATTATTATGGCTATCATTGGACGACGTTCTTGCTGAACCGCCGGAGCGGTGAGGTGAACCACGAGCAGAATTTGACGAATGCCACGTGCGCGAGTGGGTTCATGCGGACGAATGCGGAGCTGCTGGCGGGTGATATGGTGCCGTTTAGGGCTAAGACTTACCGCTATATTTACCCGCTGCACAGGAGTTTCCGATTTATCGGCAACGGGAAGAAACAGCCTTTCCCGCCGTATGAAAAGGGGACGGAGCCTGCAATGTGGTATATTAACCCGGAGAGGTTGCGCCCGAGGCTGATTGCGGCGCTTGATACGCTGCTGGAGCGATGGCCGCACAAGCGCGGCGCGAAGCCGGAGGAGGATGGCCGCAAGGAGGCCTAAAGGTTGAAAGCACCGCCGAGCCGGAGCCCGGCGGTGCCACTCAACAACCGGCACAGAGGCCGGGGCTCCACCGTCGTGGAGTTGTGGGGATTCTATCATGCGGGGCTGGAGGTGTCGAGCGAGAAGTGTGTCTGTTGGCTTGCACGCTGGCAGGCGGTGTGCTATGATGAGGGGGCACGGCCCGACGGGGTTGTGCGTAAACTCAACAACAAAAACAGAAAATGAAACACACGATTGATTTCGCTGAGGCGGAGCCCTCGGCGCATGATGGCTTTGCTGTGGCTTTGCTGCGGCAGGTGAATATGACGCTTATTCAGGCGCAGAGCAGCGCGGTGATGGAGACGCTGAGGCAGTATGAGGCGCAGGGGGTGCAAGCCTTGGCTGCTGGTGCCGCGAGCCCGTGGCAGGGCAAGGAGCCGTGGACGCTGTTCTACTCGCTGGGGGCAGCCGGACTGACGCTGAGTTTTTTCTGGTTTGAGGACGCGGTGCTGCTGGGTTGGTGCGCGCCTGTGCGGTCTGTGCTGCGGGTGTGGTGGCAGAATGCTGCCGCTAAGGTGAGCGCCGGAATGCAGCCCGCTGAGGCGTATGCGGCGCAGTTGGAGGAGCTGCGGCAAAGGCAGACGCGGGTGCCGTGGGCGAAGCTGGAAGATGTGCTGAGTGAGGAGGCCGAGAGGGTTTTCCGGCGGCGGCTGAGGGATGCGATATGGGATTCCCTGATGTTGGCCCGCCCGCTGAAACCGGGTGCGCCTAAGGAGACGCAGGAGGTGTTTTTGACGGATTTACTCGGAGATCTGGACGCGGTGGAGGAGATTTCGCCTGTTGGTGGCCAGATTTACCAGCGTTATTTGTGGACGGCTGATGGCCGCACCACGGATGATTTGGCTGAGGCTGTGGTGGCTGAGCTGAGGGCGCATGAGCCGCAGGCATCGGCCTCCGGGCGCGACCTGATACGCGATTGCTTGAGCATATTGCTGGCGTGCGGGATTGACCCGCTGAGGGCGGGTAGAAACAACCGCGTGGCGTATGTGAGCTATCAATGGCCGCTGGAGTGAGCAGGAAAATAAATCAGGCGTTGGGGGAAATCCTCAACGCCTTTTCAGTTGGCCGGCAGCCCCTCTGCCGAGGGCTTGCCGATGGGTGGCAGGTGGCTGGCAGGCTGAGCCGATAATTTCTCATTTATCCACGGCTTGTTTCTCAAGTGCGGCGCGGCGATACAGGGGGGAGTAAAACAAGCTCCGCCGCAAGAACATCTTGCGGCGGAGGTAGAATTACGGGACTGTGAGAACCTGCAATTAAAGGGAACCGGGTTCCTCGGCATCGCCGAAGGAGATGCCGATTTCGCGGGCAGCTTCGATAAGCTGGCTCTTGCTGTCCACCAGGTGCAGGGTGCGCACGGCTTCCTCAATGGGCATGGAAACCATATCGGTGCGGTTCAGGGCGACGGTTTCGCCGAATTTGCCCTGCTCGATGAGGTCGATAGCCTTGGCGCCGCAGCGCACGCCGAGCACGCGGTCGAAGGGAATGGGTGAGCCGCCGCGCTGGGTGTGGCCCAGCACGCAATAGCGGGTTTCGATGCCGGTGATGGTCTCCAGCTTGGTGGAGAGGAATGCGGCAATGCCACCCAGACGCACTTCGCCCTTGGTCTCTTCATCCAGCGTGAGAAGCTTGCCGCCAATGGTGGCACCTTCGCTCACAACGATGATGATTTCACGCTGGCCGAGAGCCTTGGTGAGCTCCACCTTGCGTACCACATCTTCCAGGGTGAAAGGAATCTCGGGGATGAGAATCACATCTGCACCGCCGGAGATACCACCGTACAGGGCAATCCAGCCGGCGTGGCGGCCCATCACTTCCACCACCATCATGCGCTGGTGGGAGAAAGCGGTGGTGCGCAGGCGGTCGAGCTGCTTGCTGACCACGGAAACGGCAGTCCAGAATCCGAAGGTGTAGTCCGTAGCACCCAGATCATTATCAATGGTCTTGGGCACGCCCACGATGGGCAGACCAATCTGGCGGAGTTCCTGACCAATGGTCTGGGAGCCGTCGCCACCCACCACAATGAGGGCAGAGAGCCCGAGGCGTTCCACTGTGGCCTTACTGCGGGCCAGTACGTCTTCGGCAATCTGCATGCGGCCGCCCACACCGCTTTTCACGGTGAAGTTACCCTTGTTCACAGTGCCGAGGATGGTGCCACCCGTGGAGCGGATGTTGAGGCAGTTTTCGGGGGTCAGGATACGCCAGCGCTCGTTTTCGGGCGTGGAGAGCAAACCCTCAAAGCCATCATAGAAACCGTAAACCGTCCACCCGCGGGCGGAAGCGGCGGCAACTGCGCCTTCAATCACGGCGTTGAGACCGGGGCAGTCGCCACCGGCGTTGAGAATACCAATGTTCATAAGATTTTAATTGGGGAGTATGATGAATTTCGTTCTATCCAGGTAATCGTTAGTGGGCAGCCAGGCATCCCAGGCGTTCCAGCCATCGCGCAGGAAGCGGGCTGCTTCCTTGTAGCGGGTGTTGGAGGAGGGCATGCCGAGCATCACTACCAGCAGGCGCTGGGCAAAGGTTGCTTCCTTGCCTGTGGCGGGGTTGATGCGCTTGACCGAGGCGCGGCGGGCGGTCACCATGAGGCAGCTGCCCGCGCTGCGGGACTGCCCCACCTTGAGACCATCCACATGCCCGGAACCACTCAGCAGCTTGTTGTTGTTGCGGATGGTCTGGCGGCGGGTGCCGGAGGGGGTGTGAATGGTGACAATGCAACCCGTCTGGGCGGTGATGGCCATCAGGTCGGTATCGTTGATGGCGTACATGCCCAGCAGAGCCATGTCGCGGGCCGAGGATTGGGTGATGACTGCACCGTTGGTTCCCTTGAACACGGTAGAGGTCATGCCCAGGCGGCGGGCGAGGTTGTTCATCTGCGCGATGAAGGCTCCCTCAGGATTGCTTGTGCTCAGATTGCTGCCGCAGGCGTAGGCCAGGGTGGTGGCGCAGGCGCTGTCGTCCCACATGAGTGCAGAGTAAATGGCATCGCGTACCGAGATACTGTCGCCTGCACGCAGGCGGAGCAGGTTCGTGCGCTGCCATGCTACGGCACCTGCCGGCACCGTGATAAGGCGGTTCATATCCACCTGGTATGCTTTCACCCAGTCCATGACCACCACGGCGGTGGCCAGGTTGGCCAGCATGCCGATGGGGCGCTTCAGATTGGAATTGGACGCGTAGAGAACACGCCCGGAGTTGACCTCCAGCGCTACATAGCTGGGGGTGGTTTTTTCCGGCGTGATAATCTCCTGGTGAGAGCAGGAGGTGAGCATGCTGCTGACCGCTGCCCCTAACGTACACAGATATGTGAGGGTTTTATTCATTTAGACTTAGCCGACTTGGATTTGGAGCACTTGCGGGCGGCTTTGCATCCCGAAGTACTGGCCTGTTTGCGGTCGCTGTGCATTTCCTCCGGCTTGCGGTCGCCGAAGATGATGCCGAGGTCGCGTGCCGTGCTGACAATCTGGCTGTCGGGGTTGACGAAACGGTGGTGAGCCACGGCTTCTTCAATGGGCACATTGTCAATGTTGAGACCATTGAGTACGACAGTCTTGCCGAAGTCTTTCTGCTCGATGAGTTTTACGGCTTCTACGCCGAAACGAACACCGAGGATGCGGTCGAAGGCGCAGGGGGTGCCGCCGCGCTGGGTATGGCCCAGCACGCAGTAGCGGGTTTCGATGCCGGTGCGCTCCTGCAGGATGTGGGAGAGACGGTTACCGATGCCGCCGAGGCGTTCATCGCCGTTTTCCTTGTTGTGCACGGTGACCAGCTGGCCGTTGAGGCGGGAACCTTCTGCCACTACTACGATGATTTCGCGCTGCCCAGTGGCCTTGCGGGCCTTGATGCATTCAATCACCTTATCAAGGTCGTACTCGATTTCGGGAATGAGCACCACGTCTGCCGCAGCAGCAATGCCGCCGTAAAGACCAATCCAGCCGGACATGTCGCCCATCACCTCAATCACCATCATGCGCTGGTGGGCATTGGCGGTGGTGCGGATGCGGTCGATGGATTCAGTCACCACAGAAACAGCACTGTGGAACCCGAATGTGTAGTCGGAGTCGCTGCAGAGGTCGTTGTTGATGGTTTTGGGGATGGAAATCACGGGCAGACCTTCCTCGGAGAGGAGCTTTGCCGTGCGGGCAGAGCCGCTGCCGCCGATAACGGCCAGAGCCTGCAGACCGAGTGCGCTGATAGTCTTCTTGGCCTTGGCCATGACTTCGCGGTCTACCTGGCGGCGCCCCACCTTGTTGGTGACAACCTTGAAGTTGCCGGTGCTGGTGGTGCCCAGAATGGTACCGCCGTAGGCGCGAATCTTGTGGGTCTTGCTAGGAGTCAGGGTTTCATAACGGCGGCCGCCTGCCACGGGCAGGAGACCTTCAAAACCGTCGTGGAAACCGATAACTCGCCAACCGCGGCGGTAGGCTGCGGAAACGTAGCCTTCAATTACCGCGTTGATGCCGGGGCAGTCGCCACCGGAGTTGAGAATACCGATAATCATGGGTTAATGTGTCACGTTAAGCTTGTGTGGACGGGGCCGGAATTGCCCCGAAATAGTGAGCGCAGCACCAGAGTGCGCGCGGGTGGTGGAAGAAGGATTTCCACATGGAGCCCTTGAGCCCGTTGGTGGTGGAGCCATCCTGGTTGCAGTAGCCGAACCACTCGCCGTGCTCCTTGTCCTGCAGGTGCTCGAAAGACCAGTCGTGGATGCGCTGGTGCCATTCGGCATACTTTTCATCGCCGGTCATGATATAGGCCAGGCAGGTGCCGATAAGGGCTTCATCGTGCGGCCACCAGAACTTCATGTTGTGCCAGTACTCCTGCACGGGTTTGTTGTAGACATCCGTGTAGTAGAGCAGGCCGCCATATTTCTTGTCCCAGCCGCGGGCGAGCGCCCAGTCAATCATCTTGCAGCCGATTTCGATGAGCTTCTTATCGCCGCCGCGGTAGCGGGCTTCCTCCAGCACAAACCAGCCACCCTCGATATCGTGGCCGGGGTTGAGGACGCGTTCATCGAAGTGGTCGATGACGGAGCCATCCGGAGCCACGTTTTCGAGCACGGCCTGGATGTCTTCGTGCAGGAAGAGGCGCTGCAGGTCATCAATGCAGCGGTCAATCCAGGCGGTGTACACACCGCCTTCATCACCAAGGTAGCGGCGCATCTCCTGCGCGGTGACAAGCATAATCATGCGGCAGCCAAGGTTTTCGCCCGGGCGGTTGCCTGTGCTCTTGGGTGCCATTTTGCCGGGGGTGAAGAAGATATCGGCAAAGACACCGAACCAGTTGCGGGCGCGCTCGGCGCTGTGCGGGTCACCTGTGGCACCGTAGTGGGCAGCCCAGGCAATGGCTGCAAAGCATTCGCTGTAGGCATAGCGGCGCATGCGGATGGGTGTTCCTTCGGCCGTTACGTGGAAGTACATGCGGTTGAGCTCGTGGTCTGCGCATTTCTCTTCCAGGAATTTGAGGGCGCTTTCTGCGCATTCCATCCAGAGCGGATTCTTTTCAATGCTGTTGTAGCAGGTGAGGAGCATCCATGCCATGCGCCCCTGAGCCCATACGTTCTTGTCGGTATCGACCAGCGTGCCATCAGCGGCGTAGCAGTGGTAGAGCCCCCCGTTCACCTTGTCCAGGGAACGGGGGAACCAGAACGGTGCTACCTCATTGAGCAGCTTGTCTTTGTAGAATTCGCCAAGTGCTTTTGTGTCCATGAGGAAACAACGGGGTTAGAGCTTTACTTGTAGATAGCCCAATCGTAGAAGCCGATGGCCTTGAGCTCGCTCTTGAGAGCTTCGAGGGTGGCCTTATCCTGCTTGCCCATGGGCAGGCGGGCCGGGCCGAAATCAACGCCGGTCCATTCGCTCATGAGGTACTTGCAGCAGCCCATGTAGCCCTTGCCGGCGATGATGTTGATCATGGTGACGGAGAGCTGCTGCAGGCGGCGGGCCTCGGCCAGGTCGCCGGCATCCACGGCCTTCATGATGTCATCATACAGCTTGGGAGCATAGTTGAAAGAGGAGCCTACACCGCCCTTGGCACCAGTGGCATAGGCACCGAGGAACCATTCGTCCACACCCCAGGGGATGTCGTACTTGCCGCCGTCGTAGTTCAGGGCGTCCATGTACAGGGCCAGGTCGGGGTTGGTGAACTTCACACCCACAAAGTTGGGGATCTTCTTGGCGCAGGCCTCAATCATCTTGCAGGGGTTGAAGCCCACGTGGGTGAGCACGGGGATGTCGTAGAAGTAGAAGGGCAGCTCAGGGGCACCGGAGGCGGCCACGGCCAGGCTGTCCACCAGCAGGTCGATGCTGCCGGGTTTGAAGTAGCAGGGGGAGTTGCTGGCTGTGCCGGTAGCGCCACATTCGGCAGCATAGGCGGCGAGCTCGCGGCCGTCGTATACGCAGTTGCCACCGGTGTGCACGATGACATCGATGCCGTACTTCTTGCCGGCCTCGCCCCAGGCGGCCATGTTTTCCTTGCGCTCGGTGAGCTGCATGTGGGCGGATTCACCGGTGGAGCCGGTGATGAAAACGGACTTGATGCCCTGGCTGGCCAGGAACTTGGCCTG
>JAFXDR010000124.1 GCA_017521145.1 Akkermansia sp. | reverse complement strand
CACAGTTCTTTCGGATACGAAGAATATCAGCATTTCTGCGGATGGCGGCAATCAGATTACCGGCACCGATACCCGGGTGGAAGCTCGGCAAGCGGTCAAAATCGAAGCCGACACCAATAACCTGATTGGTGAAGCTGCTGTGGTGAAGTCGAAGCAGGCGGGCATTGATATAACCGCTGCGATAGGCGGCAACCAGATTGCCGGAGCCGGAACCAAGGTGGCGGCTTCCGGGCCGGTGACAATCAGTGCAGCTACGAACAATACCGTTTCCGATGGTGCCTTTGTCCGGGCTGAGAATGCTGGCATCGGGATAACTGGTGAGGCAGTCAACACCATTGATGGCTCAGAGGTGAAAGCCCAGGGAGGCGCGCTGACCATGGGCAACGAGAACCTTACTACTGATACGGTGGAAAACCGTATCCGGAATGCAGCTGCTGTAACTGCCAGCGAAAATGTGGAGCTGACGGGTGATGCTAATGCCATTTCGGGCGCTTCATCAGTAGAGGCTGGCCTGCATGTGTCCATGACTGCTGATACTCAGAATGCAGTGGTTGATTCCACGGTGACAGCTAAGGCTGGCAACATAACCCTGAGCGATGTGGGTAGCAGCGTTGCATCCCTGCAGAATGTAGTTACCTCCTCCGCAGGAGAGATGACCACACTCACCGCAGGCGGGAATGTGACGATTGCTGGTGAGAATATCATTACCGGCACAGATCCCGGCGCTACACGCATCAAGGCTGAGAATGGTTCCATCTCCATCCATGATGACAACTACATCAGAAATGTTGCGCTTGAGGCCCTGGGAGCGGAGGGTGATGTCTCCATCATCACCGGTGCCGGAAAAGATACCTGGATTGAGGATTCCTCCATCTCGGGAGAGACGGTGCTCATTGCCGGTGATGTTGACGATGGCCGGAGCGATGATAAACTGGCTGTTGTGACGGGGGATGCGATGAAGATTATCTCCAGGGGCGAAGATGACGGCGCGGGTATCACGCTCAATAATGTGAGTGTGCAGGATACCGTCAGAAATGAGCCGAATATCATGGCGCAGAATGACGGCAACATCATTCTCCGGAACCGTGTGGATCTGGAGAACGGAACCCTGAGCATTGAAAACGCCGCTACCAGTACGGGGCGTATCAGTGTGGATGGTGATACTGTGCTGAATATGAAGGCGGCCTCTACTCTGAACGGTCGTCTGACAGGCGCGGGTATCATCAATAAATCCGGAGGTGATGAATTGCTGCTCAATTATGATCACACTTCATTCAATGGTACGATATATGCCAACGGAAGCCACAGTGGTAATCCGGCGGATGGCAGCGTGGCGGATTCTGCTAACCCTGGCTCCTGGATTACGGTATCAGGTGCCGGTGTGGGGAGCGGTGCAAGTATTGTGCTGAAGAACACGGATCTGGTTATTACTGCGCCCGGAACACAGATCGGCACCCTGGATACCACATGGGATGAAGCCGGAGTAAATAATGAACACCTGACCGGAGGAACCCTTATTTCCGACGGCAGTAGCTCCGATGGTTCGTACACGAAGGATGGTAATTCCCGTGCGGATTTTACAACGGTGGGCTCCGTGCTGGAGGTTAACAAGGCAGCTCCCGGAGATGTAGTGGCTGCTTCGGATATGAACCTGAGCGATGCAACGCTTATCAAGCTGAATGCCGAAATCGCCGAAGATGGGTCTGCCAGCTCGGACGTGATTCAAGCTTCCGGAACAATCAACGCAGCGGCCAGAACGGGGCTGAACAGTACCAGCACCGCCACGGCTCCCAGCACTGCACGCGTGTATGTCATGCACAACGATGCAGCCGCCACGGCGGCTGAAGGTGCCCGCACTACCATTATGCAGGGGACGATGGCAACTGATATCAATGAGGACGTGCTCTACGATGTGGCTGAGAGCGGAAATGGAACATACCTGCGCATCCTGCAGGAGCGCAACGTGCATCTGGAGAACGGTGGAGACCATGTGGATCTGGTGTACAGCAAGAACTACCGCAGTGCTTCCAAGACTCCGCAGATGCAGCAGGTGGCCAATGCACTCAGGGAAATCTCCGATACCTTCCACCACAGCGAAGGTACACTGGCTGCCAGCCCGAATCGTCTGCATAATCTCATCGATGCGTTTGATTATACCCGCAGCGAGGGGGCTGCCCAGCGTGGTTTGCAGAGTGTGGCCGGAACGGGCAATGTCCTGCCCCGTCTCATGATGTTTGATTCGAGCCGCCGACACCTGGAGAATCTGCGCGGGCAGATGCTCATGCCGGTGTGTGCGGATGCGAATGGCATGGGTGGAGTAGTGCGTCGCAACAATGTGTGGATGACCTACACCAGCTCGCACGATGAACTCTGCGGCGATGCTTATCTGGAGGATTACAGCCGCTCCGCAAATGGCGCGATGCTGGGCATTGACCGCTCGGTGAATTGCAAGTTGCGCGTGGGCCTGAGCCTGGGTTATGAGGAAAGCACAGGTAAATCCGGCTCCTCCCGGATAGAGGCAGACACCTTCTTCGTGGATGCCTATGCCGCCGGAGTGACCGGGCGGTTCAAGCACCGGGCTTCGGTGGGTCTCGCAACCAGCAGTTTCGATACTAATCGCAATGTGCTGGTGGAAGCCGGGTACCATACCTTTGTCGGCACGGGTAAGGGGAGTGTTGACAGCCTCTCGCTTAATTTCGGCTATGAAATCAGCACTGATTACAAGCTGAGCGAGACTGCTACGCTTACGCCCTATGCCGCGTTGAACCTCTCCTGGCACAAGCTGGACACCATGCGCGAGCGGGGGATGGGAGAGGCCGGCCTGGTGACCGCTTATGATAACGAGTGGCAATCAGAAATCATCCTGGGGGTAAGTTACAACCGCCTGTTCACCGTGCTGCGCAACCAGGCTCCGGCCCTGTTCTATGCCGATGCCGCCATGCACCTGGAGCTGTTTAATGACCGTGTGTCGGTCAAGAACCGCTTCCTGGGAGCTTCCGCCTCATGGCGTGCAGAGAGCATGAACCGCCAGCCGCTCTATTTCGAGCTTGGCGTTGGTGTGGCCGTGCCGCTCAGCCCCGGCTGGACGGCTACTGCGGGCGCAGCCTACGAAATCGGCCCCGACCGTGCGGGTGTTTCCGGCAATGTGGGCGTGCAATATCGTTTCTGACATCCAGTAACTCCTGAACCCATGCAGCAGCCTGCCGTATCCCGGCAGGCTGTTTTTTGCCCACATGTGCTCATGCGGTCATGCAAGCTAACTAAAATCTTGACTCATCTGCGTTGCGTTTGTATACTCAACATCATATGAACGAAGAGCTCTCTCCCTCCCCTCGTTCCGAGAAAAAAGGTGGAAGCATGCGCCCGCTGCTGCTTGGTCTGGGTGCAGCGCTGGTTGTGGGCGGCACTGTGGGTGGTTTGTTTTACTTCGGCGTGCTGGGAATGACGCCTCAGGAAAAGCACGCGGAAGCGATGGTGCTTCTCCAGACTGGTGATACGGCGCAGGCGCTGCCGCTGCTGCGGGAATCGGCGGAAAAAGCATATGCTCCGGCTTATCTTGAACTGGGGCGCTGCGCTGCAGAGGGTATCGGCATGGCGCAGGATGCCGCCGTGGCTCTGACTCACTATCAGGCCGCCGCCGGATTGGGATATGCTCCGGCTCAGAGCCTGCTGGCTGCTTGTTATGAAGCGGGTACGGGGGCTCCGGCTGATTCTGCAGAGGCTGCCCGGTGGTACCGTGCTGCTGCAGAGCAGGGCGATATGGAATCACAATACAAAACTGCACTTCATTGCACCACTGAAAATCGGGTGGAGGAAGCCGCCGGATGGTATCTGGCAGCAGCTGATCAGGGGCATGCTGCCGCTGCTGCTGCACTGGCTGCTTGTTATGCCATGGTACCGGAGTGGAGCAGAATGCCGCCGAAGCGGTAAAATGGTATCGCCTGGCTGCTGATAAGGGGGTGGCTGATGCGCAATACGCCCTGGGACTACACTGTGACGAGGGTACGGGGGTGGAGCAGAACACTGCTGAGGCTGTAAAGTGGTATCAGTCTGCCGCAGAGCAGGGATTGGCTTCTGCCCAGGCTGCTCTGGCGGCTCACTATGCTGCGGGAAACGGGTGGGAAAAGAATGTTGCAGAGGCCGCAAAGTGGTATCTGCTTGCCGCAGAACAGGGGCATGTGGAGGCTCAGCTTTGCCTGGGCAGTCTGTTTGCTACCGGGGCTGAGGGAGTGGATAGAAACTTAGCAGAGGCGGTTAAGTGGCTGGCGCCTTTGCTGGAACAGTGCGACCCCGCTGTGCAGTTGGTTGTAGGGCAGGCTTATGCCACGGGGGATGGTCTGGAAAAGAACCCGGCAGAGGCGCTCAGGTGGCTTACCCCGGTGGCAGAGAAGGGGAACACAGAAGCCCGGTACCAGGTGGCACAGCTGTATGCTGCCGGTGAGGGGATGGAGAAGAATATGGCCGAAGCCGCCAGATGGTATCGGGCGGCGGCAGATGCCGGGCATGCGGAGGCTTTGTTCCACCTGGGCTTGCTGTATGCTGCCGGTGAAGGTG
This sequence comes from Akkermansia sp., assembly GCA_017521145.1. Lineage (GTDB taxonomy): Bacteria > Verrucomicrobiota > Verrucomicrobiia > Verrucomicrobiales > Akkermansiaceae > Akkermansia. Next base: position 9,681 of record JAFXDR010000124.1, on the reverse strand, counting down.
TGGAAAAGAACCGGGCCGAGGCCGGAAAATGTTTTCAGGCCGCAGCAGAGCAAGGGGGAGCTGAGGCTCAGTTTGCGCTGGGTGAACGTTTTGCCAGTGGTAATGGCATCGGGCGCAACATGAAGGAGGCAGCCCGGTGGTATCGCGCTGCCGCAGAACAGGGACATGCCGGTGCTGCATTCAGTGCAGGCCTGATGTCTGCCAATGCCCTGGGGGTGGAGAAAAATATGGCCGAGGCCGCCAGATTATACACCATTGCCGCAGAACAGGGACATGCCCGGGCGCAGTTTTTCCTGGGTCTGCTCTATGCCAATGGCGATGGGGTGGCGGCCGATGTGGAGCAGGCGCGAGGCTGGTTTACCAAGGCTGCAGCCCAGGGGCTGAGCGAGGCTGCACTCCTGCTGGAGCAGTTGTAAACGTCCAAATTTGCTTTCCCTTTCCGGGGATATGCTGTATACTCCCGGCATGTCGATATCTGAGGAGCTTTTTGAGCGGGCCTGCCGGGTGATTCCGGGCGGGGTGAATTCACCGGTGCGCGCCTTCCGGCGCCTGGAGCGTGCTCCGTTTTTTGTGAAACGCGCGGAGGGGGCTCATCTGACCGATGAGGATGATAAGCAGTATATCGACTACGTGGGCACCTGGGGGCCTGCCATTCTGGGGCATGCGCCGGAATGCGTGATTTCTGCCGTGCAGGCGGCGGTGCCGCACGGGCTGGGCTATGGCATCCCCACCCGGGTGGAGGTCGATATGGCCGAAACGGTGTGCCGCTGGATTCCCAGTATTGAAAAAGTGCGCATGACCAACAGCGGGACAGAGGCCACCATGAGCGCGGTGCGCCTGGCTCGCGGGTATACCGGGCGCAGATATATTATCAAGTTTGCCGGGTGTTACCACGGGCATGTGGATAGCCTGCTGGTGGCAGCGGGGAGCGGTGCGCTGACCCACGGCGAGCCCGATAGCGCCGGTGTGCCGGCGGAGTTCGCTAATCTCACTATTGTGCTGCCGTATAATGACCGCGCGGCTGTGGAGCGGGCCTTTGCGTCGCATCCGGGGGAGATTGCGGGTATCATAGTGGAGCCGTTCCCGGGCAATGCCGGCTTCTATCTGCCCCGTCCGGGTTATCTGGAGTTCCTGCGCGAGATTACGGAGAAGAATGGCGCGCTGCTTATTTTCGATGAGGTGATGACCGGGTTCCGCATTTCTGCTGCTGGTGTACAGGGCAAGCTGGGCATCACCCCGGACCTCACCACCCTGGGCAAGATTATCGGTGGCGGGCTGCCGGTGGGTGCCTTTGGTGGCCGCCGCGAGATTATGGATTGCGTTTCACCGCTGGGGGCGGTTTACCAGGCCGGTACGCTGAGTGGCAATCCGGTGGCTATGGCCGCGGGGCTTGCCCAGCTCAACTACCTGGAGCAGCATGATTCCTACACCCGCCTGGAGCAGCTGGGTGCCCGGCTGGAGGAAGGGGTGCGCCGTATCCTGCGCGATGAGCAGTTGCCGCTCACCTTTATTCGCGATGGCTCCATGTTCTGCCTGCATTTCACCACGCAGGAGGTCTATGACCTCGATACCGCCATGAGCGGCAATTTCGATATGTTCCGCCGCTATTTCCATGCCATGCTGGAGCAGGGGGTCTATGTGGCTCCTTCGCCTTATGAAACGGGCTTTATCTCCACGGCTCACACCGAGGCAGATATCGATGCCACCCTGGCTGCTATGCAGCGGGCTCTGCGCCTGGCTAAGTAAAACTCCGCTATGGCTTTCTTTCCGCTTGCCAACGCGCGCGTGCATGGAGTAGAATGAGTGCCATGAATAAGATGCTCCGCTGTTTCCTGTTTCTTTGCGCCGTGGTTCTGCTGCCGGCAGTGCATGCACAGCAGGTTGATGCCATGCCGGAAACCGGTGATATGGTGCGTGTGATGCGTCACCCGGATGGTACCCGCGCCATATACCAGCGCCAGCAGGGCTGGCGGGGTATGCGCTGCTCCACTTATACTTCCAATGGCCGTCTGGCCGCGGTGAATGACTACACGGAAGGCAAGTATGGGCAGCTCGTGGGCTGCATCATCTACGACCACACCAAGAAGAATATCATCTACAAGGTGGCCTATGGTTACGACAGCCGCGCCCGCCTGGTGGAGGAACGTATGTATTCCCACCCGCAGGGTAAGCTGGTGCAGCGCGTGATTTACAAGTACGATAACCGCGGTAACCGTTCCAAGCCTCTCATCGTTTCACTGAATACGGCCGGGCCGGCAACGGAGATAGCCCCCACCATGGAATATGATGTGAATGCTATCAACCGCGAGATGAAGCAGAAGCGCAAACGCTGATTTTTTCCTAACCCCTGATTGTTCGAACAGATGGAAACGTTCTCCTGGCAGGACCGCGATGCCGATGGTAACAAGGTGGTGTATGAAGCCCAGCACTTCGGCGGCTGGTGGCAGCTGATGGTGGCGCCAAAACTGGGGCGCTCCCAGCGTGATGAGGTGGTATTCACTCCCACTGATTTCACGGAAGAACACTGGCAGACCCTCCGCGAGCTGCTGTGGCGCAAATACCAGCGCCGCCGCGTGGCCTGGGATATGGTGCAGCATATTGATGATATCCTGGCGGGCAAGGCTGTCAACGAACGCCGCGACCGCCGCAACGGCAAGGGTAAATGACCGATTGGGAAATGATTCACTGCCAGGAGCCGGCCCGGCAGGTGGAGCGCGCGGTTGCCATCATGCACCGCCTGCGCCAGCCCGGCGGCTGCCCCTGGGATGCTGAGCAGACTCACGATTCCATCATCAGCAGTCTGATTGAGGAATGCTACGAATGCATTGATGCTATCCGCAAGCGCGATTGGACGCACCTGCGCGAGGAGCTGGGCGATGTGCTCCTGCAGGTCATCTTCCACGCGGAGATGGCGCAGGAGAACCCGGAAGCGGCCTTCGGTATCAACGAGGTGGCGCGTGAATTGGCTGATAAGCTGGTGCGCCGCCACCCGCATGTATTCGGCACTGCCGCGGTGGATGATGCCGAGGGGGTGGTTTCCCAGTGGGATGCCATCAAACGCCGCGAGCATTCCATTGAGGACAAACCTTACCTGCAGGATTGCGGCAAAGGGCTTCCTTCGCTGCTGCAGGCATACAAGATTACGAAGAAGGTGGCCAAGGTCGGTTTCGACTGGCCTGATCACGCCGGAGTGGTCGATAAAATCCGCGAGGAGACCGATGAGGTGGCGGAGACGCTCGACCTGCCGGATGCGGACCCGCATGTGGCCGAGGAACTGGGGGATTTGCTCTTTGTGGTGGTGAATCTCTGCCGCCGCCGCAAGGTGGACCCGGAGCTGGCTCTCTTCAATGCGAACCGCAAGTTTGAGCGTCGTTTCAATGCCATAGAGGCGGCACTCAAGGCACAGGGAATATCACTGGCAGATGCCACGCTGGATGAAATGGAAGCTGCCTGGCAGGCAGTGAAACGCACGGAACCCTCATGAGCCTCTTGCGTCCAGTGGTGCTGGGGCTGGGGGTGGCGGTGCTGGCTTCCTGCTCGTGGCAGAAACAGCAGGCTCCCCGGCAGGAGATTGTGATGGATGCTCCACCCGAGGATCCGGACAAGCCCCGCATGGGTTTTGAAGATCCGGCCGAAAGTGTGATGAACCCGCTGCGTCCCGGTGAGGTGGTGGACCCCAACGCACAGAGTTACAATGTTTCCACTTCTGAAGAACTGGAGCAGATTGATAACGGTGCTCAGGGCGAGGTGTATTTCACCGATCCCGATAATCCGGATGCGGAGATTGAGGGTATTACGAATGCGTTTGAAACGCTTCGCAGCGGTAATGTGTGGCTTTCCAATTATGGCCGTGCCACACGCTATGCACACCGCGAGTGCCGCCCGCTCATCATCTGGTTCCATGATTCGGTGATTGCTCCCAAGAGTGCGGAGCTGGGGATTAATCTGCTGGAAACGCCTGAGTTCAATGAGTGGTGCCGCGACCGCGTGGTGCGTGTGAAGCTCGATTCCGGTGCAGACCTGAAAGACCACCAGCCTGGTGCCACCGCCCGCTACAGCCGCGAGGCGATTGAACGCCTGGCGCGCCGCTATGGGCTGCGCAAGCGACCTGCGCTGGCGGTTGTTTCTCCCCAGGGTAAGTTTGTGATGGGGATTGATGGATACGATGCCTTCACCCACCGGGTGTCTTCCCTGCTCAAGGAAGGGGTCATCAAGGCGGAGCAGGAAATGGAGGAATACCGCGAGAAATTACGCCCCAAAGGCTACCGCACCTGGACCTCAGCCACGGGCGAAATTTCCCTCTTCGGCAAGTTGCAGCGATACAATGATAAGAAGCAGCTGGTTATCCTCAAGGAATATGGCGGTAAGATAACGCGTGTGAAGCTGCAGCGCCTGTGCAAGGAAGACCGTGAGTATGTGCTCCGGCAGGAAGAGGAGAAGGAGGAGCGCAAAGCTGAGAAACGCCGTAACAGACGTAAAGGGGCATGAGCAAGTCCGATGCCACAAAAGCGCAGATTATGCGCGCTGCGGTGCAGCAGTTTACCCGCCTGGGGTACGAGGGGGCTGCCGTGCGCGATATCGCGAATGCTGCCGGGGTGAACATCGGGCTCATCCGCTACCACTTCGGCCACAAGGCTGACCTGTACCGCGATACGCTGGCTTTCGTTTCTACCCAGTACAATGAGGTGTGCCTGGCGGCGCTGGAGCAGGCACGAGCTTCCAACACCCCGGAGGATATCATCTGCTCCTGGCTGCTGGCCCCCATCACTTCCTGGAAAGATGCCAGCGTGGCTTCCGGCGAGGAGGTACTCTGCTTCCTGAACAAGATGGGCTACGAGGACCCTGAGCTCACACGCGATGTGTACGAATCGCACTATTCTTACGCGCTGCAGGAATGGCAGGATGCCATCCGCGCCCACTTTCCCGGCATGCAGCGTGGTGACTGGCTCTGGTTTCTGACCTCGCTGCGCGGCATGTATTTCAACATTGTGGCGCACAATGACTTCACCCTCTGGTCGCTCCCCCGCATTTCCAACCGCGAGGCCGCTATCCGCCGCCTGGCTGCTGATGCTGTGGCCTTGCTGCGCATCACTTCCCTGGGGTAAAACAACTTTCGACCGCTGAAAAATGGGCTTGATTTGATTGGGAATCGTTTTGTCGTACTTGTGGCTTGATTTCCCGGCGTTCAGCCGCTACAATGCGGGGCGTGAACGTATTTTCCACCTGCTGGAACAGCCGCCGCCATAAGGATGGCGGTGCCATGTGCGATGAAATCCGCGAGCTGGGCTTCGAGTATATCGAGGCTTCGCATGGGCTGAGCCTCAGCAAGCTGCCCGGGCTTATCAAGGCGGTGGATGGCGGGCGCATCAAGGTGGCGGGGGTGCATAATTTCTGCCCCGCGCCGATTGAGGTGCCGGGCGATGCGCCCGATGCGTATACCTTTACCTCGCACCGCCCGGAGACGCGCGAGCGCGCCATGAGACTCAGCCTGGAAACGCTGCAGATGGCCGCCCGCTTAGGGGCCCGCTACGTGGTGCTGCATATGGGGAGCGTGGAACTCATGACCAGCTCCCGCCCCACCCGGGAGCTGGAGCGTCTGGTGCGCCACGCCTGGGTGGGCAGCAAGGATTATGCCCTCCGCAAGGGCGAGCTGGTGCGCCGCCGCGCTAAGCAGGCTCCGCTCTATTACGAACGTGCGCGCGAGGCGCTGCATGCGCTGGCTGAGAAGGCGGCAGAGTATAACCTGGTGCTCGGGGTGGAGGGCCGCAGCCATTTTGAACAGGTGCCGGGTGAGTGGGAAATGCCCCGCCTGCTGGCAGAGTTTGCCGGGAATCCGCATGTGCGCTACTGGCACGATTTCGGGCATATTCAGCGCAAGCACAATCTCCTGCTGTTGAACCACGACCAGTATCTGCGGCAGCTGAAGCCATATCTTTACGGTGCCCATGTGAACGATGTGGAATGGCCCAGCCGCGACCACCGCGCGCCTTTCCAGGGCGGCTGCGTGGATTTCGACCACCTGCTGCCCGCCTATTTTACGCAGGAAATGCCGCTTACCTGGGAGCTTTCCTCATCGGTGAAAGCGGAGCAGATACGCGCCGCCAGGGAGCGCTGGGATGCTCTGGTTGATACCCTGCCCAGGCGTGTTCTTCTTTCCAATGCTGAGTGAATGTGAGGATTTCGGTGGGTGAATTCCCGCGAATCGGGAATGCTGTTCCCGATTCGCGGGAATCTGGGGTTATAAGGCCGAGATGGGGAAACCTGCTGCACCAAAGGGCATGGGGATATAGGAATCAGCGGTGCAGAAGACGATTCCGGGACAGAGTGTGTTTTGGCCGAGGGGAATAGTTTTGCTCCAGCGCAGGTCATTGATGGAGGGTGAGCTGCTGCGCTTGACTTCCATGGGGTATAGACAGCCGTTCTTTTCGATAAGGAAATCAACTTCTGCGCCGTTGCGGTCGCGGTAGTAGGTGAGTTGGGGACGCACCCCGGCATTGGCAAAGCTGCGCACAAGCTGTCCGTAGACCCAGGTCTCGAGAATGGCTCCGGCATAGCCGCTGTTCATGAGCTGGGTGGGATTATCCCACCCGGCCAGCCAGCAGCATAGACCGGTGTCCATGAAATAGAGCTTCGGGGTTTTGGCAAGCCGCTTGGTGGTATTGACATGATAGGGTTCAAGCAATTCCACGATGCCGGAGGTCTGGAGGATGGAAATCCATGCAGCCGCTGTCTTTGGGGAGATATCCGCATCGCGGGCAAGGTCACTGTAAACGAGTTGCTGACCAGTGCGCATGGCAGCTGAGCGCATCAGCTTGACAAAAGCGGAGAGATTGCTCACCTGGGTGAGTGCCTGCACATCGCGCTCTACATAGGTCTGAGTATAGGCGCTGAAATAGGTCGCAGGGTTCAGGCCAGGCTGCTGAATCAGGCGGGGATAGCCACCGCGGTGGATACGTTCGTACAATTCACTGATACCACAGGTGTTTTTCAGCTGCAGATTCTCTGCAGGATGAGCCGGATCAAAGGGTGCATGATTCAGTGGTGCCCGCCCCATTTCCCGCTGTGAGAGACTATGTAAATCTGCAATGCCGATGCGCCCTGCCAGGCTTTCGCTCACCCCTTTCATCATTACAAAGCGCTGCGAGCCGGTGAGCCAGTACATGCCCGGGGCCTGCTCGGCGGCATCAATTTTCAGTTTCATGGCCCGAAGCAGTTCCGGGGCGTATTGAATCTCATCGATGCACAGGGGATATCCCCATTCGTCCAGAAATCCGATGGGGTCTTTTTTCGCGTGTTCGGCTACCATATAGTCATCCAGTGTCACGTAGCGCATGCCTTCCGGCATGATGCGCTGCAGCATGGTGGACTTTCCGACCTGGCGCGCGCCGGTTACCAGGACACAGGGGAAGAATTGGGTCAACTCCTCCACCTTTGCTTTCATGGCGCGCTCCAGATATGCGGTTTCCTGAGCCTTTTTCATGGCTCATATAGTAGAACTTTATATGCTTTGAGTCAAGCAAATTCCCGCGAATCGGGAATGCTGTTCCCGATTCGCGGGAATTTGGGTGGTAATAAAACGGTGATAGAGGGGGCAGTGCAGTCTGGTAATGGTAGTCTTTTCCGCTCCTGCGGAGCGGGTGAAAACGCGCCGGGGACGCGTGATTTTGCCCGGCTTACGCCGGGTAAAGGGGGGCGGGAGAGATAGAAAAATCCCCCGCCGGCTTTTTAGAGTCGGCGGGGGATGCATTGATAATTATTTTAGTTAGCCACGATGTTCACGAGGCGACCGGGCACGACGATGACCTTGCGGACGGTCTTGCCAGCGGTGAACTCCTGCACGCGGGGCAGGGAGAGGGCGGTGGTTTCCAGCTCTTCCTTGGGCGCATCGGCCGCCACGGTCATCTTGTCGCGCAGCTTGCCGTTCACCTGCACCACGATTTCCTTCGTGTTTTCCACGAGATATTCGGGGTTGAAAGTGGGCCAGGGCTGCTGGCAGAGCTGGCAGGCGGGCAGGGTGCTGAACTGCTGGCGCAGGATGCTGTAGAGCTCTTCCGTGATGTGCGGGGCGTAGGGGTTGAGCACATGCAGCAGGCTCACGTAGTCGGCCACGCAGACGGTTTCGGCGCTGGTCATGGCGTTTACGCATTCCATCATCTTGGAGATACCGGTGTTGAAGCTCATGGCCTCGATATCTTCGGTCACCTTCTTGATGGTCTTGTGCACTTCCTTGCGCACGGGGGTGACAGCGCCGGTATCTTCGCCGGTAATCTTGGTGCCCGGTACCCACTCGCCTTCCTGGTTCTCGACCATGGCCAGACGCCACACGCGGGCCAGGAAGCGGCTGATGCCTTCCACACCCTTGGTCTGCCAGGGTTTCACTTCCTTGAGCGGCCCCATGAACATTTCATACATGCGCAGGGAGTCAGCGCCATAGGCTTTCACGATGTCATCGGGGTTGACCACATTGCCGCGGCTCTTGGACATCTTCTGGCTGTCTTCGCCCAGGATGAGACCCTGGTTCACGAGCTTGTTGAAGGGCTCATTGGTGCTGACCAGACCATAGTCATAGAGCACCTTGTGCCAGAAGCGGGCATAGAGCAGGTGGAGCACGGCGTGTTCGGTGCCGCCCACGTAGAGATCCACACCGCCGGGGTTGCCGCCGCCCATCCAGTACTGCTCTACGGCCGGGTCAACGAAGGCTTCATCGTTGGTGGGGTCGAGGTAGCGCAGGTAGTACCAGCAGGAACCGGCCCACTGGGGCATGGTGTTGGTTTCGCGGGTGAAGTTTTCGGAGTACTGAATCCAGCTGGTGGCCTTCACGAGCGGGCCGCGGGGGTCGCCGCTGGGTTTGAAGTCTTCCATCTCGGGCTGCAGCAGGGGCAGCTCGCTTTCGGGGATGGCGTAGTGGTTGCCGTCCTCTGTGTTCCAGACAATGGGGAAGGGTTCGCCCCAGTAGCGCTGGCGGCTGAAGAGCCAGTCGCGCAGCTTGTAGTTCACCTTGCCGTGGCCGTAGCCTTTTTCTTCGAGCCAGACGGTCATCTGCTGCTTGGCTTCCGGCACGCTCAGGCCGTTGAAGTGTTCGGAGTTGACCATGGAGCCATCGTACCCGCAGAAGTCCTGCCAGGGGGTGTCGGCGTTGTCCGGCTGCACCACCTGGATGATGGGCAGACCGAATTTCACGGCGAACTCATAGTCGCGGCTGTCGTGGGCGGGCACGGCCATGATGGCGCCGGTGCCGTAGCCGGTGAGCACGTAGTCCGCAATCCAGATGGGAATCTGCTTGCCATTCACCGGGTTGGTGGCATAGGCTCCGGTGAATACGCCGGTCTTCTCCTTGCTCAGTTCGGTGCGTTCCAGGTCACTCTTGGCGGCGCATTCGGCCTGGTAGGCCTCCACCGCGGCTTTCTGCTCAGCGGTGGTAATCTGCGGCACCAGCTCGTGCTCCGGAGAGAGCACCATGTAAGTGGCACCGAAGAGGGTGTCCGGGCGGGTGGTGTACACGGTGATGGTGTTGCCCTGGCAGTCGAAGTTCACCTCGGCACCGGTGGATTTGCCAATCCAGTTACGCTGCAGCAGCTTGATGCTTTCCGGCCAGTCGAGCGGCTCCAGTTCATCGATGAGGCGTTCGGCATAGGCGGTGATGCGCAGCATCCACTGGCGCAGCTTGCGGCGCTCCACGAT
>JAFXDR010000123.1 GCA_017521145.1 Akkermansia sp. | reverse complement strand
GCTGCCGGGCACTATGGCATTGACCCTGCCAAGATTTTCCCGGTGCACAACGGTGCTGACCCGGTGCATGTATTCCACAGCAAGAAGAAATTCCCGGAGAAGCTGGTACTTTTCCTGGGTCGCCTCACCGCCCAGAAAGGGCCGGAGTTCTTCCTGCAGATTGCCGCCAAAGTACTGGAACAGACCGACAATGTGCGTTTTGTGATGGCCGGCACCGGCGAGAAACTGCGCCAGCTTATCGAAACCGGGGCTTTCCACGGCGTGGGCGATAAGTTCCACTTCACAGGATTCCTGAACAAGCAGAAGGTGAACGAACTGCTCTCCATGACGGATGTGTATTGCATGCCGTCCGTATCGGAGCCCTTCGGACTTTCCGCGCTGGAAGCCGCCCAGTTCAACATCCCCGCTGTCATCTCCAAGCAGAGTGGCGTGGCCGAGGTGATGAAGGGTGCGCTCAAGGCTGATTTCTGGGATGTGAACATGATGGCCAAGCACATTGTGGACCTCGTGACCGATGACGAGCTTTACAAGCAGGTGGCCGAACAGAGCGCCCAGGATATCAAGAACTCCAACTGGGAAACCGCCGCTGACAAGATGATTAAGGTATACCACCACGTGCTGGGCTGGTAACGAAAAACTGATAACTCTCCCCTTTCCCTGAGATATGAATATTACTCTCACATTTCATGCGCACCAGCCGAATCGCCTGATTCCGTATGATTTTTTCAAGATTGGCGAGCATGCCTTCTACGAGGACGACCACATGAACGGGCGCGTGCTCAGCGAGGTGGCAGAGCGCTGCTATTTGCCTGCCAACCGCATGATGAAGCAGCTCATTGAGCTTTCTGATGGCAAGTTCAAGTTTGCGCTGGCCATTTCCGGCGTGATTCTGGAACAGGCCAGATACCACCGCCCGGATCTCATCACCTCTTTCCAGGAACTGGCAGAGACCGGCTGTGTGGAGTTCCTGGCCATGCCCTACTACGCCTCACTGGCTTCGCTGTACTCCACTGGCGAGTTTGCCGAGCAGGTGGAGGAGCATTGTGACCTCATTGAAAAACTCTTCGGGCAGCGCCCCACGGTGCTCTGGAACACGGGCATGCTGTATTCCAACGCCATTGCTGCCCAGGCTTACGATATGGGGTTTGAGGGCATCATGGCCGATGGCAGCGGCCGCATGATGAGCAACCGCCACACCAACGACCTGCAGTGCGCCCCGCTCATTGATAAGACCAAGACTCTGCTGCGCCACCGCCACCTTTCCAACGACCTGGCCAACCGCCGCACAGACCCCGCCTGGAGTGAATATCCGCTTTCGCCCTACACCTTCGTGGAGTGGCTCAGTGCTGAGCAGGGCCAGGTGGTCAACATCTCCATGGATTACGAGACCCTGGGTGAGCGACAGGCCGACAGCACCGGTGTGTTTGAGTTCTGGCGTACCATGATTACTGCCGCACTCTTCGCGGGCAACGAGTTCTACACCCCGGGTGAAGCCGTACGTGCTTTCCCCTCCACGGGCACGCTGAATTGCCCGAATCCGGTGAGCTGCTCCACTTTCGGCACCACGACTCACTGGAATGGCAACGTGATGCAGCAGGAGGCCATCAAGAAGATTTACGACCTGGAAGCTGCTGTGAAAGCCAGTGAGGACCGCGATATGATTCACGTGTGGCGTAAATTGCAGAGTGCCGACCATTTCCATTATATGGAGAAGAGCAACGGATTCACCCCCTACCCCTCGCCATACGATGCCTACATCTATTACATGAATGCTCTGGCTGACCTCCAGGTGCGCGTGAAGCGCGAGGCCGAACTCATTCACAAGGCAGATAAGGCAACCATGGCGTGAAAAGCATTTTGAATGTAGAATTTGAAATTTTGAATGTATAGGGTCAGCTGCGCTGCGCGCAGTGAAACCGGAACAAGCGCTGAGATGCATCTCGGCGCTTGTTTTTTCGGAGCAGCGGGAGCCTAAACCAGATTTTACATTCCAGGCTCCGCTTTTATATAACAGAAACTTGTGATTGACAGTAATCCGGGTACATGCTAGAGTTGGCTCTATGGACGACCTGACTCTCACCCACACCATCACCAGTTACGAATGCTCGGCAGACCACCTCATGAAGCCGGAGTTCTTCATGCACCTGTGCCAGGAAATGGCCGAGGAACATGCCGAGATGAACAACCTGGGCTTTGACTGGGCGGTACAGAACCACAAAATCTGGGTGGAGACACGCGGTAATTACGAGCTGTTCCGGCGTCCGGCATGGAAGGAAACCATCACCCTGCGCACCAATACCGGCCAGGCCAGCGCCCTGCAGGCCCGCCGTTTTGTAGAGATGACGGATAAGGAAGGCCATGTGCTGGCCCGTGCAGATCTGCTCTGGGTACTCATTGATATCACGACGCGTCGCCCCTTCCCGCTGAAACGCGCCAATATTCCGCTGGAAGGACTGGAATGCCCGCCTATCACCCAGGAACTCGTATGCCCGGAGTGGAGTGAGGAGCCCCTTGCCGTCTGCCCCCACACCGCTGCCCGCCGCGATATTGATTTCAACGGCCATATCAACAACAGCGCCTACCTGGTCTGGGCGCTCGATACCCTGCCCGCTGAACATACGCCCGAGGGAGCCCCGGCTCGCATTCACCTGTCTTTCCGCAAGGAGTGCATGCTGGGCAATGAGGTGCAGGTGCAGCACTACCGCAGCGGCAATTTCACCCACCACGTCATCAATTCTGCCGAGGGAGTCCGCGCCGAGGTTGACATTCAGTGGAGCTAAAAGGGATTGCCAAGCGCCGCATTTCAGTGTATGGTAGCGGGCATGCACGCCACCATGGGAGATAGGATTGATGCCCTTTGCCGCCGGCAATGTGCTTTTGCGCTTTATTGCCTGCCCGGTGAGTCGCAGCCAGTGTTCTGCATGGCGGCTGATGGACGTACTGAGGATTCCCCGTGTTCCGGAAACGCTTTCCTGGTGGCCACCTTTGATGGAGAAAGCCTCTTCATTCCCTCGGAACTGAGCGTCCCGCCGGCCCCGGAAATCTGGGCCGGAATGCAGAAAAATCCGGCAGATGAAGCAACCTCCCGGGCAAAATACAGCGCTTTGTTCCAATTGTATACCGGATTCATCCGCAGCGGAGAGGTGCGAAAGATGGTACTGGCCCGCACGTCAGACATTCCGGTGGCCGATGATTTTTCGCTTTACCGCACATTCTGTGCTGCCAGCCAGCAGAACCCCAATGCGTTCAAGGCACTGGTGCATACGCCGCAGCATGGCACCTGGCTATTCTGCACCCCGGAACAATTGCTCACAGGCTGCGGCGAGCACTGGCAGACTATGGCTCTGGCGGGCACCCGCATTCCCAATACCCTGCCCTGGGATGCCAAGAACCGCCGCGAACAGGCACTTGTCACCGAATTCATCCGCGATGTGCTCAGCCCGCTGGCCGATGAACTGGAAGAAAGCCCGCTGGAGAATCTGAGAGCCGGGCGTATTGAGCACCTCTGTACCCGTTTTAAGTGGAAAATGCCCGCTGACCGGGTGCTGTCCCTGTTGGAAGAACTGCCTCCCACTCCGGCGGTGTGCGGCTCTCCCGTGGTTGCAGCCCGGCGTCTTCTGCAACGCCACCCGGATATCGACCGCTCCTGCTATGCCGGTTATCTGGGCCCCTGGGGGCATGGCTCCATCCAGTTCTACGTGGCGCTGCGCTGCATGCAGGTATTCCCCGGTTTCTGCCGGCTGTATGCAGGGGGCGGGCTCATGCCTGATTCCGACGAAGAGCAGGAGTGGCAGGAGACTGAAAACAAAATGGCCTGCATGTTGCAGGCCATCGAGGGGGGCTATTATCATTAAAATCCTGAATCAGGCATCCTCTCGCCGGGAGAGGGCCAGGAACATAAGGGTCCACCCGGAGAATATCATCTCCACTGCAATGAGGGTACCGATGAGCCACACAGAGCTTTCCGGCCAGCCCCATACAATCATGACACCCAGCACGAGGGACACCAGTGCATTCAGGATGCGCCAGAAACGCCCGTTATCAGCCCACATGGTGATAGCCACCCCCATACGCATGATGCCCGCGGTAATCAGGCACGCTCCGATAAGGAGGGTCCACCATTCCATGGAAAGCACCGGCATGATGACGGTGAATACCCCCACCACCAGGTAAAGAAGGGCCGCCACGAGATTCCACCAGCGGTTTTCTCTGCGGGTAATACCCTGCAGCAGCCTTACCAGCCCAGCCACTGACAAAACGAAGCCAGCCACCCAGACGGCAGAAACACCCAGCAGAAAGGGAAAACTAAGCAGAATAAAGCCAAGCACCAGTTCCAGGGCGGCAAGGATTCCGGCAACCCAGGGTTTGCCGAGGAATCTATAACGCCCGGTGCATGTGCAGTCCGTTGATTCATGATTGGCAGCAGACATGGTGGTTATTTTTGCAGTTGAAACGCTTGCAGACTGTACGCCAGCAGATCTGGTTCATAAAAGCATCCACATAACCCGCGCGGTTATTGCGGTAACGCAGGTAGTAGGCGTGCTCCCATACATCGCACACCAGCAGCGGGCGCATGCGCGGCAGCAGTGCATCCTGGTGACGGTGCGCAGCCAGTACCACAAGGCGGTGGCTCACGGCATCTTTGGCCAATATGGCCCAGCCGCTCCCCTGCACCCCCAGAGCCGCATTGCAGAACACCCGCAAAAAGCCCTCGTAGGAGCCAAAGGCGGTGTTGAGCGCATCGGCCAGTTCGCCCTGCGGACGGTGCCCGGTCTGCGGCGAGATATTCCCCCAGTAGAGAGTATGCAGCATGTGGCCGGCCAGGTTAAACGAAAGATTCCGCGCAGCGATGGCTGCCATATTTTCGGGTAGTTCACCAAGCGCCACCTTACGCATCATTTCAGATGCAGCATTTGCACCTGCCACGTAGGCAGCATGGTGGCGCTCGTAATGCACGCGCAGCATCTCCGCATCCATGAGCGGCTCCAGCGCACCGAAATCATACGGCAGGGGCGGCAGTACATAGTGACCGTCCTCGTAGCCGTCACATAAGCAAATTGTGTCCATGCATGCATAGACAGCCCGGGAGGATTCCAGTTCAGTGATTGTTATGCGGTATAGAGGAGCAGCACAGCACACGATACATCCTTGACACACTCAGACGCATTCAGTAAAGTAACAGCATGCACAAGCTCACAGAGTCCATTGGCAAATATCTGCTTGCAGCCGTATCTCCGCTTATCCGCCACCCCGAAAATGCAGAGCTGAGAGTAGCAGCTGCCCCCACTGGCGACATGCTGCGTTTTCGTCTCGTGCTCGAACATGCAGATGTGGCGCGCGTTATCGGGCGCAATGGCATGACTGCTTCGGCCATCCGCTCACTGGCCAAAGCTGCGGGTGAGAAAGCCGGCACGAAGGTCGTAGTGCATATTCTTTCCAAAGAAGAGGCTGATGCCGCCTGATTCTTATTAGAAAAGCCATTTGTTCATGCAGGAACTTTTCGCAGATCTGCCTGCAGCTCCACCTGCCGCCAGAGTACTGGTGGATGGCATGAACGATATGGTGCTGGATTATGCCATCCCCGCAGGAATGCAGGGAGTCACACGCGGAAGCCGCGTGGAGCTGCCGCTGCGCAATCGCACTACCACGGGAACCGTGCTGGCACTGGTACAACCGGATTCGGAATGGGCCGGCCGCCTGCGTCCCCTGCTCCGGCTGGTGAACGAGGAGGCTACCGTAACCCCGGCGCTCATGGATATGGCCGAGTGGGCTGCGCGCTACTACGCTGTGCCCGTAGAGCAGATGATACGCTGCATTGTGCCGGAACCAGTGCGACAGGAACGCCATGAGGAGAAGACCCGCAGGGTGGTGGTGCTGCAGGATTGGCCGGATGATGATGTTCTCAACAAGATAAACCGCAGGGCTCCCCGCCAGGCCGCTATTTTACGCTATCTTCAT
>JAFXDR010000122.1 GCA_017521145.1 Akkermansia sp. | reverse complement strand
GAATGTCTCCAAAGAGAAGAGGGAGTTACTTTTTATCGTAACTCCCTCATTTTCAGTTATACGCACGAATGGACTCGAACCATCACGATGTTACTCACTAGAACCTGAAACTAGCGCGTCTACCAATTCCGCCACGTGCGCGTTTGACTGGTGCGGGCGAAGTTTAGCACAGCTTTCTTGACTTTGCAAGCTAATTCCGTAAAAAAATGTAAAAAATATTTCCAGAGCAACGGAAATACACCGAAAAACGCAGGTGCGGAGGCGATAAAGTGAAACGAGAAGTGCAATGAACAAGGTACAGAGTACCATTGAAGGTGCGCAGCTGTCGCTGCAAGAATAATTCCGCAGATGGCACAATTGGCTGAAATGGCAATTGTGGTGAAATTCCGGGCAGTCGCCCTCCGGAGTCGGGCTCAAAATTCCCCGGGCTTTCAGCCCGGCAATTTCCAGTCTGGTATTACGTCAAGGCATCCTCTTTTAATTGCCGGAGTAATAAACTGTACATTGTAATTTGTGTCTCCAAAAGCTTCTTGCACCCGAGTGGGGATGCGTGGTATAATGCGCGGCAGATGGACCCGGAGAGCTCAATCGTGACCCCCGCAACGCGCAGCAGGCGCGGGGTGGTGCGTCGGCGCTCGCAGCGGCCGGCAGATACCAAGCCGGAGATACCGGACCACGAGATACTGCGCAAGATAGGCACCGGGGCGTACGGCGAGGTGTGGCTGGCGCGATCGGTGACCGGGGCATACCGGGCGGTCAAGGTGGTGTGGCGTGAGGATTTTGAGGATGAGCAGGTCTTTATCCGCGAGTTTGACGGAGTGCTGAGCTATGAACCCATTGCGCGCGGTATTCCCGGGCTGGTGCATATTCTGCACATCGGGCAGCGCGGTGGGGCATTCCCCTATTATTATTACGTGATGGAGCTGGCGGATGATGCCTACACCGGCACCCATACCGACCCGGAATCGTACGTGCCGCGCACGCTGCACAGCGATATACAGCAATACGGCAACCGCCCCATGCCACTGGATTATGTGCTGGAGGTGGGGTGCCAGCTCTCACGTGCGCTGGCCGGGCTTCATGCGCAGGAGCTGGCGCACCGCGACATCAAGCCCACAAATGTCATCTTCATCAACGGAAAGGTCAAACTGGCAGATGCCGGGCTGGTGGCCCAGAGCAACCAGCGCAGCTTTGTGGGCACAGAAGGCTACATTCCCCCGGAAGGTCCCGGCTCTCCTCGGGCAGATGTGTATGCCCTGGCCAAAGTGCTTTACGAGATGTCTACCGGCATGGACCGGCTGAATTTCCCCACACTGCCGGCCGAACTGCCGGAGGGCACGCACCGCCGGCTCTGGATTCAGTTCAACGATATCATCTGCGCCGCGGCCGACCCGCAGATTCACCACAGCACCATTGTCAACGCCAAACAGCTGGCAGAAAAGCTGGAGCGCCTGCGCGATGCCGGCACCTCCCGCCCCCGCAGGCGCATCTCCTGGGCCGTGCTGGGACGCTGGGCTGCCATCTGCACGCTTACCAGCGGAATTCTGGCCGGGGCCGGGTACTTTATCCTGCCGGCAGATATAGGGCAGCGTCTCAGTCTGGCTAAGGATTCACTGCTGAACGAAGCCCCCCGGCCAGAGCCGGAGCCCAGGCCGGAAACCCCGGAACCACCGCCCCCTGCCCTGCCCCAGCACGGGCAGTATTTTGTGGGCAGCGTGCCTTCCGGCGCTTCGGTCTACACGGAGGATGGTGTCTACCTGGATGAAACACCCTACGGGCCCATCACTGCCCCGGCGGGCAAGCATGTGGCGTTCGTTCTGCGCAAGGAGGGCTATGCCGATACGCACGCCAGCGGAGTGGTGCCGGCAGGAAACCTGCTTTCCCTGGGCGGGGAGCTGCTGCCCTACCGTCCGCCACGCACCGGTGAGGAATGGACGGATGCGCAGGGTACCCTCTACCGCCCCGCCGGTGGGGTGCACGAGGCCACCACCCCGGTCACCCCCGACCAGTTCCGCGAATTCATGGAAGCCGAACCGGGTATCGCCCAGAAGCTCACCTGCGTGGAAAGCGGAGGGCAGCTGCATACCTCGCAGGAAAGCATCAGCGCATTCACCCTGTGGCTCACCCGCCAGTGTGAAAAGGCCGGTACCATCGGCCGCGACCACTCGCTCATTGCCCGCCCGGAACCCGGCACAGAGGCAGGCCCCGATCTCCGCGGCTACCGGCTCTACACCATGCTGGTGCAGAAAACCCCGGTGAGCATCTACACCAACCCGGCCGGGGCCAGCGTGATGCTCAATGGCATGCCGCTGGGTATCACCCCCATGCATGCGGTGCGTATTCCGCTGGCACCCTATTACCTGGAAATCCGCCTGCCCGGCTATTCCACAGTGCGGCGCAGCGGGCTCTCGCCGCAGGACCTGGTGCTCAATCTGCACCTGGAGCCCAACAACTCCGTCAACTTCGGGGCAGATTGGATTAACAGCCTGGGCATCAAGATGCACCCCGTGCAGCCCAACCTGCTGGCCTGCGCCACCGAGGTGCGCGTGGGTGATTACCAGCAATACTGCCGCCACACCGGAGCCGATGAACCACCCCCCACGCCATTTGAACAGAATGAGCACCACCCGGTGGTCAATGTCTCGCGACACGATGCCGAGGCTTTTGCCGACTGGCTCACCCGCAAGGAACGCGCCCACGGCCTCATTGAGGAGACCGATTCCTACCGCCTGCCTACTGATGAGGAGTGGAGCATCATGGTGGGCTGCAAGGATAATGCCGGAGACAGCCCCTATGAGCGCCAGCGGCACCGCGCCCACGGTGCCGTGGAATACCCCTGGGGGCGCAAGTGGCCCCCCGCTGCCGGCACCGGAAATTTTGCGGATAGCAGCGCTATCCCCTTCATCCGGGCAGACCACACCATCCCCAATTACAACGATGACTTTGCCTACACTGCCCCGGTGGGCTCCTTCCCCCCCAATGCCCTGGGTCTGCACGACCTGGGGGGCAATGTGCAGGAATGGGTACGCGGTTACTACGGCGGCCCGGCCAACTTCAATTTCCGCCGCTACGGCGTGACCCGCGGGGGCGACTACAGCTCGTTCCGTCCCGGGCAGCTCAGCTCACACAGCCGAACCCCGCACCCCACGGATGCCCGCCGCCCTACCATCGGCTTCCGCCTGGTACTGGAACGGAAAATCGACGGTCAATGATTAGTGATTAATCACTGATTGAAATTGCGGGAGGGGGGGTCAGCGGATGACGGAGCCGGGGGTGGTCCAGGTAGCCGGGGGCAGCACACGGCCGGGCAGGATAACACATTTGCAGCCAATGCGGCAGTGCTCGCCCACCACGCAGCCCAGCTTGTTGAGCCCGGTGGGGTGCAGTTCGCCCTGCCAGGGCATGCGGATTTCACCGGCATCGTGCCGGAAGTTGCTGAATATGCAGCCACCGCCCACGTTTACATCATCGCGGATGATGGAGTCGCCTATGTAGCTGAGGTGCGAAACAAAGACTTTATCCCCCAGCAGGCTGCTTTTCACCTCTACGGCGTTGCCGATGATGCAATCGTTGCCGATGCGGGTTTCTCCGCGCAGGTAGGCGTTCGGGCCAATGCGGCAACCGCGGCCGATGCGCACATGCCCTTCAATCACGGTGCCGGGCAGCACCACGGAGCCTTCTCCCAGCTCCAGCACCCCCAGCACATGCGCTGCCGGGCTCACCTCGCCGCGAATGCAGGGCTGCAGCTGCAGCAGGGCTGTGCGCCCGGCTTCGAGCTCTTTCCAGGGCTCCTTCATTTCAGTTTCGGGAACACGTGCTTGAGATACGGCTTGAGCACCTGGAAGAGCTGCTGCTCCTGCTCCGGGCTGAGCACCACATCGTGCATGGCCACGCGCTGCTCCAGCAGGGTGCCGGCCAGGCACTGGCCATTGCTGGCGTATATGTAGAAACGGTTCTCCGCCATCGGGTTGCGTTCATCATCGGTCTGGTAGGCGAGCTCCGGCACGTAGCGGTGCTCGCCCTGCAGCAGGATATCGCACACCTGGCGGCGCGCTCCGGGGCTCAATTTCCAGGCTTCTTCCTTGCCGGTCTCATTCAGCCAGAATGGCTGAAACGGTGTCACCGCCATCTGCGGAGAAGCCAGCATCTCCTGCACGGCATCGGTGCTCACGGCACCGCTCTGGTTCAGGCAGGAGTTCAACCCCAGCGCCACCGCTGCTATTATCAGAAATCGTTTCATTGTTTACTCTGGTGAAGTTAAGATTCTGCGCGGGCAATATCCCCCGCCATCTGCTGCGTGGCAGCCGCCAGCAGCGCCACTACATCGTCAAAGCCCTGCTGGCCGCCATAATAGGGATCCGGCACCTCGTGCAGAGGGCAATCATCCGCAAACCAGGCGCTCATGGGAACCACCTTGGCCATTTCCTCCGGCGAGGTTGCCAGGGCTATCACGTCCTCGTAATTACTGTCGTCCTGCGGCACAATGAGGTCGAAGTCGGCAAAATCACGGCGGGTGAACTGGCGGCCGCGGTGGCCATTGTACTCATACCCGGCGCGAGCCAGGGCAGCGCGCATGCGGGAATCCGGCTTTTCACCCACGTGGTAGGCCGCCGTGCCGCAGGAATCAGACTCCACATGGTCGGCCAAGCCGGCGCTTTGCACTGCAGCATTGAAAGTATGCTCCGCTGCCACTGAGCGGCAGATATTGCCCAGGCACACAAAAAGCACACGGAAGGGCTGCGGCGCAGATTCCGGTTGACCATTCCCGCTGATTCTGGTATGTACATCCATGACAACGTGAATCCTAGCACATCATGCTCAACATTGCACGCCTGAATTCTGCCCCCGAGATATTTTACTCCCTGCAGGGAGAAGGCACCCGCTGCGGCATACCCGCGGTCTTTCTGCGGCTGGCGGGGTGCAACCTGGCCTGCAAGTGGTGCGACACCAAGCATTCCTGGGGCAACGGCATTCTCTGCTCCACCCGGGATGTTGCAGCCCACATTGAGGATTACCACTGCGCTTCTCTTGTCATAACAGGTGGTGAGCCCCTCATGCAGCAGGCGCCGCTGGAAAAATTGCTCAGCCTGCTGCCAGACAGCCTGCATGTGGAGGTGGAGACCAACGGCACCCTTGTACCCACCCCGGCGCTCACCCGGCGCATCAACCAGTGGAATATCTCCCCCAAATTGCTGCACTCCGGTAATCTCCCGCAGAAATCGCACAACCCGGAGGCGCTGGCTTTCTTTGCCTCCCTGCCCCACGCCTGGTTCAAATTCGTGGTGCAGAGCGAGCAGGACTGGGAGTCCATAGCCGCCCTGGGGCTGCCGCAGGAGCGCATCCTCCTGATGCCCTGTGCCACCACCCGCGCCGCGCTCGAAGCTGCCCGTCCCGCTGTGGTCGATATGTGCCTGCGCCACGGTGTGCGCCTCGGCGACCGCCTCCACCTCACCCTCTGGGACGATAAGAAAGGAGTCTGAGGAATGCAGATTTCAGAATGCAGAATGAGAAGAGAGGTCGCGGCTCCCGCCGCTCCGGATGGACAGACAAGAGCTGAGATGCATCTCAGCGCTTTACTCTGCGCGGAGCGCAGGGAACTTTACACATTCAAAATTCTAAATTCTACATTCAAAATTCCAACCTTCCTTCCGCGCATGGGGCTACGGAAAAACAATCAGAGCTAACATCTTGAGGGTGAGCGGGCGCTTGTGCTAAACAGGGAGTTGCCATGAAAAACACCCTGATTTGCTATGCCCTGTTGTGCGGCTCTGCCGCGGCCGCGCCTTACTACCTGCCTTCGCCTCAGCCGGGGCAGCTCACGCCTTATGACTGGCAACCCACCTGGAGGGTCGATGGGCTTTACGCCATTGGCGGTTCCGATACGCCCGATACCTGGGGGTTCCGCACCGGGTTCGATTTGTACAGCAACGGGGAGGCGCGCATCCGCCACCAGTTCAGTGTGCACGCGGCTCCGCAGTGGGGCGATGGTCACCGCCACCGCTATGAGGACCGTACCGAGCAGGATTTGTTTCATCTGCCCCTCACGGCGGGCTATACTCTCAACCTGGGGTTCACGGATGATTTCTTCCTCTTCCTGGGTGGTAAGGCCGGCTGGGCTTTCGGGCACTATAAGGAAAAGGGGTGCCACTACCACGAATCCGAAAGCTACAATGGTTTCACTTTCACCGCGGGCGGCGGTCTTAAATACCAGTGCAGTGAGCGTCTCTATGTGCAGCTTGGCTACGATTTTGGCCGCACTTATACCAATACACACCACGATGATACCCTCACCCAGCACATCATCTATGCCGGTCTGGAGTGGAGATACTAGGGGGAATGATTAGTGATTAATGATTAGTGATTAGTGATTAATGGGAATTTAGCCACGCTTGCCGAAAATGGCTGAGCCGACGCGTACGATGGTGGCGCCTTCCTCCACAGCCACGGCGTAGTCGTGGCTCATGCCCATGGAGAGCTCCGGCAGGGGGAGCGGGCCGCGGGTGCGCAGGTTTTCAGCCAGTTCGCGCAGGCTGCGGAAGGCCGGGCGGGCTTCCTCCGGGTCTTCCGTGGGGGCGGGTATGCACATCAGCCCGCGAATTTCCAGCTGTGGCAGCGCTACCAGCCGGGGCCAGAGTTCCTGCAGTTCCTGCGGGGTAAAGCAATGCTTGCTTTCTTCGCCATCCACATTCACCTCCAGCAGGATGCGGGCGGTGCAGCCCAATTCGCCGGCAATGCGCGAGACAGTCTCTGCCAGCCGCAGGGAATCCACCGCCTGGAGCAGGCCAAAGCCCTGCTCCAGAGCCTTGCGCACCTTGTTGCGCTGCAAGGGGCCGATGAGGTGCCACTCGCAATCTGCCGGCATGGCAGGTATCTTTCCCATGGCTTCCTGCAGACGGTTCTCACCAAACAGGCGCTGACCATCCGCATAGGCCTGCATGATATCCTCCACCGGGAAGGTCTTGCTCACCGCCAGCAGTTTCACGCTGCCGGGTGCACGCCCCGCGCGCTGCTCAGCGGCGGCTATGTTACCTTTAATCTCCTGCAACTGGTCCTGGATGTACATGGCTGTATCATACCACATTGCGGGCGAGGTGACAATTGAATAGTGAATAATGAAGAAGAATGAATCGGGGAGGGGAAGAGGATGTGCCTCAAACGCAGGCCAGGCTCTGAGATGAATCCCAGAGCCTGGCCCCGATTTCCCCTGCGCAAAGCGCAGGAAATTCTAAATACTATTCATTCTTCACCATTCACTTTAGAACGTATAGCTTGCGCCCACATTCAAGCGGTGCTCGGTGGAGCCGTCCATCGTGCTGTAGCTGTAGTTGGCGCTGGTGCTCCAACGGTCGTTGATACGGTAGGTAGCCCCCACATCAATGCCCACACCGCTGCGGCCGGGATTCTCGCCGCGGCCACTTAAGCCATCCATCTCGACTACGGGATTCTCGCGATCCAGGTCATTGAAGTAGCGAAGCTCGCCATGCAGCACCAGGCGCTTGCAGCCCATACCAGCCGACTTCTCGTCCACCGGCATACCCCAGGCCACATAGTCAACCCCCACGCCCAATTCGCCGCGCAGGTTATCGATGGAGCCGGTCTTGATGCCGTTCACCGTGTCGGAATCAGAGGTGAAGTATTCCAGTCCGCCGAATACGCGCAGGCCGAGGCGCTCGCTGAGCTGCTTGTTCCAGCTCAGGCGGCCATTGAGCTGCAGGCTGTCCTGGTCCCAGCTCATGTGCTTGTACTTCGATTCGGTCTGGCCGTAAGCAACCACCCAATCGGCACTCAGGCAGGAAGTAGCACTCAGCTTACGGAGCCCGTGCTCACCATACAGGGCCACATAGGTACCCTCCTGGTCCACCTCGCTCAGCCCGGTGGGCGATACCTCGCCATCCAGGTAGCCAATGGCCACGCCCACGCTGCTGCGGCTGCCCACCTTCATATCGGCACCCACAGCGGCACCCTTCAGGTTGATATCGCCGCCGTCCAGGTCGTTATAGGCACCCAGCACCGCAGCCCAGGCCGTGCCGCGGCCATCGGCAATGCAGCCCGTGTTGGTGCGCTGCCCGCGGACCGCATGCACAAAGGCACGGCTGCCCGTAATCATGCCCCAGTTCGCCTGCACCATGGCATCGGCAATGTTCTGGTCGAAGATAGCCATGAGCCGCACTTCATTCCCCACCCGGGCATAGGTACCGAAGCCATAGTCCAGCGTTACGGAGCCCGTGGTTCTGTTCATGTCACCATTGACCGTCATGAGCGTGGAACCCGTGGTGTAATTCTGACCATGGAGCACAATGGTGGCACCATTACCGAGTGTCAGGCTGCCTGTCAGATTCAGAATCACACCGTTATTCAGGATGATGCGGCCATTCGGATTCACGGTCAGATCAGCCCCCACGGTGCTATCTGCCCCCACCACTTCGATGGTGTTCACCGTCAGGGTTTCATTTGCGAGGGGCGTAATCGTGCCACCATTCACCATGGTCACCTTGTTAGCGGTGGCGTTACCGTCCAGGTTGAGGCTGCCGCTCACATCCACGTTACCCGTGTAGGCATCCGCACCGCAAAGGGTACAACCGGTCACATTAATGTAGTTGCTCACGGCATAGCCTGCCAAATCCAGAATACCACCAGTCCGGAGCGCCACGGCACCTGCACCCAAGGCATCAGCGCTGCCCAGCTTCAACTTTGCACCATTGGCAATTTCCGTGCCTCCGGTGTGCGAATTGTCACCGCTTATCGTAGCTGTGCCGTCTGTAACCTCCACTTTTGCCCCGCCGGAAAGCTTACCGGCGAGCGTGGCACCATCCCCCAGCTTCACCTGGGTATCACCGGAAATCGCACCATCCACCGTGGTTGTACCGGTTACTTCCAGGGTACCAGAGCTTGCCTGCAGGTCATTCACATCGGCGTCAGCCTTCAGCACACCGGCCTGCATCTCCACCGTGGTATCAGAGCTACCACCAGCACCAATAATCTGACTCATCCTGACACTATGAGCATCCTCTGCAATAAGGTAATGCCCCATATCCAGCTTGCCCGCCTTGCCGGAGGTGGACAGGTGGTAATCTTCGCTATTGTACTTGATGATGGCAGATCCATCCAGGGTCAGCGTACCGCCGTTGATGTTCTGAACCGCCACAATCACAGAAGTTCCCTCACGAAGGAAACCATTGTTACCCTCAACCCCATCCACGCAGACGCGGGTGGAATCACTCGCCTCCGTCATGAAGTTGCTACCAGTATAGGTGCCACTCATGGTAAGCGAGCCTTCATTCTGGATACTGCCGGCGAGCTCAGCAGCGGCCCCACCTTCCGTGCTCAGGGAGCTCTCTCCCTTGGTGGTCACCGGGCTGCCCTTCAGGGCATTGGCATTCTTGAGCGTCACATCAGCGCCATCAATGGTGGTGGCACCGCTGTAGTCGTTATCACCGGAGAGGGTAACCTCTGCATTACCCGAAGCAACGGCAGCCTTTGCAATGTTCAGAGTGGAAGTTCCCTTAATATCGGCAGAAATCTCACCACCGGAAGCCACCACCTCGGTATCCATAAGTTCACCACTTACATTACCTGTTTCCACAGCCACTGAACCGCCAGTGGAATTCACAGTAATGTCAACATCCTCATCCACCGTCAGTGTGCCGCCAGATACTTCCACCGTATCCAGATCGTTGCCACTGGCGTCGATAATGTCACCCAGCAGCATATCGGTCGAGCCCATCATGCTGTATGAGGTATAATCAATAAAGGCCCCGGCCATACCATTGGTATAGAGCTGATAGGCTGTGCCGTTAATAGTTACCGTTGTGTTTTCGCCCACAATCAGGCTGGCACCTGTTCCATTCGTCACGACACGATACCCAGTGCCACCCTCACGCTTGAAGCCATCTCCGTCGGATGTGCAGTTTCCATCGATATCGAAGAAGCCTTCCTCCATCGTTTCAGTCTGCAACCCGGTAGACGCAAAAGCGCCCGTCATCGTCAGCGTACCGGAATTAGTAATAACACCCGGCAGATTAGCAGCACCTCCGTCCACATCTGCAATCAGCGAACTGGTGCCGCTGGTTGTCACCAGGCCAAGCCCCAGAGCATCCGCATGAGTCAGCGTTACCTCGGCGCCATTGATCATGGTGCCCTCGCTATGCGTATTATCGCCGCTCAGGGTCACCTCCTTCGCGCTGATATCCAGCCCAGCTTTCAAGGTCGAGGTCACATCTGAGAAAGATTCCGATACCTCACCATCTTCTGTTACCTTAATCCATGGGTTAAACACCAGCTTACCCTTAACATAGGAGGATGTACCATCCGACGTCCACTTACCATCCGTAAAGCTCCAGTGGCGTTCATCCATATCCTTCAGGGCAAAGCCATTCATAAGCGATGTTGCATTGTAATTGGTTGCAACCATCTCCTCAACATTGAAGTCAATGACATCGGGGGTTGTATCATCTGCCAGGGAATCAATGTTGGCAAGATAATCATCCGTAAAAGTAAGGTTCAATGAAGAATTAGTATCCATCGACCAGCTACCGCCATCAGCAATGGTCAACGGTGCAGATGTTGCCACAGTGGTATCATTGACCTTCAGATCAATGGAGCCGCCGGATGCCACATTCAGCGTTTTAACGGTCAGCTTGTCGCTGCCATCTGTCATCTTCAATGCACCCCCACTCACCGCGAGCTCATCCAGGGTTACATTGTCTCTGTAATTTGTTTCACCATCGCTCATCGCCACTTTCTTGATGGCATCGGTGTCAGATGCAGAACCATAACTACCGCTGAGGTTCAGCTTACCATTCTTCGTCACATAAATCGTATCTGCACCTGCATTAGCAGGTGTCTCGGTGCCAGCTACTAACACACCAGAATTGGAGATTGCCGACTTCTCACTCAGTTGCAGGACTTCGCTCCTCAGTTCTGCCCCCCCAGCAAGGGTGAGAGTGCTGCCGATATCTGCGGTATCTGCCTGAATCTTAGTACCGCTCATGATATTAATTTTGCCGCTGGTCTGGTTAATAGTATAGGTGGTGTTGTTGGTTTCGTAACCACTCAGTGCATACCCACGGGAAGGCAGAGAACCAGTAATTCCGGTATCGTGCCCCCCACCCAGGTTGATGGTACCAGTACCAGTCTGCGTCAGCGTAATGGTAGAAGCCTTGGCAAAGTTACTACCATAGGCCAGATGAATCAGGCCACCACCGCTCTGCTTGATATCAAACTCGCACACACCTGCCAAGAAGCCCGTGGACTCAAGCCTGCCCAGCACCAGCCTGGAGGTATCACCGCTCTGGTCGATGGTGGTGGTACCGCTGCCACCCATGTAGATTGTATCACGCAGCGCCATGGTGCCAGCACTCTGGTTGATGGTGATGCCGGACTTCATATCAAGGTCGCCATACACGCGCATCGTACCACCTGTCTGCTTCATAGTGAAACTGCTGCTGCTGCCCAGGCTGGTCATGCGGTGCCCACCGCCACCGATTCCCTGCACGTTGTCCGTGTATCCGAATGCCAGGGAACCACCGCTGATGGTGAGGCTTTCCTTGATGTAGGACTGCTTGGGCCCCCCCGCATAGCCGTTACCACTAGTGCAGTTCCCCGTGCTGGTCGAAACAGAACCGCCGCTCACGGTCAGATTCTTGGTGATAATCTTGGTTGCGGTGAGACTGCCACCCGTCACATTAATCGCCTCCACTGCCTCCAGGCCGGTATACGAACTGGCACCCTTATACTGGCCACCCAGCACAATCTTGCCCGAACCCTGCAGGGTGAGACTGCCCGAAATCTTCAGGCCACTCGTGATGCTTGTATTCGTTTTACCTCCATTCGGCGTAATAAAACCCCAGGAATCATTAAAGGCTCCAACCTTATCCACATCACCCTGAGTCCCTGCGGTATCACCCACAACCATATCGCCCGACCATGTATCGGTCGTATTCTCCATACCCACGTTCAAGTATGAATCCCCGCCTGCTACCGGAGTTGTAATATCGGAGGAACTCAATGCTGCCCCCATAGCTGGCAGCGCAAAGGTAGCCAGTACGGCTACACGAAGAATTTTCGGTAAATGAAGTTTCATAAAGATCGTAATTTTGTAGTTTTTTCAGGTAAAACAACTGAAGCTTGCCCCAGCGCTATACTCCTATGTCTATCGCATTTGTGATGCGATAGATTTTCGCTCTTTCTTACGCTTTATGCGTAAGGTAATTTCATTCTGCTCTGGTTCTGACATGTCAGGCAGAATGCTGTTTTTCTTAATCTAACAAGGAAAATTCAAGGTGCTAACGCATTTTTTTCTGTACATCGCATCACAAATGCGAAGTTACAGGGATGCCCAACGGGTAGCACATGATGTACAAAATGAGGAATTCCCTGCGGCAAAGCGCAGGGGAAATGCAACAAGCGCTGAGATGAATCTCAGCGCTTGTTTTACTACCCCATGCTGCCGGGAGGCAGCATGCGAATTTCACATTCTGCATTCTGCATTCTGAAATCTGCATTCACAGGGGTTTTGCATTCTGCATTCTGAAATCTGCATTCACTTCCAGCCACCGCCGAGGGCGGTGCAGAGCTGGGCGAGCTTGAGGCGGATGTTCTGGCGTGTGGAGATGATGTTGAGCTCGGAGGAAAGCCAGGCGCGCTCAGCTGCGGCCACGCTCAGGAAATCGGCCATGCCTTCGTGGTGCAGACGCAGGGAGAGGG
>JAFXDR010000121.1 GCA_017521145.1 Akkermansia sp. | reverse complement strand
GGCCGGGCGTGCGCTGGCTCTTCTTGTTGCGGGTGGTCACGTAACGGGAAGGGGTCTTACCCTCGGCCTTGGCCTCCGTGCATTCCAGAATGATAATATCTCTAGGCATAATTGCGAATTGTTGACTTGCGGGCGCACATTTTACACTATTCGTCGCTTTCGTCAAGAGAAATCGCATTTTCCATGTCATTTTGTAGGTCAGCATACCCTACATGGTCCTGTTTTTTGGCTCTGTAGTTGGCATAGGACCCGTATTTTTTCTCGTATTCCTCCTGGCATTTCACGGTCAGCCGGCAGAACGGGCGCACCTGAAGACGCTTCTTGGGGATGGGGTCGAGAGAGATTTCGCAGATACCGTAGGTGCCGCGGCGGATGCGCTCCAGGGCGGCATCGATTTCGAAGAGCTGCTCGCGGTCCTTGTCCAGCAGGCGGATGGTGAGGTCGCGCACTTCTGCCTCGCTGCCGGCATCGCCAATGTGCTGGCCGGAAGAGGAAGAAACATTCGAAGCACCGCTGCGCAGGTGGTCACGGGTCACATTCTGCATGTTGGGCAGCAGTTCATCGCGCAGGTTCATGAGCGCCTGTTTCTGCTCCTGCAGGAACTTGGGCCACTCCGGGTCGGCTTTCAGCAGGGCAAGGGTTTCCTTGAGCTTCTTCACGCGGGCCTTTTCCTCCGCGGTGAGCGTTTCGCGCACCGGAGCCTTCTTGGCGGCGGGTGTTGCTTCTTTCCGGGCGGGTTTGGAATCGCTCTTTGCCTTGGTTGCAGTCTTGGCTGCAGGTTCCTTGGTGGCTTTGGTGGTGGTTTTCTTTGTTGTAGCCATATGCTTCAGTCGTAAGTGCGTGAAAATCTGTTCCGTCTGCAACGGTGAGGATGATTTGTCTGCTACTACCACATGTAAAGATAAAATTCAAGCAAAATCTGCTACCTGGTAGCATTATTTTATGATAAACAGGCGGGAAGCATAAAAACTGGGTTGTAAGTAAGGATTCTCGTTGCGGGAGATGATGCAGGTGTGCTATGATGTGCAGGATTATGGTGATGGAGCGAAAAACGGGCGTGTTGATGCCTCTGTTCTCCCTGCGGCGCGAGGGCGATGCCGGTATTGGTGACCTGGCTGCATTGGAGGAATGGATTGACTGGGCGGCGGCTCACGGGGTGGGGTTTTTGCAGTTGCTGCCTGTAAATGCGCTGGGTGAGGACGATTCCCCTTCTCCCTATTCGGCTATCAGCTCGGTGGCGCTTGAGCCGCTCTACCTCTCGCTGGAGCGTATTCCCGGCATGCCGGAGCAACTTCCTCCTTATCCGGAGAATTTGCCGCCTCTGCAGCAGCCCGGCGGGCGTGACCTGGTGGACTATGCCCGCGTGCGCACGTATAAACGCTACTGGTTCCAGCAGGCTTGGAAGCGCTTTGAGACGGAAGATGAATTTGCTCCGCTGCGTGCGGAGTTCGAGGAATGGGTGCACCGCCAGGGACTCTGGCTGGAAGATTACTGCACTTTCCTGGTGGCGAGCTTTGGCTTCGGCACTATTGCCTGGTGGCTCTGGCCGGAGCAGAATACCGATGTGGTGCGCCGCATTGTGAACGACTGCGCTGATTCCCGCGCCCAGAAACGCCACCAGCAGTGGCTGCAGTGGCTGTGTGCCCGGGAGTGGGCACGTGTGCGGGCTCATGCGGATGAAAAGGGGGTGCTGCTCATGGGCGATATTCCGATTGGCGTTTCTGTGGCCAGTGCCGATGTATTTTTCGAGCGCTACCTCTTCGATATGGATTGGAGCGGTGGTGCCCCGGCGGAAGGAAACTTTGCAGAGGACCCCTTCACCGCCAAATGGGGGCAGAACTGGGGCATTCCCCTTTACCGCTGGGACGTGATGGAACGCGATGGCTTTGCCTGGTGGAGCCGCCGCGTGCGGAAACTGGCAGAGATTTTCTCCATGTACCGTATCGACCACGTGCTGGGTTTCTACCGCATCTATGCTTTCCCGTGGATGCCCGACCGCAATCCGGAATTCCTGCCGCTCACGCCGGATGAAGCCGCTGCCCGTTGTGGGGGGCGGCGGCCCGGGTTCCGCCCGCATGGCGACTGGACTGAAAATGACCGCCGCGATAATCTCGCGCGCGGGGACTACCTGCTGCGTCAGCTCCTCAAGGCAGCACCCGGGTTGCGTGTCATTGGCGAGGATCTGGGCTGTGTGCCGGATTACGTGCGCCCGGATTTATCCTACCTGCGCATTGCCGGGTTCAAGATTCCTCACTGGGAAATTACACCGGAGCAGAAGATAGTGCCCGGGCATACCTACAACCCCTGTTCCTTTGCCACTTATGCCACGCATGACTTCCCGCCTCTCTGCAATGACTGGGATGACTGGAACGATGCGGTGCAGGATGCCTACGGCGCACTCAGCGACCCCGCCATGCCACCGGATGTCCGCCGGGCAGCCCAGCAGAAAGGCAGGGATTGCGCCCGCGTGCTCTGCTGGCTGGCTGATTATGCCGGGCTGAATCACCGGCAGTGCATGGTTTCCTGGAACCCGGAGATAAAGACCGCCCTCATCCGCGCCCTGCTGCAAAGCAATTCGGCCTATGCTGCGCTCATGTGGACAGAGCTGTTCGATATCCCGGTGCGGCTGAACACCCCCGGTACCGAAGGCGGCACCAACTGGCGCCCCCGTATTCCCTTCACCGCTGCCCAGGCCGCCACCATGGAGCAGAGCGCCTGGTTACACGGGCTCTCGCAGGCTGCTAACCGCGCTTGAAATGAAAACCGCGCGCAGCTGTGCCGTGCGCGGTGAAATTCTTCTGCCCGGTTCGCAGCTGCTCAGAAAGCATCGGTTGCGAAATCGGAATCATTTTCTTCTTCGTCTTTCTCGTCAGCCCTGGACTTCTTCTTATTCTTGCCAGCGGCCTTTTCTGCCCTGGCCGTTTCGCGGGCTTCTGCAGCAGCCTGTTTAGCCTCTTCCTTCTCAAGCTCGCGCAGCAGTTTGCGCCAGCTCTTCACAAAGCCACTTACATCCGGGCCACTGGCTTCGCCAATCTTGGTGCCATCCGGGGTCATGGCCACCATGCAGGGCAGCAGGGGACGCCCCGTGTACGGCCACGGCATGCCACAGCTCATGCTTATACTCGGGCTTATCACCGGGAAGGTCATTTTGGCTTTTTTGACCCACTTTTCGGCATCCTCCGGGGTTTTGTCGATGTTAAGCATCACCATCTCACAGCCCTTGCGCTTCATGCGTTTGTATTCTTTCACCAGAGTGGGAGCCTCCTTTACGCAGATGATGCAGGCTGAGCGGGACTGGTACACAAAATAAATCTTCGCCTTCAGGTTCGGCTTCACCTTGTTCACATACTGAGCCTTTGCCAGCACCTGGGGAACAGCCGCCAGTTCCGTATCGGCGCTTTCCTCCTCCTGGGCATGGGCTGTAGCGCCAAAGCACAGCAGCGCAAGCATCATCATCAAGCGTATGAGTCTGGTCATGCGCCCATTATGGCAGATGCCGGCCCCTTTAGCAATGAAAATGTTTCATGCTGTGAAGCGTATCACTTGCATTTAAGACGACCGTACCCATGCGTGAAAACGCTACGCTTTTTCGCCGCTCTACGGCGGGTGAAGACGGGGACTCCCGCATGAAACGGGAGAGTGGAAAAAAGAAGACCCCGTAAGCGCTTGACTTACGGGGTTTCCTACGGACAGGGAGGGATTCGAACCCTCGGTACGCTTTTGACGTACACACGATTTCCAATCGTGCTCTTTCGACCACTCAGACACCTGCCCATGCTTGGCATGAACCCTTGGCGAAAGGGTGCGGCGGCAATATACACGAAATATCGGGGCCTTGCAAGCTAATTTTTGAAAAAAACGAATTTTTGTAGCGTCAGACCAGCTTCTGCGTGACTTTGAAGTGGAGTTTCGCTACATCCTGCAGCCGCTCCATGCCGTGGGTTTCCACGAAGTGTTTTGCGGCCCGGGTTACATGCGGGGCGCAGCCCAGGGGCATGGGACACTGGCTGGCGGCAGAGGCCTGCTGCACCCACTGCACAAAGCGGTCGCGCGCCAGAATGGAGGCTGCTGCCACCGCCACATCGCTTTCGGCTTTGGTGCGCTGCTCCAGCTGCACCGGGATATGGCGCTGCCCCAGGGCTCGCTTGAGCACCCATTCATTGGCAAACTGGTCGCTCAGGGCGCGGGGGCAGGTGGGCACTTTCTCGTGCAGCGCGGCAATGACCCGGGCGTGTCCCCAGGCCAGCAGCCTGTTCAGGTTGCCCATTTCGCTGTACAACTCATTATAGCGGCGCGGGCCTATGCAGATGACTTCGTATACCACCCCGGCGGTCTTCTTTATCTTTTCAGCAATCGCATGAATCTTCTTATCGTCGGGAATCGATTTGCTGTCCTTGCAGCCCAGGCGCACCAGCTCTGCGGCGCAGCGTTCATCGCTATATACCCCGGCCACTACCAGGGGGCCGAAGTAGTCGCCCTTGCCGCTTTCATCCACGCCGAAATGTGGGGTGGTATCGACCAGGGCGGGCAGGGTGGTTTTCAGAGAGGGGGCTTTTTCCTCCGGGGCGAGCTGCAGCACATCGCGCACGAAGGCTTCGGCCCCGCGCCCCTGAATGAGCAGCCGCCCTTTCTTTGGGTAATAGGCCACATTCGCTGCATCGCTCTCAAAGCAGAAATCGGCATAATCGCGCTCACTGGGGCGGAACCCCGGGGAAGAGACGAGCTTCTTTTTCAGGGTGGCGGCTTCGTCACGGGTGAGCTGGATGCTGTACTGATTGGCCATATGCGGGTATAGAATGCGGGGAATTTGGCGGTGCGTCAACAAAAATCCCGTAATTTTCTGAGAAAAAAGCGGAAAAATCACTCAGGTGACGCAGAATTTGGCACTTTTTATCACTTTAGGCGAGACAAAAAGGAATTTTTAGTCTACAATGTGCCCGGCTTTTCAACAAAGCAATTTTTATTATGGCAAATACGATTACTAAGAGAGAGCTTGTAAACAAGGTATGCGCTGAGCTGGACAACGGCTTCACGCAGAACGAGGTGCTTGACATCATCCAGAAGACGATCGAACTGATTACCGACGCTCTGGGTAAGGGTGATCGCGTAGTGCTGCGCAACTTCGGCACTTTCACCGTGAAGGAAGTGAAGCCCAAGGTGGGCCGCAACCCCAAGGACCCCGCCAAGAACGTTCCGATTCCTGCCCGCACGGTGGTGAAGTTCAAGGTTGGTAAGAACCTGAAGGAAGCTGCTGCTAAGGTTTCCTAAAACCTTCCGGCACACACATGTGCTAGAGAACGAGGACGCATCTATCTAGCATAGACGCGTCCTTGTTCTATGATAGAAAAATTGTAGAAATTCCCTTTTCCGATAACATGAAACTGAGAATCGCAGTACAATCCAAGGGCCGTCTGAACGAAGATACCATGGCAATTCTGGCCGAGGCCGGCATCAAGGTGGGCTCCTCCAAGCGCACGCTGCTGGTGGCTGCCCGCAAGTTTCCCATGGAGGTGCTCTACCTGCGCGATGACGATATTCCCGAGACCGTGACCGATGGCGTGGCCGATATCGGCGTGGTGGGGCTCAATGAGTATCTGGAGCGCCAGGGAGATGCCGATATCGTCAAGAAGCTGGGCTTCGGCGGGTGCCGCCTGAGCATTGCCATTCCCAAGGAGCACGAATACACCGGCCCCCAGTGGCTGCAGGGGCGCAAGATTGCCACCTCTTATCCTGTCATCCTCCGCAAGTGGCTGGAGGAGCAGGGGGTGCAGGCTCATATTCATGTTATCACCGGTTCGGTGGAAATTGCCACCGGTATCGGCCTGGCCGATGCCATCTTCGATATCGTGAGCAGCGGAGCCACGCTGGTGAGCAACAATTTGCGCGAAGTCGAGGTAGTGCTGGAGAGCGAGGCTGTGCTCATTGC
>JAFXDR010000014.1 GCA_017521145.1 Akkermansia sp. | reverse complement strand
CCTGCAACCTGCGCTGCGTACACTGCTATGCCGATTCCCATGCCGAACGCTACCCGGGAGAGCTCACATGGGAGCAATGCTGCGCCGTGATTGACGACCTGGCAGATTACAAAGTGAATGCCCTGCTGCTCTCCGGAGGCGAGCCACTGCTCCACCCCCAGCTGCCGCAGATTCTGCAACGCGCCACCGAAAAGGGGCTCAAGGTCACCATCTCCACCAACGGCACACGCATCACCCCGGAATACGCCCGCATGTTCAAGGAGCTGGGGGTGGCCTACGTGGGTATCTCGCTGGATGGCATCGGAGCCGTGCACGACCAGTTCCGCGGCGTGAAAGGCGCATTCGATGGCGCCATCCGCGGCTTCAAGCTCTGCGAGGAAGTCGGGCAGAAAACCGGTCTGCGCCTCACCCTTACCCGCAACAATGTGCAGAGCATGGAGCAGATTCTCAACTTCATTGAAGACGAAGGCATCCAGCGCGTCTGTTTCTACCACCTGGTCCCCACCGGGCGCGGAGTGGATGTAGCCAGTCTGAAACCGGCAGAAGCCCGCGCAGCGCTCGACATGCTGATTGCACGCGCAGAAGCCTGGCACGCCGCCGGGCAGACCCGCGAGCTGCTCACCGTCACCCAGCCGGCAGACGGTGTCTACCTGCTGCTGCGCCAGCTGCGCGAAGGCCATCCCCTGGCAAAGGAAACCCTGCGGCTGCTCACCTGGAACGGAGGCGGTGCCAACAGCTCCGGCCGCGGTATTGCCAATATCGACACGCAGGGCAACATTCACCCCGACCAGTTCTGGCAGGGGGTCACCCTGGGCAATGTGAAACAGCAGAAATTCTCTGATGTGTGGGAAGCCGCCCAGGAACCCAGCGCAGCCGTGCTGCAGGAACTCCGCGGGCACGATGACCCCGTGGAACGCCAGAAAAAGCTCTCCGGGCGCTGCGCCATCTGTAAGCATTTCGCGCTTTGCGGCGGCGGATTCCGTACCCGGGCTGCATTTGCCAATGGCCACTGGTATGGCTCAGACCCCGGCTGCTATCTCACCGATGAAGAGACTCAGACCGATATTTCTGACCTTTTAGGATAATTTTTTTCATTTCCGGCACAAAAGTTCACTTTTTTGCTTGCAGCAAATGGAATGATGTGGTATTTGTGATTGCGTCATGAAGCGCTTACTCCTTTCTACAATTCTCTTGGCTCTGGCCGGCACGACGTATGCCGACATTCAGGCACCGCCTGCCTCAGAGTACACCGCCACCCGCAAGCTGGGTCGTGCCGTCAGCAATATTCTCTATGCCGTGGAGGAAATCCCCACCACCATGATTCGCTGGCAGGGCACCGATGGCAACAATGCTGCTTTCTCCGTTGGTGTGGTTGATGGCTCCGCCCGCGCACTCGCCCGTGTCGGCTATGGCTTCTATGAACTGATTACTTTCTGGGCTCCCACCTACAAGTGCACCTACAAGCCCTGCTACCAGGGCACCTGCGGTCGTGATGGCCGCAAGGAATACAACGTGTGGGGCGGTTTCTCCGAATTCCCCGAAGAAATCGGCTTCCAGAGCAAGTATGGTTACAGCCGTCTCTCCCACGACTGATAGCTCAATCCAGAAGATTTAGCAAAAACCCCGGTTGGTGCGCACCTTCCGGGGTTTTTCTATTGGAAACGATTTAGAAACCAAATCAAAAAAATAGAGAAGATTCCATCACCCTCTGCGCAACATCTGGGTGAGCTCAAACTGGAATGCCTGCAATTCCTCCGGGGTAGGCTGACCACTCAGCTCGCTCCATGCAAAACGCCCCAGCTGGTCAATCTGCCAGGCACCACTGGTGCCGGAGCTGAACTGCACCTTGCCGGAAATCAGCGTACCCGGCAGAGTCAGCTCATCCAGCGTCACCACTGGCTTACCCACCTGCC
This sequence comes from Akkermansia sp., assembly GCA_017521145.1. Lineage (GTDB taxonomy): Bacteria > Verrucomicrobiota > Verrucomicrobiia > Verrucomicrobiales > Akkermansiaceae > Akkermansia. The sequence goes on along the minus strand of JAFXDR010000014.1, from coordinate 6,355 downwards.
CAGGGGCAGGTGCTGGCATTTCCTGCTCTGCCGGCTCAGCGGCTGCGGCAGGCTCCTCCTTCTTCACCGGTTCCGGAGCGGCAGCAGTAGCAATTTCAATCCCATGGTCCAGCAACAGGAAGCGCACGTCCATATAGGTCATGTGCACGCCACAATCACTCGCCAGGCGTTTCTGGATACCGTTCAGATCCACACCTTCACCCGCCCACTGGCGTACCATATCAAGCTGTTCTGCTGTCACTGTGCTCATGCCCCCATCATACCCCCGCTCTGCCACATTTCAAGCAGCAAGCGTGACTTACTCCAAAATTGCCCTTAATTGTTTGATTAAACTAACTTATTTCATTCTCCCAATTGTGCTTGCGCAGGCACTTTAGGCTTGCACTTTACAAGAGAAAGGTGTTTAATATCTGCGCGTAACTGTGGCCGCAGGAGGCCCCGTATTCCCAGGTTATGAACACGACAAAATTTATACAAGTGCCTGATGTAGCGAGCGCTGCGATGGATTATCTGAAGAACGATGCAGATGACCGCGGCGAGCTGGTAACACTGAACGTAGGCCCCTCGCACCCGGCCACGCACGGCGTGCTGCGCCTGAAGCTGGTGATTGACGGTGAGGAGATTGTATCCTGCGACCCGGTCATTGGTTACCTGCACCGCGGCATGGAAAAGATAGCAGAAAACTGCCACTACAACCAGTTCGTGACCTACACGGACCGCATGGACTACCTGGCACCGATGAGCAACAACATCGCCTACGCCTGCGCTGTGGAAAAACTGCTGGGCTGGGAGCTGCCGGAGCGCGGCCAGGCCATCCGCGTGCTCTGCTGTGAACTTTCCCGCATCTCCTCCTGCTTCCTGGGCACGGGCGTATACGCCATGGACACCGGTGCCATGACTGCGTTCCTGTATGCTTTCGAGGAAAAGGAACGCGTTCACAACCTGTACGAGCAGATATGCGGTGCCCGCTTCACCTCCAGCTACACCCGCATTGGCGGCATGACCCGCGACCTGCCCAAGGGTATCGAAAAACAGATTCTCGACTTCTGCGACAGCGCCCTGCGCACCGTGGATGAAATGGAGAAACTGCTGCTGCACAACAAGATTTTCATTGACCGTCTGGTGGGCGTGGGTGTCATCACCAAGGAAATGGCCCTGCAGAACGGCATGACCGGTAACAACCTGCGCGCCAGCGGTGTGTGCCGCGACCTGCGCAAGACCAACCCCTACCTGGGCTACGAAAACTATGAGTTCGATGTACCCGTGGCCGAGGAAGGCGACTGCTACGCCCGCTTCCAGGTACGTATGGAAGAAATCCGCCAGTCGGTACGCATCATCCGCCAGGTGATTGCCACCCTGCCCGGCGGCCCCATCTGGGTGCAGCTGGACAAGGGCATCCTGCCGAAGAAAGCCGATGCCCTGCAGGGTATGGAAGAACTCATCCGCCAGTTCATGGTGACCACCGAATGCGTGAACGCCCCGGCAGGGCAGGTATACTTTGCCGCCGAAAACCCGAAGGGTGAGCTGGGCTTCTTCCTGGACTCCCAGGGTGGCGGCATCGCCAACCGACTCAAGATGCGCAGCCCCTCCTACTGCACACTCTCCATCCTGCCCGAGCTGCTGCCCGGCCACCTGGTGAGCGACGTAGGCGCCATTCTCGGCTCCTTCGACTTCGTACAGGGCGAATGCGACCGCTAAACCTTTAACTCTCCGACCCCGAAACCACTTACCATGTCTGATACCCCCAACGCGATTGATGCCATCACGGCGGCCAAGCCGTCCCCCGGTGAGCAGCACTTCCCGAAATTCAAGGTAACCCCCTCGCTGGTGAAAGAAGCCAAGGCGCTGGTTGCCATGTACCCGGAAGGCAAGGAACAATCTGCCGTGCTTCCCATCATCCACCTGGTGCAGGAAAAATTCGGCTTTATCTGCGCCGATGCCATGCCCTGGATTGCCGAAATGTGCAACAGCACCCCCATCCACGTGGCAGGCATTGTGACCTTCTACCCCGGCATCCACACCATGTGCCCCGGCAAGTACCACTTCCGCGTGTGCCGCACCATTGCCTGCTCCCTCTCCGGTGGCGAAGAGCTCATCCCCTACATCTGCGAAAAGATTGGCGTGAACTTCGCTGATATGAGCGATGAGGAACCCATGCTGGTGAGCCCGGACGGCCTGTGGAGCGTGGAACCTGTGGAATGTCTGGCCAACTGCGGGTTCGGCCCCAATGTGATGGTGAACGACGTACTTTACTCCCAGGTGACCACCAAGAAGATTGACGAGATTATCGCCAAGTACCAGCCTAAGAAGTAACCCCTTATCTGCGAAACCATGAGCGAAATCATCTACAAACCCGGCCGCGAACCGCATCCGCGCGAAACGCGCCGCATTTTCCGCAACATCGACCGCAAGGGCTACGACCCCTCCATCAAATGCTTCATCAAGGATGGCGGCTACGAAACCCTCAAGAAGGCCATGGAAATGGAACCCGCCGCTGTCACCGAAGAAGTGAAGAAGAGCGGACTCCGTGGTCGTGGTGGCGCAGGTTTCCCCACTGGTGTGAAGTGGACCTTCATTCCCAAGGGCAACACCAAGCCCGTGTACGTGGTATGCAACTGCGATGAATCTGAACCCGGCACCTTCAAGGACCGCTTCGTAGTGCACCAGGATCCGCACCAGCTCATCGAAGGCATGATTATTGCCTGCTACGCCGTACAGGCCCACTTCGGTGTCATCTACATGCGCGAAGAGTTCCCGGAAGCAGCCAAGATAATGCAGAAAGCCCTCAAGGAAGCCGAAGAAGCCGGATTCCTGGGCGAAAACATCCTGGGCAAGGGCTACGACCTCAAAATCATCCTGCACCGCGGCGCAGGTGCCTACATCTGCGGTGAAGAAACCGGCCTCATCAACTCCATTGAAGGCCTTCGCCCCTATCCGCGCATCAAGCCTCCCTTCTTCCCGGCCGCCATCGGTCTGTATGGCTGCCCCACCATCGTGAACAACGTGGAATCCCTCTGCCAGGTGCGCCAGGTGCTCATGCGCGGTGGCGAAGCCTATGCCGCAGAAGGCGCCCAGCGCTCCCCCGGCACCCGCATCATCGGTGTTTCCGGCGATGTGAAGCGCCCGGGCTACTACGAAATCATCTCCGGCTCCATGACCTTTGGTGAGCTGCTGTACGATGTGTGCGGAGGCCCCCGCCGCGGCCGCAAGTTCAAGGCCATCATCCCCGGTGGTGCCTCTGCCAAAGTGATGCGCTGCGACGAAGTGCTCAAGGGACGCAACAGCGATGGTTCCGTGAAGCAGCTGAGCATCTTCGATGTGCCGCTGGATCTGGACAGCATAGCCCAGCACGGCTCCATGAGCGGCTCCGGCGGTATCATCGTGATGGATGACAGCCGCAGCATGCCCAAAGTGCTCAACAACATCAATCGTTTCTACGCCTGGGAATCCTGCGGGCAGTGCTCCCCCTGCCGCGAAGGCAACCCCTGGATGCTCAAGCTTTCCACCCGAATCTGCGAAGGCAAGGCCTCTCCGGAAGATGTGGATCTGCTCAAGAGCGTGGCCGACAACATCTGCGGACGCACCGTGTGCGCATTTGGCGAAGCCTGCTCCTGGCCCACCCAGGCCTTTACCACCAAGTTCCGTGAGGAGTTCCTGGCGCTCACCAAGCCCATCAACGCACTCAAGCCGCACTCTGCCGAAGCCAAGGAGGCTCGCAAGTTCCTCACCCGTGAAGACTAAACCTTTACTCCTGCTGAACCAATGAGTACACCCCCCGCAATTCTGCCGAAGGATGCCGCCGCTGCCGAGGGCAAGGTGAATGTCCAGATTAACGGCAAATGGTACCGATTCCCGAAGGGTACCCGCATTGCCGATGCCTGCAACTCTGTAGGCGCGCACGTACCCTGCTTCTGCTACCACCCCAAGCTTTCCATTGCCGGCTCCTGCCGCATGTGCCTGGTGGAGCAAGGCATGCCCCCGCGCCAGGCTCCTGGCACCACCCCGCAGTATGGAGACGATGGCTACCTGCCCATCAGCTGGATGCCCCGCGCCGTCATTGCCTGCGCCAACACCGTGGCAGAGAACATGGGTATCCGCACCACCAGCAAGCTGACCGAGGAAGCCCGCCGCGGCGTGCTGGAATTCCTGCTTTCCAACCACCCGCTCGATTGCCCCATCTGCGACCAGGCCGGTGAATGCAAACTGCAGGAATACACCACCGACTACGGCAGCGGCACCCACCGCTTTACTGAGGAGAAGACCAAGAAAGGCAAGAACCTCTCCATCGGCCCGCGCGTGAACCTGGACCAGGAACGCTGCGTGCTCTGCCGCCGCTGCGTGCGATTCATGAAGGAAATCGCCGGGCAGGACGTGCTCGGCGTGGTCGGCCGCGGCACACACAATGCCATAGCCTGCTATCCCGGCACCCAGCTGGACAGCAACTACTCCATGAACGTGGTGGATATCTGCCCCGTGGGTGCCATGACCAGCAAGGACTTCCGCTTCAAGATGCGCGTGTGGTTCCTCAAGAGCACACCCACCATTGATGTGAACTGCGGCACCGGCACCAACATCAACATCTGGACCCGCGAACAGCAGGTATACCGCATCACCCCGCGCCAGAACGATGCTGTGAACAGCTGCTGGATGCCCGATGACCACCGCCTCAACTACAAATTCATCAACGGCCCGCAGCGCATCACCACCCCGCTGGTGAAGACCGATGCCGGCGCCCAGCAGCGGCCCTCCACCTGGGATGCCACCCTGGGCATGGTCGTGGAGCAGCTGCACCGCATGGCTCCCTCCGAAACGGCCCTCATCTGCTCCGCCCGCATGACCAATGAGGAACTTTACATGGTGCGAGCCCTCTCCAAGCAGCTCGGCATCACCAAGATGGATATCGTACCCCGCAAGGGTGAAAGCGATGGCATGCTCGTGAGCGAAGACCGCAACCCGAACTCCAACGGTGCCAAGCTCATCCTGGGCAAGACCGGTGCCGGCCTGGCCAACATCCGCCGCGGCGTGCGCAACAACACTATCCGCTTCATGATTGTGCTGGGCGAAGACCTGACCGAGGAAGCCGGCTTCACCGCCGAAGACCTCGCAGGGCTGGAATACCTCCTCGTGGTGCACCACAGCGAAAACGCCACCACCAAGGCAGCCGATGTGGTGCTGCCCGGTGTGACCTTCGCTGAGAAATACGGCACCATGATTAACGTGACCGGGCGCATCCAGCGACTCAACAAAGCCATTGAACCCATTGGCGACTCCCGCTCCGACTGGGAGATCTGCCGCAACCTCTCCGAAGGGCTCGGCTGCGATTGCGTGCGCGTGATTGCCTGCCCCACCCCCATGTCGGTGCTGGACGAAATGGCACAGGAATTCGAACCGCTCGAGGGTATTACCTGGGGCAACATCGGCAACGAGGGCAAGGTCATCATGGAAACCGGCGTGACCATCCCCCTCATCGAACGCGAAAAAGCCAAGAAGTAAACCGCTAACACCTCATACCTCAAATGGACGCTATCATCAATTGGTATAACGACCTCATGAGCAACGAAATCTGGTTCTACCTGATTCACACGCTGCTCAAGCTGGTCCTCATGTTTGCCGTTATCCTGGCTTTCGTTGTGCTCTCCGTGTGGATTGAACGCCGCGTAGCAGGCTGGATTCAGGACCGCCCCGGCCCCAACCGCGCGGGGCTGCCCCTGTTCCTGCTGCAGCGCTGGGGCAGCAAGGAGAAACAGCCGCTCAAGGAATGGCTGCACTTCTTCGGCATTCCCCAGGACAGCTGGATTGCCAGGCTCTGCACCTGGCTGCGCCTGGACCGCGAAATCCCCTGTTTCGGCCTCATCCAGCCCTGTCTGGACGGCGGTAAGCTCTTCCTGAAGCAGGAGACCACCCCCTCCTACGTACGCAAGTTCTACTTCATCCTGGCCCCCATGCTGGTGCTGGGACCGCCCCTGGTGGCAGCCGCTGTGGTACCTTTCGCCTCTGAGGTGAACACCTGCTACGGCAACATCTCCATGTGTGTGGCCAACCTTGAAATCGGGCCGCTGTGGATATTCGCCATCTCCGGTCTTTCCGTGTACGGCCTCACCCTGGCCGGCTGGTCCTCCAATTCCAAGTTCCCGTTCCTGGGTGGTCTGCGAGCCACGGCTCAGCTCATTTCCTACGAAGTAGCCATGGGTCTCTCCATCATCCCGCTGCTCATGATGTTCGGCACGCTGAACCTGCAGCAGATTGTGCAGTTCCAGGCAGACAACGGCTGGACCCTGCTTCCCCTCTGGGGCGAGGGTCTGAGCTGGCAGCGCTGGGCCATGATGCTGCCGCTGGGCATCAGCTTCATCATCTT
>JAFXDR010000120.1 GCA_017521145.1 Akkermansia sp. | reverse complement strand
GATGTAGGCGGGGAAATCCTTCACCGTAATTTTCCAGATAGCCTCCATACCCAGTTCCGGGTATTCGATGCACTCGATGGAAGTGATGCAGTTCTTGGCAAGGTCGGCTGCTACACCGCCGATGGAGCCCAGGTAGAACCCACCGAACTTCTGGCAGGAATCGGTGACGCACTGGGCGCGGTTGCCCTTGGCAATCATAATCATGCTGCCGCCGTGGCTCTGGAAGAGCTCCACATAGGAATCCATGCGCCCGGCTGTGGTGGGACCGAAAGAGCCGGAGGGGTAGCCCTCGGGGGTCTTGGCGGGGCCGGCGTAGTAGATGGGGTGGTCTTTGATGTACTGCGGCAGTTCCTTGCCGGCATCGATGAGTTCCTTGAGCTTGGCGTGGGCGATATCGCGGCCCACAATGATGGTGCCGGTGAGGGAAAGACGGGTCTTCACCGGGTACTTGGTCAGCTCGGCGAGTACTTCCTTCATCGGGCGGTCCAGGTCAATCGGCACGCCTTCGCTCTTGGTTTCGCGGAATTCGGCGGGGATGTACTTGCCCGGGTCGTATTCGAGCTCTTCAATGAAGATACCTTCCGGGGTAATCTTAGCCTTGGCGTTGCGGTCGGCAGAGCAGGAAACACCCAGGGCAACCGGGCAGGAAGCCCCGTGGCGCGGCAGACGCACCACGCGCACATCCAGCGCAAAGGCCTTGCCGCCGAACTGTGCACCCAGTCCCAGCTTCTCAGCTTCGAGCTTCAGTTCATTTTCCAGCTCCACATCGCGGAAGGCACGGCCGTGCTCATTGCCGGAGGTGGGCAGGGCATCGTAATACTTGGTGGAAGCCAGCTTCACCGTCTTGAGGCAGAGTTCGGCGCTGGTGCCACCCACCACAAAGGCCACGTGGTAGGGCGGGCAGGCTGCCGTGCCCAGGGTGCTCATCTTCTCCACCATGAACTTCTTGAGCGAGGCCGGGTTGAGCAGGGCCTTGGTCTCCTGGTACAGGTAGGTCTTGTTGGCAGAGCCACCACCCTTGGCGATGAAGAGGAAATCGTACTCCATGCCGTGGTCGGTGGCAAAGAGGTCAATCTGCGCGGGCAGGTTGGTGCGGGTGTTGATTTCCTTGTACATATCCAGCGCCACGTTCTGGGAGTAGCGCAGGTTGTTCTTCGTGTAGCAGTCGTAGGCACCGCGGGAGATGTACTCGGCATCGTTATAACCGGTCCAGACCTGCTGGCCCTTCTTGCCCACACAGATGGCGGTGCCGGTGTCCTGGCACAGGGGCAGCACGCCCTGGGCGGCTACCTCGGCATTGCGCAGCATGGTGAGAGCCACGCTCTTATCGTTCTCGGAAGCAGTCGGGTCGAGCAGGATAGCCTGCACCATGCGGAGGTGTTCCGGGCGCAGGTAGAAAGCCACATCGTGCCAGGCAGTCTCAGCCAGCAGACGCAGACCCTCCGGTTCCACCTTGAGGATGGGCTTGCCTTCAAATTCACTTACGCTCACATAGTCCTTGGTGAGCAGACGGTACTTCGTCGTGTCTTCCCCCATGGGGAACATTTCCTGGTAGACAAAAGGAGGTGTTGCCATAACGCTGCTCATTATACGCGCTTCCCCCGCGCTTTTCCAGCCTAAAATGATGCTGTGGTCAATTACTTCTCTCAAGCGCAGGCGGATAAAAATTCTGTAAGCGGTAAGTGAAATGTAGTTTCTGTTCTTATTCTATAATAATGAAAAAACAATCCATCCGGTTACGCGTTCATCTCGAACAGAGGTTCCGGGCATGTGATTTATGTTGAGATAGCCTGTGTACCCGTAATATAACAGCCTTTCAAGCTAAAAACTATAACACATTACCATTATGGAAAAGAAGAAGGACAAGGAGATTATTCGTGGAGATTATTGGCTGCAGCAGTTTCAGTTAAAAAAACAAGCACAAAATAGCATTAATGAAGCAATCGGCCATGGTATAGACGAGGGAATGAAACTTACAGGCTTGCAAGGAGAAGTTGCGGCTCAGGCAAGTAAAGTGCTGAAGAAATCTATATTTCAAAAATTGATTAGAACAAGTGGAACGGATGATAATAAGAAGTCAGAATCCACCCAGACAAATGAGGGAACGCGTGCTGAGGTTAATCTGCGTTCTGGTAATATAGTCTACAACCATGGTATCGGAATGAAAAATACGTATGACTTCGATAGAAAAAACTTTAGTCATAAATTAGAAGTTGGTAAAATGGACAAGCCTGGTATTACTGGAAGTATTTATAAATCGTTTAAGCAGGGATATGTGAAGGCGGACTTATCCGTAGGTTCAAATATGCCTCCAAGTGTTCACGCTGAAGCGGCCCGGACGAGTTTGTTTGGTCCAGGTCTTGCGAAAGCCCGTGTAAATGCAGATATAGAAAATGGGAAGCCTCGTTTAGCTGTAGGTTTAGAGTATTCCAAAAAACAGGAAAATAAAGAGTTGAATGCCGCTATTGAGGTAAGTAGATCACCTAAAGGAAAAATGGGAGCAGAAGGCAGGGCTGAGTATAAAATAAAGTTTTGAAAAATTGTAGATTTTTATGTGGTATGAAATAATTCTTTACTGTATTCCGCTTCGCTGTTGACTGTTGTCTGGTGATGTGGTAGCTTAGGGGTATGATGAGGGCTTTGCTGGTTATGTCTTTGTGTTGCTTATTATTGGGGAACGCTATGGGGGATATAGGAGCTTCCTATTCGCTGGTTCCCAAGGTGGAGCAGTTGAGAATTGATAGCGAAGCGCAGGATGCAGCAGCTGCCTATGAGGCATCCTGCTATTATATACACCAGGATGATGCCGAATCCAGGAAAAAAGCATGGGAGTACGCCAGCAAGGCTGCAGAGCTCGGGAGTGCTGCTGGAGCCGCCAATCTGGGGGTGTGTTACTATGAGGGTATTGGTGTAGAAAGAGATTGTGCCAAGGCGCTGGAATGGTTTGAAAAATCGCTGCAGATGGGGAATACCCGGGTGCTTAATGCGATCTCTCGTCTGCATGCCGAGGGCGTGGGGATTCCGCCCAATCCGGAGAAGGCACTATACTATGCTGAACAGGCGCTTCAGCATCTTGTGCCGTATGCCGCAACATCCCTGTGTCTGCTGTATAAAGGAGTATATAGTGTGCCGAGGGATATAAGAAAGGCTGAAGAGATTCTCAGAAAGCAGATTGAGCGGTATCCTGAGCATGGTGAAGCGTATTATATGCTGTGGATGCTCGATCATGAACCTGAGAACCAGGATAAGGAAAATGATATCGGTTTGCTGAAAAAGGCGGTGGATTTAGGCTGTCCTGACGCATACGGCACCCTTGCTACCTGTCACAGGATAGGATATGGTGTGGAACCTGATGCCTCGCGGATTGAGTTTCTGTTGCGCCTGGCAATTCAGCATGATGATTCGAACCCGGATTGGTATTATGACCTGGCTATGCAGATGATGGAAAATCAGACAAAAGAAGCATATGAGGGTGAATATGTAAGTCTTATAGAAAAAGCTGCGGAGCTGGGGAAGTCCTATTTGTGGCTGGAGCTGGTAGCTGCCTACCATTATGGGCATGGGGTGGAACAGGATGATGTAAAAGCGGTGGAATGTTTGCAGAAGGCAATAGAAGCCAGGATTCCCACATCTCTTTGCATCATGGGGCAGTTCTACACGGATGGTGTAGGTGTGGAAAAGGATATAGAAATGGCCTGCGAGTATTTCAGCCGCTCGATAGAAGAGGACCCGGAATGTGGTGCTGCCTATGCCGAGCTGGCGCTCTGCCTGTTGAATTACGGTTCAGGTGAAGCCCGCATACAGGAGGCATTTGAGCTGGCGCAGGCTGGGGCCGCCCGCGGAGATCTCCCGGCCTACAGTTTGCTGGCACAGGCATATGAAGGGGGCTGGGCTTTTGAAAACGGCGTGCGGATGCCACCGGATAAGGCGAAAGCTCAGGAGTACCGCGAGAAGGCGAAGCAGCTTGAGCCTGCCGAGGGGAATACCCCATGATGCACAAAATCTGATGCGGTCAGAAAATGGGCTTGAGATTCGGTAGGATTTCGTGTAGAATCACGCCCGCAAATGACCGATAAACCGCTTCAGCTTGGCCTGGCAGGCCTGGGAACTGTGGGCACGGGTGTGTATGAGACCCTGTGCCGGAATCATGAATTGCTCGAGGCTCGCGCCCAGATGAAATATGCTGTGAAGAGGGTAGCGGTGCGTGATATGAGCCGCGTCCGCGAGGTTGAGATTGCGCCGGAGATGCTTACGAATGACTGGCGTGAGCTGGTGAACGACCCGGATATCGATATCATTATTGAGTTGATTGGCGGCACTACGGAAGCTTACGAGCTGGTGACGAGTGCTTTGAAAGCCGGTAAACCGGTGGTGACAGGTAACAAGGCTCTGCTGGCCGAGCACGGTAGTGAGCTGTTCAAGCTTTCTGCGGAGCAGGGGGTGCCGCTGTATTTCGAAGCTTCCTGCGGCGGTGGTATCCCGATTATCCAGAGCCTGCAGAATTCGCTCATCTGCAATAATGTGCAGAGCATTGCCGGCATTATCAACGGTACGAGCAACTACATTCTTTCCTCGATGGAGCGCAAGGGCGTTTCCTTTGAAAGCGCACTGAGCCGCGCCCAGGCCAAGGGGTTTGCCGAGGCTGACCCCACGCTGGATATCAATGGCTGGGATGCTGCCCATAAGGCGCTCATCCTGGCTATGCTGGCCTATGGCACACCGATTGCGCCGGAGAAGATTTCGGTTTATGGCATTGAGCGCGTGACCGCGGCGGATTTCCGTTTTGCACACCAGATGGGCTATACTATCAAGCTGCTGGTAGTCATCAAGCACCATGCCGATACAGATGCACTGGAGCTGCGCGTACAGCCGAGCTTTGTGCCGCGTGAGCATTTGCTGGCCAATGTGAATGGCGTATTCAATGCCATTGCCGTGAAGGGCGATATTGTGGGCGAGACGATTTTCTACGGCCGCGGTGCAGGTAAGAACCCGACTGCCAGTGCCGTGATTGGCGATATTGTGATGGCCATGCGCGATCTCCACCACCCGGAGTTCCACACAGGCTTCCATCCCTATACCAAGACGCTCGAAATCATGCCGCAGGAGGATACGGTGACTCCGTATTACGTACGGTTCCTGGTACCCAGCCGCCGCTCCGGCGTGATTGCTGCTATTGCCCGCGTGCTGGCGAAATATGACATCAGCATTTCCTCCACCTATTCCACCCCGCACGAGGACGAGGAGTCCGAAAATGTGGAGAACGACCTGGTGTTCACCCTGCATGCCTGCAAGTGGGGGGGCCTGAAGACCGCGCTTAAGGAAATTGCCGCCGAGGGGTGCATTGCTCCGCATCCGGCTGTGTTCCGCATCGAAACCTTTAACTCATAAAAACAGACCAATTATGGCACTTATCGTACAGAAATACGGTGGCTCCTCCGTGGGCACCATCGACCGCATCCGCAATGTAGCCCGCCGCCTCATTGAAGTGAAGAAAGAGGGCAACAAAATCATGGCCGTTATTTCTGCCATGAGCGGCGTGACGGACAAGCTGATTGGTCTGGCTCACGAGGTGATGGACAACCCGCCGGAGCGCGAGATGGATATGCTGCTGGCCACGGGCGAGCAGCAGAGCATTGCACTGCTCTGTATGGCAATCACCGATATGGGTTACAAAGCCATGAGCTTCACCGGGCAGCAGGCCGGTGTGTGCACCTATGGCTCTCACACCCGCGGTCGCATTCACTCCATTGACCCCTCCCGTGTCATCCAGGCGCTGGAGGATGACTACATTGTGGTGTGCGCCGGGTTCCAGGGCGTTACGGTGGATGGCACCATTCACACGCTGGGCCGCGGCGGTTCTGATTTGTCAGCCATTGCCATGGCGGCCGCAGTGAATGCCGACCTCTGCCAGATTTTCACCGATGTGGACGGTGTATACACCTGTGACCCGCGAGTGGTGAAAGATGCGCGCAAGATTTCCGTACTCTCCTATGAAGAAATGCTGGAAATGGCCTCCAGCGGTTCCAAGGTCATGCAGGCACGCTCGGTCGAATTCGCCAAGAAGTTCGGCGTCGTGTTCGAAGTCCGCAATTCCATGAACAATAACCCCGGTACCATCGTGCAAGAAGAAACTTCCGCTATGGAGTCCCTCGCCGTGCGAGGCGTCTCAATCGAACGCAACCAGGCCCGTGTCACCGTTTCGGGCATCACCGCCCCTGTGGCCTACACGGCTATCATTCTCTCCGCTCTTTCCGACGCTGAAATCAACGTGGATATGATTGTGGCCAACACCGCCCACGACGGGCAGGCCCGCCAGTCTTTCACCATGAACATGAGCGACCTGGGCGCCGCGCAGGCTGCGCTCAAGAAGCTGCTGCCCCAGCTGGGTGAGAAGGCTCGTCTGGAGACCGAAGCCGGCCTGGCCAAGCTTTCCGTGGTAGGCGTGGGTATGCGCTCGCACACGGGTGTGGCAGCCACCATGTTCCAGGCTCTGGCCGATGCCGGTATTGCCACGGGCATGATTGCTACTTCCGAAATCCGCATTTCCACCACAGTGGAGGCGGGTGATATTGAACAGGCTGCCCGCGTGGTGCACAGCGCATTCCATCTCGACCAGGCCAATGCCTGATATCGAAGATTCCGAGATGGAGGATAAGGCTCCCGTTTCTGACCCTGTGCATCATGATGATGCACAGGAGCTCGTCTACCGTCCGTGGGTTCTGTGGACCGGCGTGGGCCTGTGCGGTGCTCTTTCGCTGGGGCTGCTGGTCTTTACCTATTTCCACAGCTTTGACAAAGGCTACCAGCTGGGGCTGCAGGAGGGCGATGCGCAGGGATTCAACCGCGCCATATCATGCAATATGGTGCAGGAGAATCTCAATGCTGCCGCTGAGCAGAATGTGCTGGGTGTGATGCGCCTGTATTCTACCAGCGATGAGCAATTACGCCAGACTGCTGCTGAGCTCGATAAGGCCTTTGGGTGGATGAAGAATGCTGAGGTTCGCCAGGAGGCCGAATGGAATCTGGCAGATGCTCTCTTGCAGCGAAGTATGGGAGAGGCTGCGCTCAAGGTACTGGAGCCACTGGGGGCTCGCGTACCTCACTCAGCGGAATGGGCATATCGCCTCCTTCGTGCAGCAGATTTACTGGCTGCGCAGCAGAATGTGGCCGGAGCAGAAAAATGCTACAGGCATGCTGCTGTATTCTTTGCAGAGAATCAGATGCAGCCCGAACGCTTGTGTGCATTGGGGAATATGGTTGCCCTTGAGCTGGCTGCTCCACGCAGCATGGCAGATGCACAGAAAGTCTGGAAAGCGCTTTATGCCGAGTTGAAGGGTATGGGCGATGAGACAAAGCCTTTGCGTTCCCTGTTGCTTGTTCACATGGCTGAGCAGTACCGTACGCGTGAGAGTCGCGCCGCCGCTGAAAAAATGTACCGCGCAGCCTTGGAAGGAACTGCCCCTGCACAGGAAAACCGCCCGGAGTATGCCGCTGCTTATGGCACTGCGCTTCTGGAACTGGGCGATGTGACTGCGGCAGAGCCATTGCTGCGCCTCGCTGCCGAGCACATGGGGAACCGCCCGGTGCAGGTGGCGGCTCGCCTGCTTGCGCTGCGCCAGCTGGCTGCCATTGAGCAGGCGCGTGGTCAGAATGCTCTGGCTGTCTCGCTGTTGCAGCGGGTACAGGGCGTGGCCGAGGGTCGCGTACACCCGACCAACACTTTCTGGCCCTGCCTGTTCGACCAGCGCGGCTGGCTGCAGTATCTTGCACTGAACTACCAGGCCGCCCTGCAGGATTTCAGTGCGGCACTTGCCAGTACGCAGGAACCGCTGCTGCAGGTGCAGCCTATGGAGGGTGCAGCGCGTTGTCATTTAGAGCTCGCTCAGTGGGATGAAGCTCAGCCCTTGCTGGAAAAGAGCCTGGAGCTGCGCACGAAACACATTCCCGCCGATAAATCGTCTATTGGTCGTCTGAATCTCCTGCTTGGCCAGCTGTATGACCAGCAGGGCAAGGATGCTGAAGCGGAAGCTGCCTATGGTGCCGCTGTGGCAAACCTGACTGCCGATACCCCTGCCGAGGTGGATAACCGCCGCATGGCCATGCTGGGGCGAGCCTATGCGCTCAGCGAGCTGCGCCGCTGGCAG
>JAFXDR010000119.1 GCA_017521145.1 Akkermansia sp. | reverse complement strand
TCAAGTACTTCAAATACATAACACTGGGCATGGTAGGAGTTTTCTCCTCCATGCTCAATGTTTTTCTGCCCTTTACTAATACTTTTCTCCTCTGCCGTTTCTTTCTTGCCTGGCTCATTCCACAATTATTGCAGAAGAGCCGAAGGTTTCCCGGGCAGGGCATAGATTCTAACACCGTTGGAACGCAATAAACAGAATCCAGATTAGTTGCCCGCCAGCACCGGGTTAAGGTGGGCTGCCATCAGGCGAGTTATCAATGTTATCATATGAAAAAGCCACCTGGCTTTTGCCGAACCATGTAGCACCTCTCACATGTGGTGTCACGTTCAATCTACACAGAGACACGAATAATGAAAATACCCGCAGAACTACGGAGAAAGCCAGGGCAGAGTTCACTTACCCTCCGCTATCTGCCGGAAACGGAGCAGAAGCGGAGTCAAAAATCCGGTTTTGCAGGGCATAGCGCCACCTTTTGCCCCTCCCTATCACACAACTAACCTATTTATCAACAAAAAGAGCCCCTCGAGTCTGGCATTTCATGCATCAAACCGGGTCAGGGCGCAAAATCCTCCTCCCGAGTTCAAAATATGCTGTACAACATACAGGTGGTGCGGTATATTCTAATAAAGTAACTTACCTCCCTCATGAAAGGCATCGTACTCGCCGGCGGCTCCGGCACCCGTCTCTACCCCATTACCAAGGGCGTCAGTAAACAGCTACTGCCGGTCTTTGATAAGCCCATGGTGTATTATCCCATCTCCGTGCTCATGCTGGCGGGTATACGTGATATCCTCATCATCTCCACCCCGCAGGATTTGCCAGGGTTCCAGCGTCTGCTGGGGGATGGCAGTGACTACGGGGTCAACTTCACCTATGCCGAGCAGCCCAGCCCGGATGGTCTGGCCCAGGCGTTCATCATCGGCAAGGAATTCATCGGCGACGATGCCGCCTGCCTCGTGCTGGGCGATAACATTTTCTTTGGTGCAGACTTCCGCCAGAAGCTCAATGCCGCCGTACAAGCCGCCGAGCAGGAAAACAAGGCCACCGTGTTCGGCTACCGCGTGGCAGATCCGGAACGCTACGGCGTGGCAGAGTTCGATGCAGAAGGTAACTGCCTTTCTATTGAGGAAAAACCTGCTGAACCCAAGTCAAACTACGCTGTGGTGGGGCTTTACTTCTACCCCAACAGTGTGGTGGATGTAGCGGCCGGCATCAAACCCTCTGCCCGCGGCGAGCTGGAGATTACCACCGTGAACCAGCATTATCTCGAAGAGGGCAATCTGAAGGTGCAGACCCTGGGCCGCGGCTTTGCCTGGCTGGATACCGGCACGCACGATTCGCTCTCCGAAGCCTCCACCTTTGTGGAAGTCATTGAAAAGCGCCAGGGGCTCAAGATTTCGTGTCTGGAAGCCATTGCCTATGAAAATGGCTGGGTGAGCAAGGAAAAACTTATCGAACTGGCCCAGCCGATGATTAAGAACCAGTATGGGCAGTACCTGCTCCACCTGACTGATAGAAAAGATTACCACTCATAAGGATTTACGATTTTGGATTTACGATTTACGAATTTTGATAGAGGCGGCTCCGCCGCTGGATGAATAACAAGAATAGTCAACGCACCCCGGAATCCTAACCGTCGCTAACCCCCTCAAGTTCATTTCGTAAACCCCAAGCCCCCTCTTCGTAAATCGTAAATCATAAATCGTAAATCCCAAGCCCCTCTTCGTAAATCGTAAATCATAAATCGTAAATGACTATCGTTTCCACCGCAATTCCAGATATCAAAATCATCGAACCCCGCGTGTTTGGTGATGCTCGTGGGTATTTCTTTGAATCATTCTCTGACAAGGAATTCCGGGAAAAAGTGTGCAACACCACTTTTGTGCAGGACAATGAATCCATGTCGTGCTACGGCGTGGTGCGCGGCCTGCACTACCAGCGTGCTCCGCACTGCCAGAGCAAACTGGTGCGCTGTGTGAAAGGGCGCGTGCTGGATGTGGCAGTTGATATCCGCAAAGGCTCCCCCACTTACGGACAACATGTAGCAGTGGAACTCAGTGCCGAAAACCACCGCCAGCTCTTCATTCCCCGCGGTTTTGCCCATGGTTTTGCCGTACTGAGCGAGGAAGCCATCTTCCAATACAAGTGCGATAACTATTACGCCCCGGATTGCGAGGGCGGCATCGCCTGGGATGACCCCGCGCTGGGTATCGACTGGCAGCTGTCCGCAGCAGACATCATCCTTTCCGCCAAGGACGCCGACCGTTGCACCCTGGCAGATGCTCCCACCGATTTCGATATCAACACTCCTCTCTACTGAATATGAAGATACTCGTAACAGGTTCCAATGGACAACTGGGCAATGAAATGCGCCGCGTGGCCACCAGGGCATGCAGCGCACACGAATTTATCTTCACCGATGTAGCCGAGCTTGATATCACCAATGCCGCCGCTGTGCTGGAAGCGGCAAAAGGCGTGGGTGCCATTGTGAACTGCGCCGCCTACACCAATGTGGATGCAGCAGAAGATAATGAAGAAGTTGCCCACCTCATTAACGCCACAGCAGCCGCCAACCTGGCAGCAGCCGCCAAAGCAGAAGGAGCCCTGCTCATCCATGTGAGCACGGACTACGTGTTCGGCGGCGATGGCAACACCCCCCGCACAGAAGATATGCCCACCAGCCCGCTGGGCGCTTACGGCCGCACCAAACTCGCAGGCGAACAGGCCATCACCGCCAGCGGCTGCCGCAACATCATCATCCGCACAGCGTGGCTCTACTCCATCCACGGCAGGAACTTCGTGAAGACTATGCTCAGCCTCATGAGCAGCCGTCCGGCGTTGAACGTGGTGTTCGACCAGGTGGGCACCCCCACCTATGCCGGTGACCTGGCAGATGTCATCGGCACCATTCTCAACACGCCCGCCCCGGCAGAAGGCATCTACCACTACAGCAACGAGGGCGTGTGCTCCTGGTACGACTTCGCCGTGGCTATCGGCCAGCTGGCAGGCAGTCCCTGCCAGGTGAATCCCTGCCACAGCAGCGAATTCCCCAGCAAGGTGGAGCGCCCCGCTTTTTCCGTGCTGGATAAGACGAAAATCCGGACCACGTTCAATCTCACCATTCCCCACTGGCATGCCTCCCTGAAGCGCTGTGTCACCGCACTTCATGAAAATAAATTCAACATCCAAAATTCAAAATGAAAAATATCTTAATCACCGGCGGTGCCGGCTTCATCGGCTCTCATGTGGTACGCCTCTTCGTCAACAAATACCCTGAATATAAGATTATCAACCTGGATGCCCTCACCTACGCAGGCAACCTGGCTAACCTCAAAGATATTGAGGACAAGCCGAACTACACCTTCGTGAAGGCAGACATCTGCGACTTCGACAAAATGTGCGCCCTCATGCAGGAGTACGATATCGACGGCGTGATTCACCTGGCCGCAGAAAGCCACGTGGACCGCTCCATCAAAGACCCCTTCACCTTTGCCCGCACCAACGTGATGGGCACGCTGAGCCTGCTGCAGGCCGCCCGCCAGTACTGGAACGGCAACTGGGAAGGCAAGCGCTTCTACCACATTTCCACCGATGAGGTCTACGGCGCGCTGGAGCTGGATAAACCCGAAGGCTCCGCCCCCTACGGCAGCGAGTTCTTCCTGGAGACCACCAAGTACAACCCGCACAGTCCCTACAGCGCTTCCAAGGCCGGCAGCGACCACTTCGTGCGCGCCTACCACGACACCTACGGCATGCCCACCCTGGTGACCAACTGCTCCAACAACTACGGCCCCTACCAGTTCCCGGAAAAGCTCATCCCCCTCTTCATCAACAATATCCGCCACGGCAAGCCCCTGCCCGTCTACGGCAAGGGCGAGAACGTGCGCGACTGGCTCTACGTGGTCGACCACGCCCGCGCCATCGACGTGATTTTCCACCGGGGCAAGACCGGCGACACCTACAACATCGGCGGCTTCAACGAGTGGAAGAACATCGACATCGTGAAAGTGGTGATTAAGACCGTCGACCGCCTGCTCG
>JAFXDR010000118.1 GCA_017521145.1 Akkermansia sp. | reverse complement strand
TGAGGGCCTTCTCATAGTAGGCCTTGTAGAGCTCGTAGTTCTTCGCGCAGTCGGTCTGCGGCACCTTGGCGCCGGAGATGCCTTTCACGCGGGCATAGACAGAGGCACCCATTTCGTCCTCGGTGTTGCCCACCATGAAAATGGCGCTGTTGCTGCGGCGAAGCGAGGCTCCGCGCACGTGGCTGGTGTCCTCCACCACACCGAAGCCGGAGCACAGGAAGGTCACGGGGATGTTCACCGGACCCTCTTCGGTCTCGAAGTAGTTGTAGAAGCTGTCCTTGCCGGAAACATAGGGAGCGCCGTAGGCCAGGGCGGCCTCGCGGATGCCCTTGGCGCATTCCACGATGCGGCCCAGCTCGGTGGGGCATTCGGGGTTGCCCATGCAGAAGTTATCCAGCAGGGCAATCTTATCCGGGTTGGTGCCGGCGAGCACCAGCTGGCGCACGGTTTCATCCACCGTGCCGGTGCCCATGGCGAAGGGGTCGGTCTTGCCCCACTCCGGCAGGATGGCCAGAGCCAGGGACATGAGCTTATCGGAGCCGTCGATATCGATGACGGAAGCATCCTGCGGGGCATCGGCGCTGGCACCGGCCAGGGGTTTGAGCACGGTGTTACCCTGCACCTCGTGGTCGTATTCGCGGATGATGGGTTCGCGGGAAACAATGGCGAAATCGCCGAAGAGCTGCTTCAGGTCGCCAGCCAGGTTGCTGTCATCCAGCGCCAGGCCGATCCTGGCTTCGCCCTTGTTGAACACGGAGGTGAGGTGCTTGGTGGGGGCATCGTGCAGCTTGGAATTATCCATTTCCACCACGCATTCGCCGTTGTGCCACACGCGCAGCACACCGCTGTCGTTGGATTCGCCCAGCACGGTCATTTCCGTCTGGAAGGTATCGGCCAGCTTCTGGAGCTCGTCCAGGTTCTCCGGCTTCACGGCCAGCACCATGCGCTCCTGGGATTCGGAAAGGAAAATCTGCCAGGAAAGCATGTTGGTCTCCTTGAGCGGGGCGCGCTCCAGGTACAGGTTGCCACCGGTTTCGGAAAGCATTTCACCCGCGGCGGAGGAGAAACCACCGGCACCGCAGTCGGTCACGAACTCGATGAGGCCGCGCTCGCGGGCTTCGAGAATCACGTCGAGGGTCTTCTTTTCTTCGATGGGGTTGCCGATCTGCACGGCCTGCTGGTCTTCCTCGGCAGAGGCTTCACCCATGGCGGCAGAGGAGAAAGTGGCACCGTGCAGGCCGTCCTTGCCGGTGCGGCCACCAATGACCACCACGGCCAGGCCGGGTTTCATTTCCTTGGCAATGTCTTCCTGCGGAATCACACCAGCGGTGCCGCAGAATACCAGCGGGTTGTAGATGTAGGTGGGGTCGAACTGGATGGCACCGCTCGTGGTGGGAATGCCCATGCGGTTGCCGTAGTCGCGCACGCCGTGCACCACGCCGCGCATGATGCCCAGCGGGTGAATGATGTTGTGGCCTTCCACCATTTCCTGCGGGGTATCGGGCGCACCGAAGCAGAAGACATCCAGGTTGGCAATGGGCTTGGCTCCCTTGCCTGCACCCAGGATATCGCGGATAACACCGCCCAGCCCCGTATTGGCACCAGCATAGGGCTCAATGGCGGAGGGGTGGTTGTGCGTTTCTGCCTTCAGGCACACGGAGAGCTTGTCGTCCAGCTTGATGAAACCGGCGTTGTCCACGAAGCAGCTCAGCACAAAACCGGGCTTTCTGGCCATGATTTCCTTGGTCGGGCGCTGGATGAAGGTCTTGTACATGCTCTTGATTTCCTCCGTCTGCCCATCGACTGTGTGCTGCACAGTGGCGGCGAAAATGCGGTGTTTGCAGTGCTCGGACCAGGTCTGGGCGATTACCTCGAGCTCCACATCGGTGGGGTCGCGGTCAATCTCACAGAAAATCTGCTGCACCACCAGCATATCCTCGGTGGAGAGGGAAAGTTTCATATTCTGGCTCAGCTCGCTCAGCTCGGCTTCGCTCAGGTTACGAACAGGAATGGTACGATATGTTGCCATAATTTTTGAATTGACTATTGACGATTGACAAATGACGATTGAATATTTTTAATTCGTAATTCGTACTTCGTACTTTTAGTTGATTTTCCAGGTGTGGATGGCAGGGTTGCACACGTCCTTGCAGAAACGTGCCGAAAGCGCGGCGGCATCTCCCTGGCCGAATACGTAGATTTTCTGCGTGATGGTCAGCGCGGTGATATCGAAAGGCAGCCCCTTGCGGCCGCGGTAGTTGGTGAGAATTGCTTCCTTCTCCAGATCCAGCGCGCCTTTCTTGATGCCGTAGGAAATGCTGAAGAGCTCACCGCTCAGGGCGGGGGTGCCGTCCTCCTGCACCTTCTGGGAGATGGGGTCTACCAGCACGCTGCGCATGTAGGCGGCAGCGGCGGCGGTGTCGCCTTCGCACTCAATGGTGTAGAGACGGGTGTGGTTGTAGGTAAGCTGGTCTGCAATCGGGGTGTAGAGCAGCTTGTTGGCGTCCGTGGCCGACTGGAATCGGCTGAATACTTCAAACGTCAGTGTTGCCATAATGTGTTCTTGTGGTTTGCGCGGGCGCGCGATAAGGTGAAAAAAGCCACCGGCGGGCGTGTTGCCACCGGTGGCTTGGGGGTAAAGTTTACTTCTGCAGGCGGTCCAGCACGTCGGCGTATGCCTCCATGAAACCACCCAGACCCTGGCGGAAGCGGTCCTTGTCCATCTTCTTGCCGGTGGCTACATCCCACAGGCGGCAGGTATCCGGGGAAATCTCGTCGGCCAGCACAATCTGGCCCGGGTCGCTGGCCAGACGGCCGAACTCAATCTTGAAGTCGATGAGGCGCAGGTTGGCGGTCATGAAGAATTCCTTGAGCGTCTCGTTGATGAGCAGAGCCATCTGCTTGATGGAAGCGCACTCTTCCTCGGTGGCGGCGCCCATTTCGCGGGCGTAGTCGTCGTTGATGAAGGGGTCGTTAAGGGCGTCGTCCTTGTAGGAGAACTCCACGATGGGCTTCTTGAATTCCGTGCCTTCGGCCACGCCCATGCGCTTGGAGAACGAACCGGCGGCCACGTTGCGCACGATGACCTCCAGCGGCATGATGGAAACCTTCTTCACCAGCAGGTTGATATCGTCCACATCGTCCACGAGGTGGGTCTTCACGCCCTTGTCTTCGAGCATGCGGTAGATAATCAGGGTGATAGCCTTGTTAAAACGGCCCTTGTTCTCGAAGTCCTCTTTCTTCACACCATTGAAAGCGGTGGCGGAGTCCTTGTACTCCATGCGCAGAACATTCGGATCTTCCGTCGTGAACAGTCTCTTGGCTTTGCCTTCGTAAATAGGTTCCATGATTTTTTCCGGGGGCTTGTAACTCTCCCCGCGGAGAGTATACCCACCTAACACCTAAAGTCAAGCCTGAAAGGTTTTAGAAATCCTGATTTTTGGTTTTGGTGCGGCTGGAACTCAGCGGCTCAGCTGGCAGATGATCTCTTTTGCTGCTGCGGCGGGGGCGGGGTGCTGCAGCAGCCAGGAGACAATGACTACGCGCTGCGCTCCGGCTTGCAGCACAGCGGGCAGGGTGCTGCCGTTGATGCCGCCGATACAGAACATAGGGAAATCAGCCAGGGCGGTCTGCACGGCGGCAATGTCCTGCAGGCCGATGGAGGGCCGCCCCGGTTTGGTGCCGGTGGGGAAAAGCGGGCCGAAGCCTATGTAGTCTGCCCCTTCGGCCCTGGCGGCCAGTGCCTGCTCCGGGCTGTGGGTGGAGCGGCCGATGAGCATATCCGGCCCCACGGTGGCACGCACGGCAGCCAGCGACCCGCCATCCTGCCCCACATGCACGGCATCGGCACCGATGCGGACGGCCATTTCCGGGTAGTCATTCAGCACAAAGATGGCACCTGCCGCCCGGCAGAGCGGTTGGATGCGGCGGGCCAGGGCTTCCACCTGCGCCAGTTCCACGCCTTTGGCGCGCAGCTGGATAATGCGGATCCCGCCTTGCAGCAGGGCGCTGGTGGTCTGTTCCACCGCCTCCGGGCGCACGTATCCCATATCCACAATTCCATACAGCCGGGCATTGGCGAGCACTTGCTTCATCATGCTGCTGATTTTCCACGAATCTGCCCGGTTTGCAAGTCAAAAAATGGCGTTGACAGAGGGCGGCGGGCTGGGGTAGACTCTGACCTGATTATGGAAACACTCATCTCCCGTGGTATTATTGAGTCCTATTTTGGAAAACTTTCCTCCTGTCTGCAGCTGGATGCCGCCATTGTGGGCGGTGGCCCTTCCGGCATTGTGGCGGCATACTATCTGGCCAAGGCCGGGCATAAGGTGGCGCTGCTGGACCGCAAACTTTCGCCCGGCGGTGGTATGTGGGGCGGTGCCATGATGTTCAACGACATTGTGGTGCAGGAGGAAGCCATGCCCATTGTGGAGGAGTTGCAGCTTTCCTACCGCCCGTATGAAGCGGGTACTTATATTGTGGATTCCGTGCATGCCACGGCAGGCCTGCTCTACCAGGCCACGAAGGCCGGCGCCACTATCTTCAACTGCTATTCGGTGGAGGATGTGGTGTACAAGCAGGGCCGCGTGGGCGGTGTGGTGGTGAACTGGACCCCCGTGCTGCGCGAGGGTCTGCATGTGGACCCGCTCACCCTGCTCTCGAAGACCGTGCTCGATGCCACGGGGCATGATTGCGAGATTGCCCGCACCGTGGCCCGCAAGAATGGCGTGCGTCTCGATACCCCCACCGGCGGTGTGGTGGGCGAAATGAGCATGGATGCCGCCGAGGGCGAGCGCTCCACTATCGATAATACCAAGGAGATTTACCCCGGCCTTTTCGTGTCCGGCATGGCTGCCAATGGCGTGAGCGGCAGTTTCCGCATGGGTCCCATCTTCGGCGGCATGCTCATGAGCGGCCGCAAGGTGGCTGAGCTCATGAGTGCCAGCATCCGCCAGCAAGGCTGATTCAACCTTCATTATCCCTCATCGCCCGCTGCAGGAAAATCCCCCTGCGGCGGGCGTGAATTTTGTGCGGAATATGCAAACTCGTCACACAAATGTGGTTAAAATGGCAAAAAGTCGTCACACAAACGTGGTTGAAGCAGCAAAAAGTCGTCACACATTTGCAAATTGATATTGATAATGAATAAGAAATGTGCTAGTGTTCTTTTCGGGAGGAAAACGCATGGAAAGGTACGCCGAACAACAGCTTCTGGAATGGAAAAATAATCCGCTTCGCAAGCCTCTGCTTATCATGGGGGCTCGTCAGGTAGGCAAGACCTGGCTTATGCAGGAGTTTGGGCGCAAGAATTTTCGCGAGGTCGCATTTATCAGCTTTGACAGCAACGAGAACATGCGCCGGGCTTTTGCGGGAGGGTATGATGTGCAGCGGCTGCTGCTGCTGCTGCAGGCAGAGACGGGGTGTACCCTTGACCCTCAGGAGACACTTATCATTTTCGATGAGGTGCAGGAATGTCCGCAGGCACTGACCTCGCTGAAATACTTCTGCGAGAATGCGCGGGAGTACCACATTGTGGCTGCCGGTTCCTTACTGGGACTGCAGGTACACGAGGGAACGGGTTTTCCTGTAGGTAAAGTGGATATGATGCACTTGTACCCCATGACTTTCTGCGAATTTCTGGAGGCTGTGGGGCAGGAGAAGCTGGTGCGTCTGCTGGAGAATCGGGATTGGGAGCTGGTGAATGTGTTTGCCACGCGCCTGGTGGAGCTGCTGAAGCAGTACTACTTTGTGGGCGGTATGCCGGAAGCGGTGGATACCTTTGCCCGTATGCAGAATTTCGCGGCGGTCCGCCGGGTGCATCTGACCCTGCTGGATGGCTACCGCCGTGATTTCAGCAAGCATGCACCGGCTGAAATCGCCACGCGTATTTCGATGATATGGAACTCCATACCAAGGCAGCTTTCACGAGAGAACAAAAAGTTCATCTGCAATGAAGTGGCGCCGGGCATGCGGATGCGTGATGTGGAGAATGCGCTGCAGTGGCTGGTGGATGCCGGTTTGGTTCATGCGGTTTCCCGTGTGACCAAGGCGGCTTTCCCGCCTGCTGCCTACCGTGACCGTGTATTCAAGCTCTTCTTTGTGGATGTGGGGTTACTGGGGGCCATGGCTGACCTGCAGGCCCGGACTATCGTGGAAGGAAATGCCATCTTTACCGAGTTCAAGGGGGCTCTGGCCGAGCAGTTTGTGCAGCAGCAGCTTCGCGCAGTGGGCGAACGTGAGCTTTTTTACTGGATCGCGAGAGATTCTGATTGTGAGATAGATTTCGCTTTCGGTTGCGGTGCTTCATTTGTTCCCGTAGAGGTGAAAGCGGAGATAAATCTTCAATCCAAGAGCCTGTTGACCTTCTGCCGCAAGCAGGATGTGCCGCTGGCCCTGCGTACCTCTCTGGCCCCATTCCGTATCAGCAATCCCCCGAAGGGGAAGGATGGCGGCACTTTCACACTGGTGGATGTACCGCTCTACGGCATTGAGCAGGCATACCGGGTATGTGAGCAGATGCAGGAGCATTCGTGATAAATAATGAAATCATGATGTTTGCAATATCTTCCTGCTCTCAGAGGCTTAACCGGGTGCCGGGAGTAAAAAGGAATAAAACAGGCCCTTCCTTGTTTTTAACTTTGCAATTTGCATGGGGTTGTGGTATTCTCCACGCGCATGCCCGGTATATTATATAGAAAATGGCTGGCAGTGATGCTGGCGTTCATGGCTCTTTTTCTGACCGCCTGCGGTGAGAAAGAGGCAGAGCGCAGCAAGCTGATTATGGTGACCAACGCCACGTTCCCCCCGTATGAGTTCTACCAGGGGAGCCGCATTGTGGGCATTGATGCCGACATGGTGCGCGAAATTGCTAAGCGCAACGAC
>JAFXDR010000117.1 GCA_017521145.1 Akkermansia sp. | reverse complement strand
GGCGGGGATAACGGTATCCTACCCCACCACGCAGTCTTCACCCAGGTCAGCTCCGGCTGATATGCTCGCGGTGGGGTGAATGCGCTCGCGGCTGGTCAGCTCCATCATAGTATCCACATAGTCGGCGGGGGAACCGATTTCGTGCCAGTTGGCCCAGTCGAACACCACGCCTCCTACGCGACCTTGTTTAATGAGCTCCAGCCAGATAGGCACGATGGAGAAGGTATCTTCCTCCGGGAATAATTCCGCCACTTCAGGTTCCATGAGATACACCCCGGCAAACTGGTGCGTACCGGGATTCACCCCCAACGCATGGCGCATGTCGGTGATGGCGCCGGTTTCTTCATCAAAGCCCACATTCCGCTTACCATCCACACTGCGCAGCGCCAGAGTCACCAGATTGCCGCGGCGCTTGTGCTCCGCCAGCAGGTCGGCCACGGGAATATCGGTCAGGATATCCCCGTTGTGCACCAGAAGCGGCTCATCAGGCCTCACCCAATGCATGATTTTCTTCACACCGCCACCGGAATCCAGCGGTGTTTCTTCCTCACTGAAACTTACAGGAACACCCCGATAAGTCGGCTCCGGAAAGGCACGTTCCCACATGAGAGGCAGGCAGGAGATATTCACCATGAACTCCGTCACCCCGCTGCGCAGATAGTGGTCCATGGTGTGCTGGATGAGCGGCTTCTGAAAAACCGGCATCAGCGGCTTGGGCAGGATATGGGTGAGAGGAGCCAGACGTGTGCCGAGCCCGGCACCAAGGATGAATGCTTGCATAAGAAGTTACCAGAGATGAGGAAGATTCAGTTTAATCGCACAGATACCCATGATGAGGTTGGCCACCGCATGCATAACCACCACGGAGGTCAGGCGTTTCGTATAAACCATCAGCGCATAGGCGATGCTGCCATAGACAAAAGCTCCGGCATAATCCACCGGACGGTGCACCAGCATGAAAGCCAGGGTCACCACGGCATATCCCAGCCAGCTCCCCTGCCCCAGCGGAACTGTCTGCGGAAAATCGCGGTTCACGCACCAGCGCATCAGGTACCCGCGCCAGAAAAATTCTTCCACCAGAGCCACGATGATAACCGCCCGGGCAAATCGGAACGCGTACTCCACCCACACAGCTGCTGCGTTATCTCCAAAGACCACCTCCGGCTCGAAGCCGGGTTCGGCGGGAATCCACCCGGTCACATAGGGGACCAGCCAGAACCCGATTCCGACCACTCCGGCAACTACACCCAGCAGACTCCCCCGCAGAGACCAATCCCACTCCACCCCGCGGCGGACATACCACAGATACCCGGCGCACACCAGCACCTGCAGCGGGTAAATCCACATCTCCGGCGCGCGCCGGTACCAGGCCACACTAGGGTGATCCCACGCCCATGATGCATCCACGCACCAAAGCAGCAGATTCAGTGCCAGAAACAGCACAAACGGCACAACGTAAGTGCGAAACAGTTTTTGCTCAGACATAGCAAAAGTACGAATTACGAAGTACGAATTACGAATTAAAATTTACGCGGGCTTGAGCCCGCCAGATTTCTTTATATTCCGGCGTTTCGTAATTATTGAGGCTGTTATAATCGCTGTTAATTCATTTGCCTCCTTCATCAGAGGCTCCACTTTATATTGCTTCACCAACTCACACGCCACGAGTAAATCCATCCAGAAATCCGATTCATCCGATTCTTCTTCGCAGATTTTCAGCTTATTTAGATAGTCCCTATCAGACTTCGCCCGAAGAGCAGCTCTATAATTGGCCGCCACTGATGTAGCACAACGGAACAACTGATCTCTCATATGCCACGACTCTGGCGTATTGGGCAAAGCACTGCACAGTTTGAACACCCGCAAAGCAAATGCCCGCGTACGCTCCACCATGTCAGCTCCGAACCCGGCAAAAACCGTCATACCACAATCAATTCGTAATTCGTAATTCCCTCCTCGTACTTTCTGCGAATCACTGAAGTGATTCGCAGAAACGTGCCATTTTATCGCAGGCCTGCTCGAGCAGGTTCTGCGCAGTGGCATAGCAGCAGCGCAGGTAGCCCTCGCCGCAGGCACCGAAAGCAGTGCCGGGCACGGCCGCCACCTTATGCTCCATCAGCAGACGGAGAGCGAACTCCTTGGATGAAATACCGAATCGCCGGATGCTGGGGAAGGTGTAGAATGCACCGCCGGGCAGATGGCAATCCATGCCCATGTCATTGAAACGACCCACAATATAGTCGCGGCGCTTGTGATAGCTTTCGCGCATATCCAGCATGGCTTCCACACCATTCTCCAGTGCCTCGATACCTGCCTCCTGCGAGGTAATGGTCGGGCAGATCATGGTGTAGGAATGCACCTTCATCATCTGCTCAATGAGTTCCTTCGGGCCACAGGCATAGCCCAGACGCAGACCGGTCATGGCAAAGGCCTTGGAGAAGCCATGCAGCAGCAGGGTACGTTCCTTCATACCCGGCAACGCGGCGATGGAGGTATGCTCCTCATCATCATAACGGAGCTCGGAATAAATCTCATCCGTGAGCACAAACAAATCATGCTTGATGCAGATGGCGGCAATCTCTTCCAGCGTCTTGCGCGGAGCTATGGAGCCGGTAGGATTCGTGGGGAAGTTCAGCATCAGCACCTTGGTGCGCGGAGTGATGGCGGCTTCCAACTTCGCAGGATTCAGGGCGAAAAGGTCATCGATATTCGTTTCCACCGCTATGGGTATGCCATAGGCCATCATCACCGTGGGGGCATAGCTCACGTAGCATGGCTCGTGATACAGCACCTCATCCCCGGGGTTCAGCAGGCAGCGCAGCGCCAGATCGATAGCCTCGCTCACACCCACCGTGGGCAGAATTTCGCACAGCGGATCATACTCTACATGGAAAAAGCCCTGCACATAAGTGCTGATGGCGCGGCGCAGGGATTCCAGACCGTAGTTACTGGTGTAGGTGGTGTGCCCACGCTCCAGCGAACGGATGGCGGCCTCGCGGATATTCCACGGGGTCACGAAATCGGGCTCGCCCACCCCCAGGGAAATAATATCCTTGCTGCCGGTAGCCAGGTCAAAGAACTCACGGATACCCGAGCGGGGCATATCCATGACCTGTTTAGAAAGCGTCTTACTCCAGTCCATAATCAGGGGATGAAAGTGAGGCGTTCAGCCTCAGGCTCCTCGGCAAAGATGAGACCATTGTGCTTGTAGGTCTTGAGACGGAAATGCGTGGCCGTGGAAATCTCGTTCTGCATGCTCGCCAGATTTTCGCTCACAAAGCGGGCCACCTCCAGCAGCGTGGGGGCTTCCACCATCACCAGCAGGTCATAACCACCGGAAATCAGATACAGGCTGCGCACCTCCTTGAAACGGGCAATGCGGGAGGCCAGTCGGTCAAAACCGCCGCCGCGCTCGGGAGTGCAACGCACTTCGATGAATGCGGAAACGCCCTCGCCGTCATCATTCACAATGGCCTGATAACCCACAATGCGGCCTGCCTTCTCAAGCGCAGCTCGCTTGGCGGCCACGGTTGCAACATCCACACCAAGGCGGTCTGCAATCTGCTGGTCGCTCAATCGCGCATCCGCCTCCAACAACTTAAGAAGGGCATCCTGTGTCATAGCTTAGCTCATCATACCACCCTGCCCCGTTAAGTCAACCTCAAATTACGCCAACTATAGCACGATACTTTCCGGAAAATCACAGTGCCGCAGGATTCCCCACATCTTGTCTATATAGGCCAGGGTGTAGAAGTTCTCAAAATAGTGGAAGTAATATGCGCCCAGCGGGGTGAGGCGGTAGCCATCTCCCTCGTGCACAATATACCCCAGCCACCGGGCCAGACGGAACTCTGCGCCGAACTCCTTCTCCAGTTCCGTACCGAAGAAGTCCCGGAAATCCGAGCGGCTCACGCTGGTGGTATACGCCCTCCAGAAAAGGTAATAGAGCATGCGCTGCCGCCGGCTGAAACGTGTGGTAAGCGCGGTGGGCAACTGCCCGGCACGTATGCGTTCAATATAAGCCTTGACTGAGAATGTGTTTATCTTGAAACTATCGCGCAGCAGTGTGGTAGCCGAGCAGCCGAATCCCAGGAAGGTGTCGCGGGTCATGCTGGAGTAGCGATGCCCGCCCGGGGTGGCAAAGGTCCAGATAGAATCCCGCACCAACCCCTTGGATTCGCAGTAGGCGGTCAGTTCATCCAGCAGGCGGTGTTTCTGTCTGCCGGGCATGGCATGCACCGGACTGCCGGTGAAGGAGAAATCAATGAAGGGATATACCGCTACGTGATTAGCACCATGGGCAAAGGCCGTGTCCATATCCCGGCGGATATGCTCTATCTTCTGCCCGGGCAAGGCGAAGATGAAATCCATGCTCACCGTCTCAAATGGCACCGCCGCCAGTGCTGCCGCCAGTTTCTCCGGCTGCGGTGAGGGGCGTCCAAGGCACCGGGCAAACTCCGGCAGAAAACTCTGGATGCCGATACTGATACGCGTCACCCCAGCATCACGGAGGAGGCTCAGCGTTTTCACATTCACATCTGCCGGGTGCAGCTCAGCTCCCACGCCGTCGGTGATGTCAAAGTACTGCCGCAAAGCCTCGATAATACGCCCCAGCTCCGCAGCCAGCAGCGCGGGGGTACCGCCGCCGAAGTACAGGCTGCTCACCCGGGTGCGCTCACCTCGCATGCGCCCCACCATCTCAATTTCCTGCAGCAGCGCTGCGGTGTAGGCGCCGGCTGCTTCGGGGGTATAGCGTTCCTTGCAATAAGGGCAGAAATTGCACAGCGTGCGGCAGAACGGGATGTGCACATACAGCCCCAATCCGGGGCAATCGTCGTAATCCAGTACCGCATCATTATCCGCCGTGAAGCGGAACGGCTCAGGGCTCCGGGTCAGCCAGGTGCGCGCAGCTGTGGTCAGAAGGTTCATGAATCAGACGTATCGGGTGTAGGTGCGCAGCATTTCGGTTATCACGCGCAGGTTCCCGCGGAATAACAGCGCATATTCTGCCGCAAAGAAGTAGCCGCATTCATCGCAGAGACCCGGCACATGTATGCAGCGCCCGCAGGTGGAAAGCTCACCATTTTCCATCACCACACACTGGTAACAGGGAGTGGGGAAATTATTATCGATGATATACGGGAAGGCGCTGCGCAGGTTGAAGATGGGGTATCCCTCATCCATCAGCTGCCCGATTTCCGCACAGCAGGCCACTTTATCTTCACGGGTAAGCACCAGGTCCCGGGTGTCTGGATAGGGCGTGTGGAAATTGAAAGAGACAGCCCGCACATTCGGCTGGGTGCGCGCTACATCGCACACACTGCGGATGCAGCCTTTGTTAATCTGGTTCACGGCCATGTACAGGCATATGTTATCCGACGTAGCCTGCTCAATATTCCGCATGATAAGGTCATAGGTATTGCCGCGGATGATGTTGTGGTGCTCCTTATCGCCATCCAGGCTCAGCAGAATCAAATCCGCCTCCGGTAAATCCAGCCCTTGCGTGCCGTTGGTCACGATGTTCACGATTCTGAACCCCATTTCCTTGGCCTCGCGCACCAGGTCACGTATGGTTTTGCCACTATCCTTCCACAGGAAAGTCTCACCACCGCAGAAGAACAGAATCCGCACCCCCATGGAGTACAGTTGCTCCATTTCGGACTTCACCTGGACGTAGGGGTGAATAATGGAGGTCAGATTATTCACTGAGCAATGCTTGCAGCGCAGGTTGCACCGGTCCGTCACGATGATAGTGCCCAATATCGGCTTCTTCCGCCGGAAAAGTACCGTCGTAAGCCCGAAAAGAGAGAATTTGAATAAGGTTGAGGCCTTCATTTGTTTCAAAATAGTAAATTTGCCTGTTCAAGTAAAGGAAAAAATTGACTTCCGTCTTCAGATTGTGGCATAGTGGCTCCATGGGCATGAGGACATACACCATTCTGCTGGCGTGGCGGCTGCTCTGGCCGCGGCGCAGTTGTCAGCGACTGGTGGCGGGCATCTGTGTGCTGGGTATCGCCCTGGGACTCATGCTGCAGATTGTGGTACGCGGGGTGATGGACGGCATGGTGCGCGAGATAGATGCCGGCACCCGCTTCTGCATGCCGGATTTGCTTGTTACCAACTGGCCGTACGAAACGGGACAGGCGCTCCGGGTACCGGGAGTCTGCTCGGCCACCGCGTGTCAGGCAGGCATAGGTACCGGGCCTCATGGCTTATGCCGCTACAGCACCTGGTATGAGCCTGAGCAGCTCGTACCGCTGCTGGCGGAAGGTGGGCTCGGGCAAGCACTCATCTCCCGGAGTTTTGCTGAGAAATCGGGGCTCCGGGCGGGGGATTACCTGTTGATGCAACTGCCGGGCCATCAGCACTGGCTGGAAGTATCGGGTATTTTCCGCGTGCCGGGGCGCATGCTGGCGCCGGATATTCTCCTTCCCCACCCCATACAAGGCGGAACTCCGGCTCTGGCGCTGCATCTTACCCCAAGTGCTGACGAAAACCTCTGTATTCACCAGTTGCGGGATATAGCTCCCGAGTCAACGATTCATCCGGCTCAATCTGACACTCGAGCATGGCTGGCCATCATCGGGCGGGCCAAACAGACCATGGGCTTCATCCTCTACCTGTGCACCGCACTGGCGGCATTTGCCTGCGGAGCGCTGCTCTGGGTGCTCTGCCTGCAGCGGCGGCAGGAGCTCAGCATCATGGCCGCCTACGGCATGCCGCCCTCGCAGCAGGCTGTCGTCATCCTCTGTATGGCCACGTCCGTTGCAACCGGCGGCATTGCACTCGGTCTGCCTCTGGCCTGGGCTACCCTGCACTGGCGTGAACCTATACGTCAACTGCTGGCAGAGCTCGGAGTTCAGGCATTCCCGGTGGAGGTGCTGGACATGTCCTTGCCCGCCCACACCACACCGGGGCTTTACCTGACGCACGCGTTCTTTACCTTTGTCATGGTGCTTCTAAGCTCACTACCAGCCTTGCGCCTTATCCTCCGCATGAGCTCACATGCTCCGCGGCAGTGATTACAATTGCAACCCGGCGGGTATACGTTTACGACCTTCCTCTATCGCGGCCTCCTTGAGTTGCATGCGCACCCCCAGCAGAATATAAGGTTGGGTGCCGGCCGGGGCTTCCGGTTTCAACTTCATCTCACACACCAGCAGAATCCGGTGCTCTGATTTTTCTTTCAGCGAAACCACCCATTCCTCACCAGAAGAAAGCTCCAGCCATTCCAGCCCTTGGGCTTCAGCCCACTCCCGGGGTGATGCACCGCTCAACGCATACGTCATCGGGTCAGCCTCCATCCGCTTATCCCACGCAATAGCGCCCACAATTCCGGTATCGGAATTAATCAGCATCCGCACCTCATGCTCATTCCCATAACGCGGCATATCAAAGGTAAAATTGGTATTCACCTCCTCCGCTGCCCAGTATGGCTTAGAACCATAGCCTATCCCGACCCCATCCGACAATTCAAATGCCGACGGCACAAAATCCACCTTGCCAGCCGGCCCGGAGGGGCCGCAATCATAACTTAAGAAACCAACAACAACCCCAGGAGCATACCCATACACCACGGGTTTCCACAGGGGAGATAAAGCCCAGCTCAGCCATGTGACCAACAGCACAACAAGAGATATCCGGAAGAAACGCTTTTTCATTTCCATCTTCAGCTTGATTATTTGATACGACTCACGTCAAAATAGACCGATGTATAAGGAGCCCGACGGTCGGCCACATCACTATACCAGGTAATGGGGTACACCACTTCAAAGGCAACCTCTCCATCCATAACGGGCAATTCGAGCGGTTTTCCGGCATGAACCGGCAGCCACAGGTATCCCTGAGATTCGCACCACTGCTGAGGTGCATGTCCGCTCTGCCATACAGCTTCAGCATCAGAGTTTCCACGATCGAGCTCCGGCCTCACCGCTATTCCCAGCGCGGGGGAGTCTTCAGCAAAGCAGATTTCCAGACTGGAAGCATCCGAGGCATCCGGCAACGCAAGCGTAAACTCATCGCAGAAATGCGCGTGTTCGCCATTTCCTGCATCAAAAGAAATCCGGCAGGAACCCTCCTCTACTACCGGGTAATAATTCTGATGAAATTCTACTTCACTAGCGACCAGCCGCATACCAAAGCGGCCATTGCTCCAATCATCTGTCAGGCGCATGAAACATTTCTGCGCAAGAGACACATGCCAGGTCGGTTCTACAGAAACGGAGGAACAGGAACCCAGGCACAAGGCATATCGGACCGGGGTACCAATCCCCTTATACCCGCCGAGAAATATCAGAAGCGAAACCACTGCCAGCAGTCTTTCAAATCTCCATACCCTTCCCCGGAACGCGCACACCTGCCAGTATACCCCGCACACCAGCCAGTATACCCCGCACGACACAAGCCACAGCACCAACATACAAGACGCCCCCAGAACAAGTGGATTCATCAACCACCTAAGCTCCATATTCAGAGCCACCGGCAACACACAAAACACGCACAGCCAGCTCAACCCGCATGCCCAGCACAAGCCTCGCATGAGGATTTTCCACACTCGCTGCAGTTTTGCAACCTCCATTCCATAGCGAATCTAACACACTGCCATCTAACAATCAAGTAGAAATGAGAATAAAAGGTTTGATAATTGGCGGCAGCGGAGACGGAATCATTATTATCGGGGCACGGGACTTTAGTCCCGACTCACGGAGCGCGGGTCTCTTGCTTCCCTATGAATGGCTCTTTGTTATTCCCGGCTTTATTGGTAACGAAATCCATACTGTGCAACAGCGCAGACGGAAGCATTATTGTCGGGGCACGGGACTTTTAGTCCCGACTCACGGAGCGCAGGTCACTTGCTTCCCTATGAATGGCTCTTTGTTTTATCCCTGCTCTATAGGAAACGAAATCCAGCCTCCGGCTGGTCGAAATCCGGCCCTTGGCCGGTCGAAATCCTCACTCCGTTCGGTCTAAATCTGCGGGCGCTGCACGCAGACGGAAAAGCCCGCAGAACTTTC
>JAFXDR010000116.1 GCA_017521145.1 Akkermansia sp. | reverse complement strand
GAAACCACGGATAATGACCTGGAACGAGTGGATGGCAGCAGGCCTGCCGATAAAAATGCAGGCCGATTCGAAAGCTGGCAGGAAGCACTGCGCCTGGACTATCGCCCGGATGACGCCACCCACGCCCGCATCACCTACCGCCGCAGCGATTCCCGGTACCACACCCCCGATACCTGGGGCGGCGACCCGCACTACAAATACCGGACCAATCTGGTTTCTGCCGCGCTGGAAAAGCAGCTCACCCATGCCTTTGCCACCGAACTGAGCGGCGGGTACTACGGCGCAGACTACATGCTGGGCCGCGGCACGAACCGCAACCTGCACAACGTACAGCTGAACTGGCGCAATGAATACCGCTGGTGCCGCCACCAGGCCACCACCGCCGGTCTCGCCTACATGCACAGCGAATACACCGCAGATGACAATGGCATTTCCACCCAGGGCAGGCAGAACATCGACAACACCTACAGCCTCTTTGCCGAACACCGGGTGACTCCATACAAGGGCTGGGAAAACACCCTTGCCCTGCGCTGGGACCAGAGCGATGTGCACGATGCGCTCTACACCCTGCGCGCGGCCTCCAGCTGGAGTTTCAATGATGACCGCACCCGGCTCAGTGCTTCCGTCTCCCGCGGCTACAAAGCGCCCTCGGCCTTTGAACGTATGGAGGGCAGATTCACCAACGGCTGGGGAAGCACCTACCAGGGTAACCCGGAGCTCGACTGCCAGACCAGCTGGAGCGCCGACCTGGGAATTGAGCATGAGTGGATTGAGAACCACACCATTGGCGTCACTGTGTTCTGGATTCGCACAGAAGATGCCATTAAGACGGATTATAACACAGATCCCCGCACATTCTACAATGCTGCGGGAACTGATACCTGTCGCGGTATTGAACTGAGCCTGAATGGCATCTGGGAAGATCAGTGGAATACGGGGTATACCCTGAGTCTCACACTCTGTGACCCCAAGGCCGACAACGGCGAGCAATTGACAAACACGGCGCGCCAGGTATGGGGGGCAGATATCCATACAAGCCCGTTCGAGGGATTCACCACCGGCATCGGTCTTGCTGCCGCCAGTGGCAGCACCGGCTGGGATGGAAGCCGACTTGATGCCTACTACACCCTGCGCTGGTATGCAAGCTACAAGGTGAACGAACACCTCACCCTGCATATGCGAGTGGAAAACCTGACCAACCAGAAATTTGTCTCAAATCCAGATGACTATGGTATTTACTCTCGCTCCTGGCTGAACCCCGGCACTGCTGTATACGCTGGCTGCACCATCACCTTCTGATGAAACGCGCACTTATTCTTCTGCTACTGGTCATCATAGCGTCTGCCTGGTGGGCTGTCACCAGGCAGGCAGCCCCCCCCTGCGCAGCAGAAGAATCAAGTATATCCGCCCCCTACCCATCCGATTTTGCCGAAAGGCTCTGCCGGGTGGGCGGGCTCCGGCTCAGCCTGGGCAAGCCCCTGCCACCGGCCATCCCCTGGCAGGATGCCACCGGCCACCCGGCCGTGGGCGATGCCGCCGCCCGCCCCGGTGGACGGGTGCGCCTGTGCAATGCGGGCCCTTTCCCGGCACATTTCCACCGTTTCGGCGGGGGTGAAGCGCAATTTTTCCACCAGAACCTGCTGGCAGCTACCGAAATACCGCTGGTAGCCCGGCACCCCCTCACCGGGCAGCCCACCGCCGGCGTGGCCGAAGCCTGGGCCGTGGTGGGGCGCACCGTCCACTTCCGTCTCAATCCCGCCGCCCGCTACAACAACGGACGCCCTGTCCGGGCCGGCGATTACCTGCTGGCCGCCCTCCTGCAAGCCGAGCAACGCTGCGCGGAATATGAACAACTGGCCGAAGCTGCGGAAGCTCTCTGCGCCCACAATGAGACCCACCTCTCCATCACCCTGCGCAGCGAGGCAGATGCCGTGCGGGCGGCCCGCCTGCTCATGCCGGCCGAGCCCGCATTCCATTCCGGCTTTGATTCCCGCTACCGGGAGCAATTCGCCCAGCGGATTCCCCCGGCCACCGGGCCCTATCGAGTGAGCCGGGTGGAGCACGGACGCCGCATCGAACTGCAACGCCCCGCCACCTGGTGGGGAGAGTCGCTTCCCCTCTGCCGCCACCGTTTCAATGTGCAGGCTCTCGAATACCATTTCCTCAACTCCGAAGCCCAGGTGTGGGAATTCCTGCTGCGCGGCAAGCTCGATGCCCTGCAGACCCGCAACATCACGGCCTGGCAGGAACACGCCGAGCCCGCCAGCCACCTGCACCGCACCGTATACGATGCCGAATACCCGCTGCCCCCCTATGGCATTGCGCTCAACACGCGCACCCTGCCCCGGCTGGAACTGCGCCGGGGGCTGCTCCACGCCATGGATATGGACCGGGCTGTGGCACTCATGACCCGTGGCGAGGGACAGCGGCTCCGCACCTTTCACTCAGGCTACGGCCCCCGCACCCCGCAGGAAACACCACAATACCGCTACGACCCCGAAACCGCTCGCCGCTATTTCGCCCAGGCAGGCTACACCACCGCCGGGAGCGATGGCATTCTGAAGCGGGCAGACGGCACCCGGCTCAGCGTGCGGCTCACCTACACCCCGCATGAGAAGATTAGTGCGCTGCTCACCTGCATCATCCGCAGCGCGGCCGACTGCGGGGCAGAGATTGTGCCCGAACCCCTCCCCTGGCAGCACTGCCAGCGCCGCCTGCAGGAACGCAGCCACGAGCTCTGCTTCTGGGCAGTCCCGGCGGCTGAAGACCCCTCACCCGCCCTCTTCTTCTCGCCCCAGGCCGCGCCGGAATACTCCCCCTTCGGCCTGAACTCCCCGGAAATGAACGCCGCACTTACCGAATTTGAGCAGACCGGCAACCTCTCCGCGGTGGATACCCAGGTCTGCCGGCACGCCATCTGGCTGCCCGGCTGGAAAGAAAACCGCGTCTACCTGGCGCACAACCCGCGGCTGCGCATCCCCCCCAGCCCCTGGTGCTTCGATGCACTCGATGCCCACCTATTCTGGTTCGAGCCTGCCCCATGATTCACGTACGCCACACCTCCGCAGGCGAACTGGCCCGCCAGCGCATCCGCCGGGCCATCCGCTGTGTACCCCTGGTGCTCCTGCCGGGGCTGTGGGTGGCCGGCTGGGCATTCAACAGCCAGCTGATAGTCCCCGTGGGCGATGCTGACTGTAATTTCCACGGCATCGCGTTCATCCCGCAGGAGGCAGCCGCGCCTCAAGCCCCTGCACCCGTTCTCACACCACACCAGCCGGCTCAGGAAATCCCCCTGCCTGTACTCAGCGCCATACCCCAGCCGGAACACGCCCTGCCGGAGCTCCCGATGGCCATGCTGGAACAACTTGATGATGAATCCACTGAAATCTCACCCTTTGAGACAGCAGACCTCACCCTGCTGCAAAACGAAACCGCAGCAGCCACCCCCGCTAAAGCCGCTGTTGCCGCAGTCCCCGGCCCGAAATCAAGCACCGTCCCGGAAACCTACACCCCGCCCGCCTACCGGGATTGCCCGCAACCCAGCTACCCGCCCCTGCTGCGGCAGCGCCGGGTACAAGGCGTAGTGGGAGTACGCATTTCTGTAGCGGCAGATGGCACCCCCACTGCCGTAGAAATCACCACCACCAGCGGCAATGCCGCACTCGACCGCCACGCCCGCAGCTGGATTCTGCAACACTGGCGCTTCACCCCCGCCCGCCGCAACGGCCACCCCCTTGCTGCCCAGGTCGACACCCGACTCCACTTTGTGCTCAAGGCATAAACAAATAAGGCGCTGCCAGCAATCACTGATAGCGCCTTAACATACTACAGACGGGACTCGAACCCGTACGGTATTACCTACCGGGAGATTTTAAGTCTCCTGCGTCTACCATTCCGCCACTGTAGCGTGCGGGGGTAATTCAAACACATTCCACCCGGCAATGCAAGGAAAAATCATGTGTGCTTACGCGCAATACCAGAATACGCATGCGCTCAGGCAGCCCAGTGCGGCCAGAACCCAGGCCAGATAACGCCAGGGGGCGGGGCTGTGCAGCCAGTGTTCCTGCACGAGCAGCAGCAGGAAGGTGAGAGCAAACACGATACCGGCGGCTATCTGCATGACACGCTATCAGTTAGGTTCAAAAGTGAGGGTAACGGTGCCGGCGGCGGTCTCGGGGCCGGTCCAGCTCAGGCGGGTGGGGGCATTTGCAGCTG
Organism: Akkermansia sp.; assembly: GCA_017521145.1. Taxonomy (GTDB): domain Bacteria; phylum Verrucomicrobiota; class Verrucomicrobiia; order Verrucomicrobiales; family Akkermansiaceae; genus Akkermansia. Next base: position 22,092 of record JAFXDR010000116.1, on the reverse strand, counting down.
CCGGGGTTCTCTCCAGTGCTTGCTGGAATTGCTGCGTGCTGCCGTAGTTCGTAAGGTAGCCCTCGAAGCAATTTTCACCGCGCTGCCAGGCTGCCAGGGCGGCTTTCCAGTAGGCGGAAAAGCTGGTGAAATAAAGCCCGCGGGCCCGGTAATAGTATGCGGTACGGGTACCGCTGGCGGGATACGATTCGCGGTTCCAGCGGTGGGTGCGGCGCATTTCGGCATCAGTGCAGCAGCAATAGCTGTGCTGGAGCAACTGCCGGCTGCCATCATTCACCACGGGGTCATCCCAGGTGGCATCCACATGGTACCACTCCTGCCCCAGCTGCACCAGGTTCCAGGCGTGAGGTCCATCGGCCGTGCCGGTCACCACGCGCGAGGGCACTCCGGCTATCTCCAGCATCACACAGAGAGCCGCGCTGTATGCCTCGCAGCTGCCGCAGCCCTTGGTCAGCAAATCCGCAATATTCCCCCCCGCCCTGGCATCGTAGCGCGAGCCCTGCACCAGCGCATCGTGCAGCACCACCACTTTATCCAGCGCGCTCATACCAGCACGCAGCAGCGAGCGGGTGCGCTGCTCAAGCTGCTGCAGCACAGCCTCCTCCTGCGCGGTGAGCGTGGTGCGGAAAGCGGCATCGCGCAGCGCAGCACGCAGGCGCACATAGTCACGGTATTCCAGTTTCAGGGAGACCTGCCCGGTCTCCATCACCCGGGCCGAGCATCGCCGGGCGTACTCTGCCCAGAGCTCCTCGCCGATAAAATCGCGCCACTGGCTGCGCAGGCTGGGCGCAAGGCGGAAATTGACCGGGGTCTGCGCGGTGGCAATCCAGCCGGTCATGTGGGCGTGCAACTCCCGGCGCGAGCTGATGAGCGGTTCCGTGGTCTTCTGCACCACGGCTCCGGCCGGCTGCACTGCGTCCGCAGACCCCGCCGGGACACACTGCACCAGCAGGGCTCCCGGCAGAAGCAATATCAGACGTCGCAGCATGGCGGGCAAAAGCCTCACACCTCCTCATCATCACCCAGCAACTCGGCCATCAAGCCGTTGGGCGAGGCGTGCATGGATTCGCGGGTGGTCATATTCTTGAGCTCCAGCTCCGGGTATTCGGAACCGATGATGACCGCATAGCGGGCGCCAATCTTTTCGGCACGCTTGAGCTGGTTGCCCATCTTGGCCGGAGCCAGGGGCAGATCCACACGCAAGCCGGCATCGCGCAGAGCCGCGGCCAGAGCCAGCATCTGCGGGCGTTTCTCCGGGGCGGCCAGCACCATGCACACATCGATATGGGAAGCCTTCAGCGCAGCATCGCGCAGGGCGCGGGCAGCCGGACAGGCTTCTATCAGGTGGGCAATCACGGCATCGCCCATGGCGAAACCGGTGGCGGGCATATCCACCGCACCGTTGGAAAGCGTGGCCACCAGGCCGTTGTATCGGCCGCCGCCAGCCACCGCGCGCAGGGTGTGGCCCTTGTCAAAGATTTCAAACACCAGCCCGGTGTAATAAGCCAGGCCGCGCACCACGGAAAGGTCAAGCTTTACGTAGTCTTCCAGCCCGCGGGCCTGCAGCTCGGCCAGCACAGCATCGTAACGCGGGGAGCAGCCGGCAGGGGGATTGGCAATGAAGTTCACCAGGTCCTCGCGCTTCATGCCGAAGGCATCCAGCTTCTCCTGGCAGTACTCGGGGCGGTCGCGCTCAAACTTATCAATGATGGCCAGGAAATCCGGCACACGTTCCTCGGCCACCCCGTTATCGGCGGCGTACTTGAGCCACACCTCGCGGTCGGAGATGCGCACCACGAAGTCATTGGCCGTGAAGCCGAACTCGCGCATGCAGTCGATAGCCAGGGCAATCAGCTCCGAATCGGAACCTTCGCCGGCTTCGCCCAGGATATCGGCATTGAACTGCACGAACTCACGCAGGCGGCCTTTCTGCGGCTTTTCATAGCGGAAACAGGAGCCGATTTCAAACCACTTGAGCGGCTTGGTGTATTCGCGCTGGTAAGCAGCGGCAATGCGCCCCAGCGAGGCGGTGAGCTCCGGGCGCACGGTGATATCGCGCTCACCCTGGTCCTTGAAGCGGAAAAGCTGGGTGGGCAGCTCGCCGCCGGATTTCTTGAGGTAGAGCTCGGTGGATTCGATCGTGGGGGCTTCCCATTCCACAAAGCCGTAACGATGCGCCACACGCCGCCACGTGTTGAACAGATAGTTGCGGAAGGCGCATTCCTGCGGGGCAAAATCGCGGAATCCGGGCAGCGGTTGGAAGCGTGCGTCAGGCATAGTGTGGTGATATGGGGTGAAAATTCGTTACGCGCCACATTATACGCAATTTCCCCCGCTTGGCAAGAGCAAAGGGATTGCAGCGTTCAGAATGCAGAACGAAAAGTCTGGTCGCGTTTTTCACCGTTCCGGTTCCTCTGCGCCTTGCGCAGCGAATTTCTCACATCCAGAATCAAAATTTCCACATTCAAAATCATTTATCGATTGACAGGCTTTTAGATTGCCAAGGCGGGGGCGGGCGGGTAGAATAGCCGCGTGAAGTGGACATCTGCCAGAATATACGTCATCAAAGCAGCCATCATCGGCACCACCCTGGCCTACATGGTGCTGGATCTCTGGCTGCTGCACGGGCCGATGTACGGTTTTCTGCACAAGGATAAACTGGTCACCGAAGCCGCGGCCGTGGTCTATGGCGAGCGCATTTCACCCGCCCAGCTGGCACGCCACAAGGCTGAGCAGGAGGCCATTTCAGGCAAGGAGAAACCAGCCGTTTCCATGCTGATGGATCTGGTGCGCAGTTCGCTGCTGCGCATGCGTTCCCGCTACAACGATAACCAGCTGCCCCACGACCGCGCCGCAGCAGAGCGCGAGGTGGCAGCCCTGGCCAGCCGCACATCCGGCGATGCCGCTTTCGAGCAGCAGCTCGCCTCACAGGGCTACACCCGCCGCCAGTTTACCGATAAGGTGGAATCGCGCCTGATGGGGCTTGCCCTCCTGAACCGCAACCTGGCCCCGCACACCAAGGTGGACGATGCGGCCATCCAGGCGCATTACGAGCAGATTCAGGATGAACTGCGCATTCCCGCCAGCCGCCCGGTAAAGCACATTTTCATTGCCACGCTGAACCGCAATGAGGCCGATGCGCGCCACGCGGCAGATCAAGTCATGGCCCGCCTGCAGGCGGGCGAGGATTTTGCGCGTCTGGCCGCCGAGCTGAGCGATGACAGTAACACAGCGCAGAAAGGCGGCCATCTGGGAACTGTGCACGATGATGCCCTGCTCCCCCTGCCGGAGCTCAACCTCTTTGGCGATGCCGCCCTGCCCGCCGATACCCCCACCCTGGCCCGCAGCAAATGGGGCTGGCATATCATCCTGGCTGGCCCCATTGCCCCGGCATACACTCCCTCGCTGGAAGAATGCCGCGAGACCATCCGCACCGCCATCATCAGCGCCCAGCGCGAGCTGGGGGTCAACGCATTCTTCGACACTCTCATAAAAGAAGGCTTCCAACAGAAACGCATCCAGATTCATGTCAAGTGACCGCATCACCGTTTCCCGCGCAGCCAACGGCTTGCACGGCACCATCACCGTTCCGGGCGATAAAAGCATCTCGCACCGCGTAGCCATACTGGGCGCGCTGGGCACAGGCTCCATGCAAGTGCGCAACTACCTGTGCAGCGAGGACTGCCTCAACACCCTGCGCGCCATGCAGCAGCTGGGTGCCGGAGTTACCCCCGGCGATGCTCCGCAGAATTTCACCCTGACCGGCACCGGCATGCAGCCCACGGCTCCGGCGCACGATATCGACTGCGGCAACAGCGGCACCGGCATGCGGCTCATGGCCGGGGTGCTGGCTTCCCTGCCGTTCCGCAGCCGCATGTTCGGCGATGCCTCGCTGAGCAGCCGCCCCATGAAGCGCATCATTGACCCGCTGGCCGGCATGGGTGCCCGCATCACCGCCTGCGGCGAGAAACCCGGGTGCGCCCCGCTGGAAATTGAGGGCGGCACGCTGCGCCCCACGCACTACGAGCTGCCCATGGCCAGTGCCCAGGTGAAAAGCGCCGTGCTGCTGGCCGGCATGCTGGCCGGGGGGCGCACCTCGGTGCACCAGCCCGCCATCACCCGCGACCACACCGAGCGCCTGTTCGAGCATTTCGGCATTCCCTGCACCGTATCGGCCGATGGGCTGGATATTGCCGTGGAAGGCCCGGTTATCCCCACCAACAAAGACATCACCGTGCCGGGGGATATCTCCAGCGCGGCATTCTGGCTGGTGGCCGCCTCCATTGTGCCGGGCAGCGAGGTAACACTCCTCAATGTGGGGCTGAACCCCACGCGCGATGCGGTCATCACCGTGCTGCGCCGCATGGGGGCCGATATCAGCATCACCAACCGCACCGAGGGCGGCGAGCCCTATGGCGACATCACCGTGCGAGCCCCGCAGCAGCTGGTGGCTACCGAGGTGCTCAGGCACGAAATCCCGAACCTGATAGATGAAATTCCGGTGCTGGCCGTGGCAGCAGCCTTTGCACAAGGCACCACCCGCATCCGCAACGCCGGGGAGCTGCGCGTGAAGGAAAGCGACCGCATTACCACCGTGGTGGGCAATCTGCGCGCCATGGGAGCCGAAGTAGAGGAATTCCCGGACGGCATGGAAATCCGCGGCGGCGCGCCGCTGCACGGTGCCACCATGGATAGCTACGGCGACCACCGCATTGCCATGAGCTTCCTGATGGCCGGACTGAATGCCGGGGGCGAAACCACCCTGCTCAACTGCCACAGCATCAACACCTCCTACCCCGGATTCGAACACCACCTGCGCAGCCTCACCGGCTGCTGATGAATCAACCGCACCCGACCGCCATGGCCCGTATCACCCAGGAATGCGTAGCACGCATCAAGGACTCCGCCGATATCGTGGAGCTCCTGGGCAAATACCTGCAGCTGCGCCGCGCGGGCAATTCCTGGAAAGCCTGCTGCCCGTTCCACAGCGAAAAGACCCCCTCGTTCCACGTGAACCCGGCGCGCCAGAGCTTCCACTGCTTCGGCTGCGGCGTGGGCGGCGATGCGCTCAAATTCATCATGATGTTTGAAAACCTCGATTACCCCACTGCCCTGCGCCGCCTGGCAGATATGAATGGCATACCGGTCATCGAGGAAGAAGAAAACCCGGAAATAGCCCGCCAGCGCCGCATGCGCGCCCGCGTGGTCGAAGCCAACACCCTGGCCACCGAATACTACCACCGCAAGCTCTGCCGCGATGCCGCCGCTGCCCACGTGCGCGACTACCTCAAACGCCGCGGATTCGGCATTGAGATTGCCCGGGCCTGGCAACTGGGCTGGGCCCCGCCCGACTTCCGCGAACTGGCTCAACTGGCGGGCTCCCGCAATATGGATGACCGCCTGCTGGCCGAAGCCTACCTGCTGGGTCGCGGCCAGCGCGGGCTCTACCCCGTCTTCCGCGACCGCCTCATGTTCCCCATCCACAACGTGCGCGGCGAAGTCGTCGGCTTCTCCGGCCGCATCATCCAGGAAGGCCAGGACCCGCGCAAATACGTGAACACGGCAGATACCGCCGCATTCCACAAAGGCGAACTCCTCTTCGGTCTCTACAAAGCCACCGGCCCCATCGGCAAAGCCGGCATGTGCGTGGTGGTATGCGAAGGGCAGCTGGATGTGATTGCCTGCCACGAAAAGGCCGATATCCGCAACGCAGTGGCGGGGCTGGGCACCGCCTTCACCGATGAGCACGCCCGCATTCTGCGCAAATACGCCAAGAAAGCCATTCTCTGCTACGATGGCGACAACGCCGGCATCAAGGCCAGCGAGAAAACCTTCCGCAAACTGGCCGCAGCCGGGCTGGAAGTCTACCACGCCAGCCTGCCCCCCGGCGAAGACCCTGATTCCCTCATCGGCCACAGCGGCCCCGAAGCCCTGCGCCAGGCCATCGATGCCGCCCGCCCGTATCTGGAAGTGCGCGTGGGGCAGGAACTGGCCATGATTCAGGGCGATGCCAATGCCCGCGCCGCGCTCATCCCGCGCATGGCCGACCTCGCCGCCGAAATCACCGACCGCAACCGCCGCGATGTAGCCGTGGCCGATCTCGCCACCCGCCTCAACACCGGTCTGGAAGCCCTGCGCGAAACCGTGGAAGGCATCATCCGCACCCGCAAAGACAGCCCCCAGCCTGCCGCCGCCCCCGCCTGGGAACCCGGCGAAGAAGAAGCATTTGACGCCGCCGCAGACGAAGCCGCGCAGGAAGCCCCGGTGCGCGTCATCCCCATCACCCTGCACCACGCCATACGCGACACCATTTTCCTGGCCGCCGTGAATGCCGAAGCCCAGGCCATGCTCCTGGAGCGCATAGAAGAGCTCCAGGAACCCATCCGCTGGCTGGCGGGCGGCATTGTGCTGCAGAGCTTCATGGAATCCCTGCCCGCCCCCGGCAACGACGCCGCCTGGCAGGCGTTCACAGCCAAGCTCCCCCCCGAGCAGGCCGCAGCCCTGCGCGACATGCAGCACCACCCCATCGATATCCCCGATGTGAGCGGCACGGTCGAATCCACCTGCTCGAACGCCGCCCTGGCAGCCCTCCGCGCCCACGTGGACCAGCTGCGCTCGCGGGTCAACACCCCCGGCATCTCCTGGCAGGATGCCGCCCCGCTCATGCAGGAAATGAACGAACTCCAGAAGCTCATCAACGCCGCGGAGTAAAGCCGGCCATCACAGCGCTATACTGCGCGCCCGGGACAGAGGTAACAAAAAAGTACCACCACACAGGTAACACAAATTCCGTCGGGACACGATGCCGCAATCGCCGAAGCCGCCCGCATCACAGACGCGCGGCCTATTCTGGATGAATCAGTAAAGCAGGAAATCTCCAACCTTCTCCAACTGGCCTCAACCGATTCCAACCTAGTCCTGAACATCGTTTACTTCGTCCCGGACACCCGCAAGGCCGGCGGCGCATACATGGAGCTCGCCGGGCTCATCAGAAAGCTCCTACCGCACGAGAAGCTGCTTATCATGGACACCGGCACCCGCATCCCGGTGGCGGAGCTCCACACCTTGTCTTCTCTATCTTCTACAAGGGGGCTCTCGCCAGAGCGGGCGTAGCTGTAGCGAAGCCCCTTGCGCGAGTACTTCGGCAAGGAGCTACTCAAAGAGTATGCCAGCCGCGGCGTAGGTTTACCGAAGACGGAAAATCACCGCCCGGGAAAAGGGGCTGATGTGACCCGCCCGGCAAATCCCCGCAAAACCTCCAAAAAGGAATCTTGCGGAGTAGGATTGTGCCGTTGTAGACCAATGGTACTACCGGCTTGTTATCACATCGTTGTTGGATAGCGGCAATGGTTTCGTCAAAAATGATTAACGCAGAGAATCTTCCTGATGTAGATTTCATAGGAAATTCCTTGAAGAGATGCGACCAAAATGGTAGAATATCCCCATGGCAAAGCGCGTATCGAAGAAAGCAAAAGATAATACACCTCTCCCGTTTGAAAAGCAGATATGGGAGGCAGCCTGCGTACTCTGGGGGCATATTCCCGCCGCCGACTATCGTAAGGTCATTATCGGTCTGATTTTCTTGCGTTATGTATCTTCGCGCTTTGAAGCCCGTTACCAGCAGCTTGTGGAAGAAGGATACGGCTTCGAGGATGATCGCGACTTCTATTCCGAAGAGAATATTTTCTGGGTGCCGCAGGAAGCTCGCTGGGCGACTATCGCAGCAGCCGCGCATTCTCCTGAAATCGGGATGACGATTGACAACGCCATGCGAGCCATCGAGCGAGAGAACGATACGCTCAAGGATGTGCTGCCCAAGGACTACGCCAAGCCGGAGCTGGATAAGCGAGTACTCGGAGAAGTGGTAGACCTCTTCACCAATCTGGATATGGGCTCGGCTCAGGAAAGCACAGACCTGCTGGGGCGCACCTATGAGTACTGCATCGAAAACTTTGCGGCATACGAAGGCGTTAAGGGCGGTGAGTTCTATACCCCGGCCAGCGTGGTGAAAACGCTTGTTGCCATCCTGAAGCCTTTTGAAAACTGCCGTGTGTATGACCCTTGCTGTGGTTCCGGCGGTATGTTTGTACAGAGCGCTCGCTTTATCGAGGAGCATAGCGGTCGCCGCGATGCTATCTCTGTCTATGGACAGGAGTCCAACTCTGATACGTGGAAAATGGCTAAAATCAACATGGCTATCCGTGGTATTTCGGCGGATTTCGGGAAACACCATGCCGATACCTTCCATAACGACCTGCACAAGACACTTAAGGCCGATTTCATCCTCGCCAATCCTCCGTTCAACCTCTCCGGTTGGGGGCAGGAAAAGCTCCAGGATGACGTGCGCTGGAAATATGGCACCCCGCCTGCAGGCAATGCCAACTTTGCGTGGATTCAGCACATGATTCATCACCTTGCGCCCAACGGTAAGATTGGACTTGTGCTGGCCAATGGTGCTGTTTCCTCCCAGCAAAGCGGCGAAGGCGAAATCCGCCGCAACATCATTGAGGCTGACCTAGTGGAAGGCATCGTGGCTCTTCCCTCCCAGCTCTTCTACAGCGTCACTATTCCGGTTACGCTCTGGTTCATTTCCAAGGATAAGAAGCAGAAAGGCAAAACTCTCTTCATCGATGCCCGCAAAATGGGCACCATGATTGACCGCAAACACCGCGATTTTTCCGATGAAGACATCGCCCGCCTGGCCGACACCTTTACAGCTTTCCAAAACGGCACCTTGGAGGATGTCAAAGGCTTCTGCGCAGTCGCTACTACAGAAGACATCGGCAAGCAAGACTACATCCTTACCCCCGGCCGATACGTGGGTATCGAAGAGCAGGAAGAGGATAGCGAGCCTTTCGATGAGAAAATGAAACGCCTCACCACCGAGCTTTCTTCCCTCTTCTCGCGTTCTCACGAACTGGAAGAACAGATTAAGAATAACCTGAAAGAACTGGGGTATGAAATCTGAGTGGAGAAAAGTCAATCTTGGAGATGTTTGCGACTTGATTCCTGGCTTTGCTTTCAAAAGTAAAGATTTCGGGTCATACCCAACTAAAGTGGTTAAGATAGGAGATATACAACCGCCAAGGGTTGCTATTGATTGCCTAGAAGGTGTAAATTTAAGCTCATACTCTCCAAATAGGTTGGAGAAGTACCTAGTGACTAAGGGGGATTTTGTTCTGGCGATGACTGGGGCCACAATAGGCAAACTAGGTCGCATCCTTGCTGATAAACCAGCATACATAAATCAACGTGTTCTTCGATTTAAACCCAAAGAAAATGTTGATTGGAATTTTATCTATTATGTTGTTAATACGAAAGATTTTAGTGGGTTTGTTTATAATCATATAGATAGCGAAACTGCTCAGCCAAATATTAGTGCTGGTACTCTGGCTACGTTTTCATTTTCTATCCCCCCTCTCCCCATTCAGCGAAAAATCGCCTCGATTCTCTCCTCCTTGGACGATAAAATCGAGACCAATAACGCCATCTGCCGAAATCTGGAAGAACAGTCAGAGGCGATTTTCTCTCAATACTACCAGAAAGAAAATGAGCCTAGATTATTTACATCCGTAATCCAGATTTCTGGTGGGGGAACCCCTAAAACTAGTGAACCCTCTTTTTGGAACGGAAACATCCCTTTTTTTACTCCTAAGGATGCAGAATCGCCTTTCGCATTTACGACAGAAAAAACACTTACTGAGGAGGGACTAAATAATTGCAGTAGCATACTATATCCTGAGTGGACAACTTTTATTACCGCGCGAGGAACAGTCGGCAAAATTTCGTTAGCAGGACGCGCAATGGCAATGAATCAATCATGCTATGCGCTGATCAGTGAAGAAATCCACCCCTTACTTATTTATTTCTACGCTCTGGTAGTTGTAAAATCATTAAAACAAAAGGCTAGTGGTGCGGTATTTGATGCTATTGTAACAAGAGACTTCGATAGAGAAGAAATAAAATTGTTGAAAAAGGATGAGCAGCAGCTATTACTGATGCGGATAGAGCCAATATATACGCAGATAAGAAGTCTCAAATTAGAGAATCTAAAACTGGCTGAAACTCGTTCAGCGCTTATTTCCAAGCTAATGAGTGGAGAATTGTCTATCGATGCCATCAACTGATTCTTAACAAATCGCGCAAATATGTCCATCAGTTACACATAAGCCGCCTATGAGTACTCCCTGATTGAGCTGTTCAGCGAGATGGGGTACAGGCATGTATATGCCCCGGATAACGAAGAACTGGAGGAAAAGAACATAAAGATTAAGTACAGAGAAAGAACATGAGCGTCAATTGGATAGAAATCATTGAATTAATAGGATCAAATGCCTTTATTGTTGGTTATCTGCGTGGCTTGCTAAAGTTTGGGCTAATAGGATGTTGACGAAAGAAAACCAAGAGAACGCCAAAGAAATAGAGAAAATTAAGACAACGCTTTTAACGCAACAAAATGTATTTAAAATTCAATTCGAAAAAGAATTTGAAATATATCAAAAGCTATGCGCAATAACTGCAAATATCAGAAATTGTTTAGGTATCCTTCTTCATCGAAAAGCAAGCTCCAAAGAAGATGAGGAAAAAGTGAGAAATGAAGCATTAAACAACTTTAATGCGTTCATTGAACTTGTGAATTCTCAAGAAGCTTTTATGAGTGAAAGTGTGTACCAGCATTGTTCCATTTTACTTTCGATGATATGTACTCTTGATGACGAAAATGTTGAACACGATGAAGCATTCTATCGTAAGCTAGATAAAGAAACCAAACAACTCTTTAGTGTAATTCGAACACGCTTGAACAGTTTAAATGTACAGGAGTAATCCAATAAACTCATGTAAAGAGGATGTTTATTTCAGGTGTATGAGAGGAGAGTATGATGTGGATATGATTGAAATTGCAGCAATGAAGAAAAATCCAGGGAGAATTGAATCGATAGCTGTAACGGCAGTGAAAGAAGCTATATTAAATGCCGGAAATTTTGATCCGGTGTTTAACGAGAGAGATACCTTGCCCTCGTGGGATGGGAGTATTTATGTCTATAAAGGAAGTACCCAAAGCAAAAAAGGACTTATAGAAGTCATACCAGTCCAGATAAAAGGAACGACTCAAGATAAAAGAAAATGCGATAAATTCAATTATTCGGTAGAAGTATCAGACTTAAAAAACTATCTCAATTGCAAATCCGGCTCTGTTTTGTATTTTGTTGTTTTTATCGAGGAGGGGGAAGAGGAACTGAAGAAAACAATTTATTATCTTAAGCTTTTGCCGTTTGATCTTAAGAAAATTTTAGCTGTTTGTGTTAATCAAGAAAGTATAACGCTGGATTTTCTTCCCTTTCCTGTCGAGAAACATGAAATTGCTTGCTTGATTTACGATATTACAAGCGATATGCAGAAGCAGAAGGCATGTATATATGCAGAGGATGTTACAATAGAATCCCTGTTTAGAGAAAGCAATATGCCAACGTTAACATTAAGCCGGACATTTGCGCACGGAGAAAATGTAGCGACTCCCTTTGCTTTGATAGGTCATGATTTTTATTTTTATGCTAAGCGACAAGATAATGTAGAACAACCTACAATGCATGGCCGTATAGATGGTATAGGTTTTACAATTCCTTGCCCAGTGTTGGTAAATGGTGTTCAATATTATTCCGAAGTTGAACGATTTGAACATGTAGACAAAACTGTAATCAAGTTGGGGAAGGGAATAACGCTTACTTATTGCAAGGATGGTGAACATAAATCTTCGTTGGGAATAAATCTTTCGGGTTGGTTGAAAGAGGATATTAGGGATCTATCTTTTCTGCTGGCACTGCATGAATTCAAACAAGTGCAAATAGGAAATGAAACGGAGGCTAAACCATTCGATATAGGGGAAGGAGATATAGATTTTGCTGTCTTAGAAGAGCAACTTGAGGTAAGTAAGCAGATTCAGCTCTTGTTGGATATGTTAGGGGTGGACGGAAAGTTGGATTTGAATTGTGAGGCGATGACTGATGAAATGTGGGCTGAATTGACCAAAATTGCAGAGTTTATGATGTCTGAAAGAAGGGTTGTAATAGAAGAAAACCTCTCATTTGCCTTGATATGTTCAGACATTGCTAATTTGCGTATATTGCTTGTCGCAATTCCTGAGGAGGGAGAAAAAGTGTACCGGGTGCGAAAGTATGGAGAGGTAAAAAATGGGATTAGAATGGTAGATGACAGAGGAGAGGTAGTAGAAACTACAGAGTTTGTCTATCTGCAGGAAAGTCATATTTTAAATGCTTCTAATATAAACTACGATGCCTTGTTTGTTCAATTAGATGCAATACCATTATCAAGTGTTCATTTGTATCTACTCACCCAACTCATGATGAGGATGCTTCTTGCGTATGATAAAAGTAATGATGAGAGAAAGGATATTTTAAACGCTGCACTCAGATTGTCTGAATGGTTAGCTGAACACGATAGCCTGGCAGATGCTTCATTTAAAATATTGAATAGATTTGATGCCTTAAAACGCATTCATGTACTTTCTGACTCAGAAAAAGAAGAGTTGTACGGAATAGTTGAAAATCCACGATTAGCACCTTTGTATCGAGCTTCTGCTTATCTGCTACTTGATAATCAGGGAGGAGCAGAACGTATGTATAAACAATTGACCGAAGCGGAGAAAAGTGAGTTGAGGAGGCGCCCTGTTTTCCGTTTCTGGCAAGGAAAATGAATTTTTACGTATAGAAACGATTGCCATGTAGTGATGATTACTTGCAATCTATCCACCAGCTTGCTATAATCGGAGATGCTGAATATGGATGCTGATTTATCACAGGTATTTGATTCATTGAATGCCCCTTACTTATTTGTGGGTAGTGGGTTTAGTCGGAGGTATTGCGGAGCGCCGTCGTGGCAGGAGGTGCTAATGAGATTGGCGAAGGAAGCTCGACCGGAAAAGGAATATCCATTTGCCAGCTATAAATCAGAAGAAGAGGAAACAGAAGTAAGTATCATATATCCTCGTATTGCTTCGAAGATTGAGAAAGATTATAATCGGCTGTTTTTTGAAGGAGAAATAAAAAAGGGGATAGAGCACGCGCAGGTAGACTATGAAAAGAGCGGGGAGTCGCCCTTCCGACGGCACTTAGCACATATTTTTTCCGAAATATCAAAAACAGACTTACCACCAGATTTGGAAGAAGAACTTTCAGATTTGGGAGTGATAGCAAAACATAGTGTCAATGGAGTTATTACGACGAACTATGATGGCTTCCTAGAAAGCGTTTTTCCTGGATATGATGTATTTATCGGCCAGGAAGATTTAATTTTCTCGCAGTCAACAGGAGTAGAAGAAATATACAAAATACACGGTAGCTATACGAGTCCTCATAGTCTGGTTTTTACAGAAGCTGATTACGTGGGCTATGAGAAACGGAAAGCCTATCTGACAGCCAAGCTCCTGTCCATCTTCATGGAAAATCCGGTTATATTCTTTGGATATTCTGCTAGTGATACAGATGTACTCGGAATTTTCGAATCTATTGCTAATTGCCTGAATGCTGAGCATTTGATGCAGCTGGGTAAACGTATCATTTTTGTAGATTACAAGGAAGATCAAGATGAAACCCAAGTGGCAACAGGACTTATGCATCTGAATGGCAAGAATATGAGCTATACTCATATCCTTACTAATTCTTATCTGCCCATTTTTAAGCGTTTGTTGAAAGTGAAACGCAACTATGACTCTCGAATTCTCCGGAAATTAAAGAAAGATATATACTATACTATCAGCGCGAATGATGCTGTTGATGCTGTAAAAGTTATTTCTGACGGAGATTTCTTTGATGAGAATTATCAACTTAAGAACCAGGCTGTAGTTGGCTTATCAGTAAGTGGGCATGGAGGACATAATGTAGTAACTCCAGAAGAGGTATATAGAAATGTAATTTTGCAAGATAAAACAATTGAGATTAAAAGTTTTGTGGAAAGCTGGTTAGTAGGAAATCTCGCCTGCAAGGAATACCCTGTTTACTATTATGTAAAACAATACAAACAGATTTATCCTGATTCCGAATTACCCGGCAAGATTAAGGATTACATAAACAGGCATCCATCGTTTGACTCCTTCTTAAGCAAAGAAATACGTCGAGGGAAGAAGAATAGATGTTATACCTCTCTCTTTCAATTCAAGGCGGAGTGGGCAGAAATGAAGAACAGGTACGCAAAAGTGATGTACCTCGATGAAGTAGAATTGAATAATGGTAGGCTTCTGGAATTTTTGCGAGATCATTTGATTGAGAGTTCAGATTGTTTACAGCCAGGTGCGCCATATTCTACTGATTTACGTCGCCTGATTCGCTTGTGTGATTACCTGGAAAATGCAACCGCCGTTCTCGGCGAAGAGAACGGCGGTAAAAGATCTTTTGGTGCGGTTGGAGCGACGGAGCATCATGACAAAGACCCATCCATACAACGAACCAATCCCATGGGAGCCCCATCTGTGGGAATTATAGCATAAGTCAACTTGTTGTCAATAGTCCCATAAAAAACAGTCAAAAAAAATGTCTGCAGCCTATACAGAAAAATCCTACGAGAACTCCCTGATTGAGCTGTTCTGCGAGATGGGGTATCGGCATGTGTATGGGCCGGAGGTTGAGCGCGATTATTACAGTCCGCTGTATGAAGTGGAGCTTGAAGAATCGCTATGTCGGTTGAATAGAAATCTGCCCTATGAGGCTATAGAAGAAGCCATCCGCAAACTGAAGGATTTGGGCTTAGGTGATTTGGCTCAGAAAAATGCCGTGTTCATGGAATACCTGCAACACGGTGTGGAAGTCACCTACTCGGAGCGCGGCGAAAATCGCTCTGCGCTGGTGTATCTGGTGGATTACAGCAATGCCGATAATAACTCCTTCATTATCGCGAACCAATGGACGTATATTGAATACAGCAACAAGCGCCCGGATTTGCTGGTATTCCTGAATGGCTTGCCAGTAGTTTTGATGGAGCTGAAGAGCCCCAGCCGAGAGGAAACGGATGCCAGCGAGGCCTACGCCCAAATTCGCAACTACATGCAGGAAATCCCTGCCATGTTCCATTACAATGCCATTTGTGTGATGAGCGACATGCTCACCTCCAAGGCGGGAACGATTACATCCGGCGAAGACCGCTACATGGAGTGGAAGACGAAGGATGGCAACTACGAAAACACCCAGCAAGCGGGGTTCGACACCTTCTTCGAGGGCATGTTCCAGCGGAAGCGCTTACTGGACATCCTGAAAAACTTCATCTGCTTCTCCGATGACGGTTCTACGAGCTTCAAGATATTGGCTGCATACCACCAATATTTCGCGGTGAAAAAAGCGGTGGATTCGACCGCAAAAGCCACGCGAGGGGATGGCAAGGCCGGGGTATTCTGGCATACTCAGGGGAGTGGCAAATCTCTCTCCATGGTGTTCTATGCCCACCTCTTGCAGGATGCTCTGGACAGCCCCACCATCGTGGTATTGACAGACCGCAATGACTTGGATGACCAACTGTTCGGGCAATTCTCCAAGTGCCGCCGTTTTTTGCGTCAAGAGCCCGTTCAAGCCGAGGACAGAGAGCACTTGGTGAGGCTGCTGGAGGGACGCAAGGCGAATGGCATCATCTTCACCACCATGCAGAAGTTTACGGAGAGTGCCGAGCCGCTTTCCGAACGCCGCAATATCATTGTGATGGCAGATGAAGCGCACCGCAGCCAGTATGGACTGAGCGAGCGCATCCGCATGACGAAAAATGAAGACGGCGAGACGGTGGCGAAGCGAGTGGTAGGTGCCGCTCGTTTGATTCGTAACGCGCTGCCCAATGCCACATTCATCGGCTTTACCGGCACCCCTGTTTCCTCACGTGACCGTAACACGGAAGAGGTTTTCGGCCATACCATCGATATCTATGACATGACCCAGGCGGTGGAAGATGGCGCAACCCGCCCCGTTTACTACGAAAGCCGAGTGGTGAAGTTGAATCTGGATGATACCACGCTGCAGCTCATCGATAAAGAATATGAGGTAATGGCTGAAAATGCCGACCCGGAGGTCATTGCTCGCAGCAAACAGATACTGGGGCAGATGGAGGCAGTGTTGGGCAACCCGAACACCATCAATTCTCTGGTTACGGATATACTGGAGCATTACGAGGATAACCGAGAATACCTGCTGACGGGTAAGGCTATGATAGTGGCGTATTCCCGCGCTATCGCCCTGCAGATTTACCACCGCATTCTGGAGCTGAGGCCGGATTGGGAGGAAAAGGTTGCCGTAGTCATGACGGAGAGCAACAAAGATCCCGAAGAATGGCGAGAGATTGTCGGCAATAAAAAGCACCGCGAGGAGATGGCTAAAAAGTTCAAGGATAATGACTCTCCGTTGAAAATTGCCATTGTGGTGGATATGTGGCTGACCGGGTTTGACGTACCCTCTCTGGCGACCATGTATGTGTACAAACCGATGTCCGGGCATAATCTCATGCAGGCCATTGCTCGCGTGAACCGCGTCTTTAAGGACAAAGAGGGCGGCCTGATTGTCGACTATGTGGGTATTGCCGCCGCATTGAAAAAGGCGATGAGTGATTACTCTGCGCGAGACCGCAAGAACTATGGCGATACCGATGTAGCGCGAGTGGCCTATCCGAAGTTCTTGGAAAAGCTGGAAGTGTGCCGCGATTTGTTCCATGGCTACGATTACTCCATCTTCCGGAACGGCTCAGATTTACAAAAGGGTAAGTGCATCACCGGGGCGGTCAATTTCCTGCTCGCTCGGGACAAAGAGGGGGCTCGCACCTCATTTATGAAAGAAGCCCTGATGCTTCATCAGGCTCTTTCCTTGTGCTCATCCATAGCGGAGGAAGATGACCGCATGGAGGCGGCCTTCATGGAGGCCGTGCGCGTGCTGTTGGTGCGTTTGGAAAACACCGGAGGCAAACGCAAGCTGTCGCTACAGGAAATCAATCTGCGTATCAATGAGCTGCTAAAGCAGAGTATCAAGAGTGATGGTGTTATCAATCTGTTCTCTGATGCTAAGACGGAGTTCTCGCTATTTGACCCGAAGTTCCTGGCAGAAATAGCCAAGCTAGATAGTAAGAACTTGGCGTTGGAATTACTGCGCAAGCTCATTCTGGAGCAAGTAAGGGTATACAAGCGAACCAATGTGGTGAAGTCTGACAAGTTCAGCGACATCATCAAGCAATTGATGAACAAATACCTCAATGGGCTGTTAACCAATGAGCAGGTTATTGAGGAACTGCTGAAATTGGCCAAGCAGATTACGAAAGAGCACAAGGAGGGCGAAAAGTACGGTCTGACTCCGGAGGAGTTTGCATTCTACGATGCGCTGAGCAAGCCGGAAAACGTCAAAGACTTCTACGAGAACGACCAATTGATTGCACTCACCCGCGAACTGACGAACACATTGCGCCGCAACAAGACGATTGATTGGCAACGCCGCAACAGCGCACGCGCCAAAATGCGTACCATAATCAAGCGTCTGCTTAAGATATACAAATACCCGCCCGAGGGTATGGAAGATGCCGTTCAGACCGTAATGCAGCAATGCGAGCTTTGGGTAGATAATATCGTCCCCTCCTCATACGAATATTCCAGCGTGGAGGAAAAGGTGTTAGAAGCAGCAGAAGAGGAGAAGTAAAAACATGTCACGTAAACAGATTCCTGAAAGAATCAGATTTCAATTAGTTGCGCGTGCAGCAGGGCGATGCGAATACCCCGGTTGCAACAAAGTGTTATACGAGGATGAATTGACTAAAGGCCCTGGTAATATTTCCAATTATGCGCACATCATTCCATATAAGGAAAACGGGCCTCGCGGAGCCGAAACCATACATGAAAGGCCCGCAGATGTAAACACGTTGGATAATTTGATGCTTTTGTGCTGGGATCACCACAAGGAGGTTGACACTATGCCAGTTCCTCCCAAATATTCAGCAAGCGAGCTGAGAAAGCATAAAAGAGATCACGAGCGTCGGATTGCTCTTGTAACTTCAATCAAACCGGAGTGCAAATCTTATATCGTAAGTTATACTGCATATATAGCACAGGGTGTTACATCTATTTCAGAGGATGCAGCGCGTCTAGCTTTGTTGCCTCACTATTATCCAGCTCAACGCGACATTATAGAATTATCTCCGTCGCTTCCAAATAAACCGCAAGATAATGCATGGTATGAGGAGGCTGTAATTGATTTGAAGAGCAAATATAATGAGTTTATTCTACGGCGATTGAATGGTTGTAAGTCTACTCATTTTTCTGTTTTTGCAATAGCTCCTATGCCGCTTCTAATTCAGCTAGGTTCTTTACTTAATGACACCTCAAATGCAATGGTCTATCAGAAGCAACGTGATGCAGGTTGGCTGTGGGACGATAATGCTCCAGATCGTACATTTTCCATCTTGCCTCCATCAGAAACAGAATGCAAAAAGCCCGTTTTGATGTTAATGCTTACACAAGAAGTGGATGATATTCTTGTTAAGCAGGCATTAGGTGAAGATGTTGCAATCTGGAAAATAACATCAGATTATCATGGGTTTGATTGTATCCTGAAAAATAAACATCTAATCGATTTCAAATCAGTAGCAAGATGTGCACTTAATGACATTGCTAGACACTATCCAAACGAAGATGAACTACACATATTCCCCATCATGCCAGCGTCTGCATGCGTAGAGTTTGGGCGCATTCGAACGGCTAATCATAACCCTTGGGTGGTTTATGAAAAAAGAAGGGATACCATTAATTTCGTCAAAACAATTTCAATAAAATAACGATCATGCGTAACGACATCATAGAGCAAGTACTTAAGGATATCGACCTCCCCGACACAGTAATGCAAAGGGCTGAGGATAGATATGTGGATTTAGGTAAGTGGTTGAGTAGAGAAGAATCAGCAATCGCAATGTACCACCCTTACGTTTTTCCTCAGGGCTCGTTCCTACTCCAAACTGCGATTCGGCCTCTCTCTAATAAAGATGAGTACGATCTCGATATCGGTTGTTGCTTTCTGAAAGGCCTAACTACAAAAAACATATCTCAGGAGTCATTGAAAAAACTATTGAAGATAGAATTAGAAAGTTATCGAAAAGCCAGAAATATCAAGGCTGCTCTAGATGAAAAGAAACGTTGTTGGCGACTGGAATATCAGGATAACATGAGCTTCCATATTGATATTGTCCCTTGTCTTCCTGTAAACGAAAAGGCATGGCAATTATATGGTGCCTTCTTTGTAAGAAATGTATCTAAACAAGGAGAGCTTCTATTAACCGATGATAATAAAAAGGATTGGAGTCTGCTGTCGCTTTTTATTACCGATAACCAAAATATAGATTATAAAGTAATTAGCGATAATTGGCATCATAGTAATCCAAAAGGGTTTGCTAAATGGTTCCAAGCCAGGGCGGCATTGGCCCAGCTGAATGAAATGATACTCGCGGCTGCTCCGCGTAACGAAGTGGAAGATCTGCCTTCTACAACAAACAAGCCCGATACTGTCTTACAGCAGGTTGTTAAATTACTTAAACGACACCGAGATGTCATGTTTGAGGAAGACAAGACCTATGCTCCTATCTCTGTTATTATTTCAAAACTTGCGGCAGAGGCCTATAGTGGAGAAAAAGATTTGGGTGCTGCTATAATGAACGTTTTAGAGGTCATGAAAAATACTATCCAGTTCGTTACTACCTTCATAAACAATCCAACAGAGCCGTTAGAAAACTTTGCAGATAAATGGGTAGAAGACTCTAATTATGGACATCAATTTAGAATGTGGATTGCACAAGCTACTCGCGATTTTGGTATTTTGACAAAGGCTTCCCCTACACAAGAGGAAGTGCAAAAAATACTCGCCTCTAATTTCTCTTTGTCTTTCGGTGAAACATATAAAAAATTGGTGCAGGAAAAGAGACAAGGTAGTCTTTCTTACAATACGCCTTTTAATATAGCATCAACCACTACGAAGCCGTGGCTGCAATGACAGCAATGGACGCTATAGATGAGTTTTTAGAGGCATACATAGGTATGTCTCTAAAACCGTCTCCTTCCAATTGTTTTATCATTTCTGGAAAGTTTCCCGTATACGCCCAATTTGGGGATGACAGCAGCACGCTTGTAGATAAGGAGTTTCATTTAAAAATAATCATTCCCGTCGATTATCCGAACGCACTCCCTATCGTATATGAATTGAAACAGGATGCCCTAATACCAACGTCTCCAGAATACCATAAAAACAGTGACTTATCACTATGTCTGGGATCGCCACTTGCATTATTTACGCAGCTATCACGAAACCCAAGTTTGATCAGTTTTGCGAAAGCCTGCATCGTTCCACATCTGGCATCCGCCATATTGAAAAAAGAAAAAGGCATGCCGTTCAAACAGGGAGAGTTAAAGCACTATGATGAGGGGCTAGAAGAGGAGTTGGTAAAACGCTTTGGGGTAAAACTTCCTCTAAAATATTTCCCCCTCATCTTATCTCGACTGGGTGAAAAAAAGGGTAAAGCTAACAAGAAACCTTGCCCCTGTGGAAGCGGAAGAAATCTTGGTTCATGTTCTTGCTCTATTCACAGATTCATTTCCTCAGAAAGACGGAAAGCTGGGTCCTCTCGTCGCTTTTATCGCAATGTGGCGAGATATTACGACTTTTATGTAAACCGACAGAAGGAAAATCCTGAGGTGAAAAACAAGTCGCTTGCAACAAATAGCGATTGTGTGATTAGCCTAGAAACAAACTCTATTGAAGAACAAAAACGGACATCTTGAGTTGAATCGCTACGAATATGTGATAAGATTAGACACATACAATACATGAGCACAAGCAAAGGTTACATTTATATACTGACGAATCCGTCTTTTCCGGGGTATGTGAAGATTGGCTATGCTGACAACGTGGAAGCACGGTTGCGGCAGCTCAACAGCACGGAATGCACGCCGTTTGCGTTCCGAGTGTACGCTACTTACGAAGTCCCTGTACGCTTGGCGGACAAGGATGTACACAGCATCATTGATAGTCTTAACCCGGTTCTGCGATCCTCCGAGATGTGCAATGGTCGGCTCCGAGTGCGTGAGTTCTACGCCATGGCTCCTGAGGAAGCCTATAAGATTTTTGAAGCAATGGCCAACATCCATGCTTGCCCTGAACGTTTGCGTCTGATACCCGCTAGTGCTGAAGAGAAGAAAGACGAGGAAGAAGCCACTATAATCGAAGAAGGAATAGAGGAACGTCGTCGCAGGTATTGGTCTTTTGCATTGGATTTTATACACAAAACGCACGGCGACGCCATCTTCAGTAACGTTAATCCCGCAAAAAGCAGTTGGATTAACGGCTATGTTGGGATTCAAGGCATTTGCTTGTGCTGTGTTGCTAATGGAAAAGGAGCCAGAGTTGAGTTGTATATAGAAAAAGATGCACCTGAAGAAAATAAGCGAATTTTTGATAATCTCTTCGCTATAAAATCTGCTATAGAAGATAATCTTGGAGTATCACTTACATGGCACCGCGGGGATAACATAAAGTCATCCAAGATTTTCTATCAGCTGTGTGATGTAAGCATCACAAACGAAGCCGACTGGCAACAAATGGCATTTTTTCATGCAAAGTGGAGCAAAAAGTTCTACGATGTAATCGTGCCGCATGTCAAAAGACTACTGAACTAAACTCAAGATTCTCGTTTTATGAGAATCTTGAGCATATTGTTCAGAATGCCGAAGAAAAGAGGCTGCTGCCGTGATCACCGGCGGGCGGGGATTTTTGCCAAATCTTGTTTCACAAGCTGGGTATAGGTCTTGGCGCATTCATAGGATTCCTGTAAGTCTTTCAGATTGCTCTCGGCTTTAATGATTTGATCCTGCATATGCCTTATTACATCAGGGAGGTTTAATGCCGTCACCCCCATCGGCGTGAGATACCGTGCTGTTTACGGTAACGGCAGCCGTGTTGCTGATGTTTGCATTGAGGGTGCATAGGGGATTCGAACCCCTGACCTGACGACCCCACTCGCCCCCGGCTGGGGCCGAGGTACCGGCTCGGAGGTGTCCTCGCCTCTCGGGGCGCGGAAGCCCACTGGGCT
>JAFXDR010000115.1 GCA_017521145.1 Akkermansia sp. | reverse complement strand
GCCTTTGCGGATTTGGCTCAATGGTTGATTGCGCTGATGATGGCAATTTAACTTGCTTTTGTTCTGCTGTCTGTGGTAGAATTCAAGCATGGAAGCGACCTCTCCTATGAAGGATTGTTATCTGGTGCTGTGTCACAATCGCCCCTGGCAGGTGAATGTCCTGAGTGCGTACCTTGCAGAGCAGGGGCATGATGTGTTTATTCATGTGGATGCTTCATCTCCCGCAGCGGCTGATATCAGAACTTCTGACCTGGTGCACCTGGTGGAGAATCGGGTGGCGGTGAAGTGGGGTAGCTTTTCCATGATTGCTGCAGAGATGGAACTAATCCGTGCGGCAATGGCTTCGGGTAAGGAGTATCGCTATGTGCATCTTATCAGCGGTCAGTGTCTGCCTGCTATGGGAAAGGATAAAATGGAGGCTTGTCTTAATGCTGCCTATGCTCAGAAACAGCAGATGATTACTTGCTCGGAGGAGCCGATAACAAAGGGCTGGGGTAGAAAAGGACGTCTGTATCGCATCGCTGTGTGGTATCCCCAGTTCATGGTTGATAGAAACAGTAAGTGGCATTATGTATTCCGCAAATGGATGAAGTTGTGGCGCTTTACGGGTATACGCCGTTTTTCCTGGAAAAAATATGCCCCGTTTCATTATGGCTCACAGTGGTGGTCTCTGACCGGGGATTGTGTTCGAAACATTGTGAAGTATGTAGATGAGCACCCGGATTTTTATGATTTTTTCCGGCATACATTCTGCAGTGATGAAATGTTCGTGCAGACCACGATTAAACATTTTGAAGAGGCTCCCAATATTACAAATAATCGGCGTTTCATGATATGGCGCCGCAGTATGTCCCCATCAGATCTGACAGAGGAAGAATGGCCCCAGGTGCGTGAAAGTGGTGCTCTGTTTGCGCGCAAATTTGCCATGGATCCGGGAGATACGGAGAGATACCTGGCTGCCTTGAATTCTGATTTTTAAGACAGCAAAGGAAATTTGCCTTGTATGCGGTGGAAATTCTGGCATAATTTCCGCCGCTTATGTTGAACCAGGAAGTCATTACTGAGGCTGAGACCGCGGCTATTCAGATTCCCGCCGGCAATGCTGTACTGCTGCCGGAAGGATCCCGGATTTATGTTACCCAGATGCTGGGTAACTCGATTACTGCTGCGACAGATATAGGCCTGGTGCGCATTACTCGTGAGGAAGCAGCTCGTGCTGGTATCATTGCTGCTTCACAGGCAGTGCAGGAGGACGATGAAGACCTGTCGCTGGAGGAACGCGTATGGAAAGTGCTCAGTAATATCTACGACCCGGAAATCCCGGTGGATATTGTAAACCTTGGGCTGATATACGGGGTTGAAATCATTCCTCAGAAAGAAGGGGGCAGCCATGTAAGCGTGCAGATGACTCTTACGGCGCCTGGCTGTGGCATGGGGCCTCACCTTATGGCCGAGGCTGAGATGGGGATTGCTGCACTGGAAGGAGTGCAGGGGGTGGATGTGGAGTTTGTATGGGATCCTCCGTGGAATCAGGGCATGATGACAGAGGAGGCCCGCATGCAGTTGGGGCTGGAATAAATCGGGATTCATGGGTAAGGTAACCTTAGAGCTGTCGGAATCGGAAATGCGCGACCTTGCGGAGGTCTGTGCCATGGCTCTTACTGTGCTGGGGCAGGCTATGCCCGACGGTCGCAACCCGAGGGCTGACGCCTGGCAGAAGCTGCTTATCGATATTGTGAAGGCCGGTCGCACGGTGCCGGGGATTGCCCGCGATATGGAACTGAATCCGGATTGCGGGTACTGGTTCTTCAAACGCCCATATATTGAGAATGCTTTCTATTCCGACGTGCTTGATGAATACCGGGATTCCTCATTCTGGGAGGAGCTCGTAGCCCGACTGGCTAACCGCACCCTGGTGGAATGGTATGGGCAGGAAGCGGTGGAAAATCTGGATGCCGAGGAACGTGCTGCCCGAATCTCCGCCATGGAGAAAACTCTCTGGAAAGAGGTGAGCCGCTATGGGGTAGACCGCCTCATGTTCATGCTGGGGCCGGATGAAAGTTAAAAACGCGCCGTATTTCCGGCGCGTTTCCTGATTCAACCTAAGAGCTCGTCCACACTGACTCCGTGGCTGCATGGTGTCTGCTGGTCGCAGTCGCTTCGGTAACAGGGGTGGCAGGGTGTATGGTTGCAGACGGTGTGGTGGCCTTCGCCCAGCGGTGCATACACAGCAGCCAGTCGGGAGCTCATGATGACATGACAGGAGCAACCCACCAAGGCTGCCAGTTGAGGCAGCAGCCCATCCACCGCGTAGATCTTGCAATTCTCTCCTAATACAGATGCAACTGTTTCCGGTCGAACAGTTACGCTCGGAATATCCAGTTTTTCTGCAAGCGCTTGAGCAGCATCTTTATCATGCTCGAAGGCAATGAGGGTTGGCTTGTCTGGCAGTTTTTCAACAAGTTCTTTCCATTTGGCTTCTTCCCACGCATCTGCTTTGCCCAGAGTGGAGAAAGGTGCTATATAGTTTCCTGTCGCTGTCGTATTGCCCGCAGCGGCGTCAGCATAAGGCAGCCGCTCACCCGAAATATGTGCATCGGTAAGGCTCTGGTATTCGTCCGCCTTGTGGATGGGTTGCTTGCCTACGGGGATTACGTGGCGCGTGCGCAGCTTGCGTGCAAGCGGATTGGTGGCAAAACCACTCAAGTACATGGGCATGAGCCGCTGGAGATTCTTGAATACCCTGGCATTGTCACTCAACATGAACAGGTAGTCATACGGACCGTCTTTGTACAGTTCATCGCTTTCAAGCTGGTCTGCCGGGCTTGTCTTCTCATCTGTGGTGACAGTGTAGGTGATATAGGGTTGGGTCTGCCAGAATGCCTTCTGTTCAGTCGGGCATACAACAGTCAGCTGCATGTCCGGGCGGCATGCGTGGAGCCGGCGCATCATCGGGATAACCAGCACTGCTTCCTCAAATGCCTCCGGTACACAGAGAATGATGCGGAATGGAAGGCGGGCATACTGGCGGATGAGCTCATTATGTTCTTCACAGGTATCAGGGGCGAATCTGTATGAGGGTTTCCAGCGGTGGTGCATCCAGAATCCATCCAGAATGCTCTTGTTCTGGGCTTCTTCCAACGCCAGGTTCACTGCCATGGTGATGACTGCATTATCTGCACAGGAATCAGGAATATCAACTTGCTGGGAGAAGTCTGCCTCCCATTGGCCGAGCCCGGAGGTGCGGCTGGATACCACATACATGTGGACATGCTCCTTGCGGCGTTTGTATATGAGCGTGGGCAGCGGCGTGGTTCCGGTCACTTTTCCGTAGTAGGGAATGAATACACCCTGTTGGGTAAACTGGTCACTCAGCACTCCGAGCATACCGCCATCCCTGGCCAGTCGGAAGATGTCCTTGAGCCCGTTCTTGATGTTGAACATCTCACAGCCGTACCGGGTGCGGATGCTGTAGACGGCATCCTCGAGTGCGGGGTTATCCAGTCTGCGGTAGAGCGAGCCATATCGTGCTACGTTGGGGAAAAGCGGTCGCAGGCGTGCCATCATTTCCCAGTTGCCGGCATGGGGGACACAGCAGACGACGCAGTCTCCCGCCTCTGCCTTCTCTACAAAGTCCTTTCCTCCGACTAATTTGGCAGCCCTGCTTAATTCCTTGTCTGTAAGCAGCCCGGTCTTGAAGGTACAGACCATGTTCTCGCAGGTGCGCACTATGTTCTGCCGCACCAGCGATGCCAGTTCCCGCCCACGCAGAGTCGGGGAAATGGTAATGCGCAGGTTGCGCGCAACAATGCGTCGGCGGCTTGGGAATGCCATCCACACCAGATAGCCTACGCCGCGACCGAACAGTGCAATGAGCCGTATGTCAATGAGACGCAGAATTCCATACATCATGCGCAGGGCAAAACTGGTCAGCTTGTAGGCGGCGCCTGTTCTCTTTGCTGTTTTCTTCTTACTCATGATGCAGGAGGAGAATTCGGGGGGATACTTTAGTTAATGGTCATGAAACGGGGTACGTAGAAAGGTTTGCGCGTATAGGGATCCCAGACCTTGTCTCCCACGCTGCTTTTTGCATAGTCGAGCTGGTAGTGTGGTTCATACGGCGATACAAGGATATTGGAGAACTCGCAGGGAAGGCCATAGGGAAGACCATCTTCTGCGTATTCCACGCGGCCCTGAAGGTGTCCTGAGGGGGGCAGATCATAGGGGTTTACCTTAATCCAATTATCACTGGCGGGTTTGCCACCTGCATCTGCAATAACATGCGGAGGGCGTTCTCCCGGGTATTCATCGCGGATGAATTTATCCGCGACCTGTTGAATGATGCAGGAGTTAAATGTAAACGAGGCGATGATTGCAATGCAGGCAATGAGAATACGGCGTATGTTCATGGTTTATCGTGAATTTAAGATGGACGGTAGGGAATCAGGCTGACTCGGCTTTCGATGCCATTCTGCCCTTGTGTGAAATACGGGCAATACCCGTGTTCTTCAACAATGGAGCGGATTTCCGGGTAGCAGGAAAGGAGTGTGTCGAGCGCGGGGGCCAGCATGCGTATGTGGCGTTCCGGCAATCCGAGATTACCGATGCTCCCTCCCTTGGGAAGTCTGCCATACAGCATTTCGGTGCCTTTGAAATCTACTTTGAGTTCTGGACGCCCGTGCTTGATTTCCTGACGGAAAGTCAGGTTGACGGAAGTCGTCTGGTGGATATTGGCGCCGATGAGCCGGTCAATGATGAGCTCCGCATATCCATTGTGTATTTTGACTGCAACACCTTCGCCGTGCGTGATAATGGAAAATATTCCAGTCTGGCGCATGCGGCAGGTGTCACGCAGGTAGCGGTTGAGCTCGGCTTCGGTAAAGCTGATTTCCTGTCCGTTGGCATTGCGGATGAGTGCCAACAGGTCGCGGGCGCTGCCGTGGTCGGCGTACCCTGCAATGCTGCGCATGTTCTTCGGGGTCCACATGCTGACCGTGGCACTGATGAGCAGGATGGTGAACGCCAGGAAAACCAGTGTGGCAAGTACACCCCAGAAATTGAAGCGGCGCCAGATTTCCTGGAATATATTGGGTTGTTCGGCTGGGGCTTCTTCAGATTCTTCCTCCCCGGGTTGGGCAAAGAAAGCCCGTTTGGTCTGGGTCTGCGTATTCTTATCGAACAAAAATCCCCACAGGGTTGTTTCCTCTCCTGTGCGTTTCTTTGTTCGTTTTTTGTTGGTGCTGCCTGCCATGCCCCTATTCGCGTACATTCTAGCGAAAATTTCGCTCAATGAAAAGCAAAAAACAGGTCTTGCACGGCTAATGACGGGGGAAATTAAACACCATCGAGTGCCCAGCGCAGGTATTTGAGGGATTCTCCCCAGATTTTGCGGTTGGTGCTGCCCAGAACTACCACGATGACGGCTCGACCATTACTGGAAGCGCAGGAAATCAGGCATTTTCCGGCCAGATTGGTATAACCGGTTTTCATGCCATGAACCCAGGGATGGCTGGTAAGCAGCCGGTTTGTAGAGCGGATGAGGCGAATCTGGCCGTTATTGCGGCGGAATTCATAGGCCGGTATGTTAATCATGCTGCGTATGGTGCGGTTGTTGTACGCATAGCATGCGGCACGCGCCATATCGTAAGCTGTGGAATACTGGCTGGCGGGCAGCCCGTTGGGGTTTTCAAAGTGGGTATTGTGCATGCCCATGCGGCGGGCTCGTGCGTTCATTTTGTCAACAAAAGCCTCTACCGTGCCACCGCAATCGCGGGCAAGGGAGACCGCCACATCGTTGAAGCTGCCGGTCAGCATGGCTTGCAGCAGCTGGCGACGGGTATATTTTTCTCCAGCCCGAAGATTCAGACGAATGGGCGGGGCCAGTCGGTCCGATGCCTGGATGGTTACCACTTTGTCCAGATCCTTTGTGTCGCATACACACAAGGCCGTAATGATTTTCTGCGTGCTGGCAACCTGTCGGCGGGTACTGGCATTGTAGCCATAAAGAACCTGGCCATTGTAGGGGTCAATAACACAGACTGCTGCACAATTCGGACGCGGTGCCGCCTTTGTGGGAATCGGCAGGGGACGTGCGGGGTTCAGCCCGCTGCTGTGGGCGCGGCGTATGCGGCGCGCCTCTTGCGGTATTCTGGTGGGGCGCTGGCCTGCATAGGGCTGATTCTGAATGAACGGTGCCGTAAATACAGCCTCCGCGGGGGGGAGTATCAGCGTGCAGAGAATCAGAATGGCGGCAAGATAACGCATGGCGAGCAAGTCTAGGGGAGCATGCGTGATTTTGCAAGCCTAAATTGTGTTCACTTCGGCTCTGCAAAGCGTCCGCCGGGCGGGGGAATCAGCCGGTGTTCGATTTGCAGGCGCATGAGTAGCGGTGTTATGTGGCAAGCCCCTTTTCCTGATGCGGAGCAAAGAGCATCCAGTGTATCATGCCCCGCTCGTATGGCTTGTATTATTTCCTGGGCTTCATCAT
>JAFXDR010000114.1 GCA_017521145.1 Akkermansia sp. | reverse complement strand
GCTCATGCAAACATGAGTATAATCCCTTGTACAGATATCACAACAGCCCCAGACTTGCAAAATCACAGCAACAATAGCACTTACCCACCCGTTCATCTTATCCAAAACAGGCAACGCAATGGTTGCGAGTAACAGATACTGAATAAACCATAATGGACTTCCCGATGGGTGCAGCAACTGTGCAAAAATCACACGCCAATCAAAAATGGCCCCATGTTTGGCTACAAATAGCGCATACAACGCATAAAAGACATAAAAACAAACCAGCGCCACTATGCGGCGGCAATATCCAGCCCATCCTTTAAAATGAGCAAAATACCCGGCTAACAAAAAGAAAAGCCCCACGGCTCCAGCCCCAAGATGCTGCTGAGAATGCAGCGCATCTTTCACAATATACGCATGACTCTGCATCACAGCAAACATTGCGATTACGCGAGCCGCATCAACCCACGCAACTCTTACTTTATCACTTCCACGACAAGTTTCCGACATGGGCTTACAGCTCGTAATAGGTATACCCGCTCAGGCCGTTGCGGTAGGCCTCCAGGGCATCTCGGCGCTGGCGGGGGGTGATGAGCCCCTGCTCCACACCTCGCTCTGCGAGGGCTCGGAACTTGGCCACCAGGTCCTTGGCATCGTATTTCACATAGGAGAGCACATCGGCCACGCTGTCACCTTCTTCCTCGTGGGTGAAGACGGGGCGGCCATTTTCCAGATGCACGCTTACCACGTTCGTGTCGCCCAGCAGGTTGTGCAGGTCGCCCAGCGTCTCCTGATAGGCACCCACCATGAAGATGGCCACGTAGTAGTTCTCCTTGGGGTCCACCTCGTGCAGCGGCAGGGATTTGGCCACGTCCTCGCGGTCGATGAAGTGGTCCACCTTGCCATCGCAGTCGCAGGTGATATCCACCAGCACGGTGCGCTGGGTGGGGCGCTCGTCCAGGCGCTGGATGGGCATGACCGGGAAGAGCTGGTCGATGGCCCAGGAATCCGGAAGGCTCTGGAACACGGAGAAGTTCGAGTAGTAGTAGTCCACCATGTTGTCGGACACCTCCTTCAAATCCTCGGGAATCTCGCTCATCTCGCCGATGCGGCGGGAGATGAGACCCATGATGTGCCAGTAGATGGCCTCGCCCACGCCGCGCTCGCGCAGAGTGGCATTGCCGTGGTAGAACATGGCGCGCAGCTGGTCGCGGTAGTAGATGGCATCGTTGTAGCACTCCTGGATATTCTTGCGGGTGAGCATGCGGTGCGTCTCATCCAGCGCCAGCAGGATATCATTTGCATTCTCCGGCAGAGCGGGCGGCTGGGCCTCGCTGCCCGGGGCGCTGGTGACATCCAGCACATTGAATACCAGCACCGCATGGTAGGCCGAAACCGCGCGCCCGGATTCCGTTACCAGCGTGGGGTGCTCCACCCCGTGCTTGGTACAGAGCTCGCCCACCACTTCCACGATGTCGCGGGCGTACTCCTCAATGGAGTAGTTACAGGAGGAATGGAAATTCGTCTTGGAGCCATCGTAGTCCACAGCCAGGCCACCGCCCATATCCAGCGTGCCCATGGGGGCGCCTTCCTTCACCAGGTCAATGTAGATGCGGCAGGCTTCGGTAAGGCCTCCGCGAATCACGGTCACGTTGGAAATCTGGCTGCCCTGGTGGTAGTGCAGCGCCTTGAGGCAATGCAGCTTGCCCGCGGCTTTCAGCGTGTCCACCACATCGATGACCTGCGCCGCATTCAGGCCGAACACCGATTTATCGCCGGCAGATTCGCTCCAGTGGCCGGAACCCTTGGAAGCCAGGCGCACACGCACACCAAGAATCGGTTCCACCCCCAGGGCCTCGGCACGGCGCAGAATGGCGGGCAGCTCGTTGGGCATCTCCAGAATCAGGCATATCTTCATACCCATGCGCATGCCCATGAGCGCCAGGTCAATGAACTCATCGTCCTTGTAGCCGTTGCACATGAGGAAAGACTCCGCATCGCGCATATAAGCCATGGCGGCAATCAGCTCCGGCTTGGAGCCGGCCTCCAGTCCGTAGTGGTATTTCTGGCCATGGGCCACCACTTCCTCCACCACCATGCGCTGCTGGTTCACCTTGATAGGGTACACCCCGCGGTATTTGCCGGTATAGCCAGCTGCCTTGATCGCCTTGGAAAAGCTCTTGTTCAACTCATCGATACGGGCGTGCAGCAAGTCGCGGAAACGCAGCAGAACCGGTACATTGGTGCCGCGTTCCTCCAGCCCCTTCATGATATCCGGCAGGCTCACCTCCTTGGTGCTGCCATCCGTATCCACCAGGTGCACATTCACCTCGCCTGCGCGCGACACGCTGAAGTAGTCATTACTCCAGTTTTCCACTCCGTACAATTCGGCAGAATCGGCGGCTGTCCAGTTGCGGACCTTGCGTTTGATGGATTTCTTGCGTGCGGGCATAGTGCTGGTGTGCTTGAACGTGTCCGCGCGTTATATACCACGCAGCCCCGCTTGTCAATCCAGAACTGCACTACTTGTGGCATTAACTCACTCATTTTTCTTGCCTTTTACCAACTAAATTCAAAAAAATGCGCGAAAATGTGAAATTTGCATTGCCAAGAAGCAAAAAATCGTGTAGACTGTCGCACCCACCCGAGCCGGGAGGCTCACTGAACATTTACTAAATACAAGAAGGAGACAAGATGAACATTCTCGACACTATCGGAAAAGAGCAGATGAAGGACGATGTGACGCCCTTCAACGTTGGCGACACCGTGAAGGTGCACTGCCGCGTGATTGAAGGTGGCAAGGAACGCGTGCAGATCTTCCAGGGCATCGTGATTGCCAAGCGTGGCGCCGGCATCAACGAGGCTTTCACCGTTCGTAAGATTGCCTACGGCGAAGGCGTGGAACGCTCCTTCCCCATCCACACCCCCAAGATTGCCAAGATTGAGGTGGTGACCCGCGGCAAGGTTCGCCGCGCCAAGCTCCACTACCTCCGCGACCGCGTGGGTAAGGAAGCTGTGACCGTGAAGACCATCCGCTAATCGCCGGATTCCCTCACCAAATCCTTTTACTCAACCGGGCCATTCCTTGCGGAATGGCCCGGTTCTTTTTCTGCTTCAGGCACTTATATCGCATAGTGTAAAATTTCAAGTAGTACTTGAAATTTTACACAGCTCTATATTACCCATTGATAATTCGATAGGTATCCAGATACGAATCTACAGACACACCTTGCACACACCCCATGGGGGCACCGGCGTAAACAAGATGCGGAGGAAGCGACTCCGGTACCATAGTCTGAAACTGCCGCACATTCCGGGCAAGATTAGAATCGTATGTATGCGTTGATTTAATTTCAATCGGGCGCGGCTGCCGCTGTTCGTCCAGGATGAGGTCTATTTCAAAGCCCTTCACATCCCGGAAGAAATACAGATTGGAGCGCCGACCGGCATTGAAGCGGCTTTTCAGAGCCTCCAGCACCACCAGATTTTCAAACATGTTGCCCACAAGCGGGTCGCGCCCCATCTGAGCAGGAGTCTCAATTCCCAGCAGACTGGCCACCAACCCAGGCTCGGTAAAGTAAACTTTGGGTGTCCCTTCCCTTCTTCCTGCCCGCATGCTTCACCCATCATTCAGCCCTTGATACACAATATCTCTTTTTCACTATTTTTATCAGCCTATTTTTGAATTTTTTATTGACTTTTATAGTTTTGTTGCTACATTAAAACCAGCCCGACTACATAAACATCTCTCTATCGAGACAAAAATCGGGGTAACCTAATCACCAAATATAGAACTATGACCATTACATCTCTTACTATTGCAACGCTCAGCCCCTTCATGGTGGCCGATGCTCAGGAAAAAGCCATTGCGCCGGAGGCAGCCGCAGCCCCCATCTACAACTGGGAACAGCAAACCGCCACAGAGGGTATCAACGAAGGTGAGTTTGAGGCAGGCCAGACCATTCGCGGCTCCCAGAGCTACTGCGGTACCCAGGTAGTCATCGACGACTGGTACCTTGCCTGATCTGGCATCACACACACAACACAGGGCAGCGAAGTCCCCCAACGGACGAAGCTGCCCTTTTACATTCAGCACCTCCCGGAAACAACCATGATTCTGATTCTCACCAACAGTCAGGATGCCACCACCGACCTCCTTATGCCGCATCTGGAGGCGCATACCGAGGTGTTCCGCTTCAATATCGACCTCTGGCGGGATTACAGCTGGAGCATCAGTGCCACCGGCTACGAACTGCGCGACCCCACCGGGCGTACCTGCCGGGAGTGCGAAGTGGGAGCCGTGTACGACCGCAAGGTCATGTTCGACCCGCCCCGCATCGATGTGCCGGCAGAAGGCTGCCCGGAAGCATGGCTGCGCAACGAAGTGCTGCTTATCTGGAGCGGCATCAAGGATTTAGCCGTTCACAGCGGCAAATGCGCGCTCATCCACCCCTCCCCGCACGGCACCTGGTACAAAATGCGCCAGATGCGCCTGGCGGCAGAATATTTCCCCGTGCCCGCCTGGCAGATGCTGCACCGCGCCCCGGTACAGCTGGCGGGCGACACCGTCTGCAAGACCAACGGAGTAGAACCCATGGGCAACGGGCAGATTCTCATGGTCAACAAAGTCGACCCCGCCCGGCTGGATACCGCCTACCCCTGGTTCCTGCAGCAATGCCTCAGCCGCGCCACACACGATGTCACCGTCGTCTACGTGAACGGCAAACTCTTCGCCTACGAAATGCCCCGCGGCGGCAGCACCGACTGCCGCATCGACACCTTCAACAACGCCGACACCTGGACACCCTGCGAACTGACATCTGAGCAGAGCGAAGCCATCTGCAGCATGATGCGCGAAACCGGTCTTTCCTTCTCGCGGCTTGATTTTCTGCGCGATGCAGCCGGCACCCTCCATTTTCTCGAATTCAACGTGAACGGCCAGTTCGCCTGGCT
>JAFXDR010000113.1 GCA_017521145.1 Akkermansia sp. | reverse complement strand
GGGGGTCGCTGTGCGGCAGGTCAAGGATGCGCTGGTCGTTGGTGTAGGAGTGGATGGTGCTCATCATGCCCTTCTCGATGCCCCACTTGTCGTTGAGAACCTTCACCATGGGGGAAAGGCAGTTGGTGGTGCAGGAAGCGTTGGACACGATGTTGTGCTTCTCGGCATCGTACTCGTTGTCGTTGATGCCGATGCAGAAAGTCAGGTCGGGGTTCTTGGCAGGAGCGGAGATGAGAACCTTCTTGGCGCCAGCCTTGATGTGGCCCTCAGCCTTCTCGCGAGCGGTGAAGAGACCGGTGGATTCAAGCACCACGTCAACACCCAGCTCAGCCCAGGGAAGCTGATCCGGACCCAGCATACCGCCAACAATCTTGATGGGGTGGCCGTTCACAATCAGGTTGTCACCATCAACCTCGATGGTGCCCTTGAACTTGCCCTGCGTGGAGTCATACTTAAGCAGGTGAGCAGTGGTAGCGATGGGGGTAAGGTCGTGAATAGCAACAACCTTCTCGAGCTCGGCCTGGGACATGGCGCGAAGCACATTGCGACCAATGCGACCGAAACCGTTAATAGCGTATTTAGCCATAGTAGTATATAATGGTTTTTAAGTTTAGACCCGCCCGGCCACCGGGCCTGGCAAGGCAAGAGTAAGTATATAGATTCACCGCCGCAGAGTCAACACAAATTTCCTTCACCTCAGCAAAAAATCGTCTTTCCAGCGCGAGCCCGTAACGCCCGCAGTTGTGGCACTTGGGAAGCATTCACACCATGTCAGACTTAGCGGCTTGACATACCGCCTGTCCTGTGGCATTATCTGCACCGCATTCCGGCCCCGTCGTTCAATGGATAGGACGAAGGTTTCCGGTACCTTTGATGTGGGTTCGATTCCCGCCGGGGCTACTGAAAGGACCCGCCGCTCACGGCGGGTCCTTCTTTTTTTTCACACCCTAAACCCTACAGAATTCAATTATCTACGCACTTCCCCTCTTCCGCTCCGAAAAAAATCTCAAAAAAAGGCTTGCATTCAGGCGGAGCATCGTGTAATATTCCGCCGCACCCAGTACGGGAACAGCAAATGCGAAGTTAGCTCAGTGGTAGAGCACATCCTTCACACGGATGGGGTCATAAGTTCGAATCTTATACTTCGTATATCGAAAAAGCCTTGCAATTCTGCAAGGCTTTTTTTATTCGCATACCGATTCCCGAACATTGGTGTTGCCAGTTCTCTGCAAATCTGGTAATATCGGCAGCGTATGAAAAAGTTAAAAATCGGACTGGTAGCGCGTATCATTATCGCCATGCTGCTGGGCTTCCTTCTGGGTAGAGTGCTGCCACTATCCGTCACACGTGTATTCTCCACGTTCAACGGCCTGTTCAGCCAGTTTCTGGGTTTCATCATTCCGCTGCTGATTGTGGGGCTTGTGGCTCCGGCCATTGCCGATATCGGCAGAAAAGCAGGCCGCATGCTTCTGGCAACAACCCTGCTGGCCTATGTAGCCACCATCATTTCCGGCTTTGCTTCCTACTTCACCAGCGCAGGCATCTTCCCAGAGCTCATTGAAGCGGGCACCCTCACCTCGTCCCTGGCGAAAGGAAACGATGCCGCACCCTACTTTGTCATTGAAATTGCTCCGCTCATGGGGGTGATGACCGCGCTCATCCTCGCCTTCATCCTGGGGCTGGGCATGGCGCACGTAAATGGCAGCGCGCTCCACAGCGTATTCAATGACTTCCGGGAAATCATCTACCGCACCATTGCCAAAGTCATCATCCCGCTGCTGCCGCTCTTCATCTTCGGTATCGCGCTGAACATGTCCTACTCCGGCCAGGCCGCCGCGGTGCTCACCGTGTTCATCAAGATTATCGGCGTCATCTTCGTGCTGCACATTGCCGTGCTGCTTTTCCAATATTGTGTGGCCGGGCTTATCAGCAAGCGTAATCCCCTGCCCCTGCTTTTCCGCATGCTGCCGGCCTACTTTACAGCGCTCGGCACCCAATCCAGCGCCGCCACCATACCGGTAACCCTGCGCCAGACCGTAGCCAACGGCGTGAACCAGGATGTGGCAGGCTTTGTAATTCCGCTCTGCGCCACCATCCACCTCTCCGGCAGCACGCTCAAGATTGTAGCCTGCGCCATTGCCATCATGATGATGCAAGGCACCCCCGTGGAGTTCTCGCACATAGCCGGCTTCATTCTCATGCTGGGAGTTGTGATGGTCGCAGCACCGGGTGTACCGGGAGGTGCCATCATGGCCGCACTGGGAGTGCTGCAAAGCATGCTGGGTTTTGGCGAACAGGAACAAGCGCTCATGATTGCGCTCTATATCGCCATGGATAACTTCGGCACCGCCTGCAATGTGACCGGCGATGGAGCCCTCGCCCTCATCATCAATAAATTCTACAAAACAGCCTGAAGGCTGAACCCCAGCAAAAAAGCAGGCCTCCCCGGCGGGGAGGCCTGCTTTTTATTGGAAGACGTTCTGCTTACCTGCGCCGGCGGCGCACAGCCAGCCCAGTGAGCGCCAGCAGCCCCAGCGTAGCCGTTGCCGGTTCAGGAACCATCAACAAGCCCCACGAATCACTTACTGCAGGGTTAATGCCGTATAAGCCACTCACATAGATATCACCTTCATGATCCCCCCAATATTCACTAAAAATGATTTTTCCATTCTCTATCGAACTTTCCACCCTAAACAACCCGTCCCTATTCTTACCGTACTGTTCATCATCAGAATCCGTAAGGTACAGAGCCGTAATGGCTTTACTTTCCACCTCATAATCAACACCCCACAATGTGATAGCATGAGCTAATGTATTCCCTTTATCTTCTATGGATAATGCAACACCATACCCATTCTCTATCAGAGTGAGAACATCTGAACTGCCGGGAGGATTGCTCACCTCATCTGTGACACCCGTAGACTCATTCAACGTATAGATGAAATCGCCCAATGCTTTCGGATAAAAGTGAAGGGGATCCACACCCTCATCGTATTTCTCATTTCCATTTAAATCAATATAATGATACTCATTATAATTAGATAAATTATATTGATTATAATAATACCCATCGAACTTTTTCAGCAGGGACTTATTATCGGCACTGTATAAATAAACAGAGCGGGACTCATCAGCCTTACTCTCCGGGGAATCTACACCAGAAAGCCACCATTGAACAGCCGCACCCACATCTCCACCAACATCCTCTTTTGATGCGTCCTTATAGGCTTCCCATATACTTTCAGCGGTATTTGGTATGGTCTCCTCAATCCTGTACCGACACTGCCACCATGCTATCAGGTTTGAAGCTGCCGCAGCATAGCACAAATAGTCATCTCCGTCTCCTGCTTTAGGATTGGCTTTATTCACATCATACCATCCACCATCTGCACTCACTCCGGAGACCCAGAGTGTAGCCGTTTCCGCATTTGCTTCAAATCCACACAACACGAATGCCAGAAGCGACATCCACCTAGAGAGAGAATACGAAATTTTCATAGCAGGAGAGATAAAAAATAACATTCTAAAGGATT
>JAFXDR010000112.1 GCA_017521145.1 Akkermansia sp. | reverse complement strand
TTGAAGAAACCGACACGATATGCGTCTTGACTTGGCGGCTCTGCGGGTGTAATGTGTCGCCATGTACACCAGCTTTTTCGATGTGTTTTCCATCGGTATCGGTCCGTCGAGTTCGCACACCATGGGGCCGATGAGGGCTGCTGCCCGCTTTGCTCGTGAGCTGGCAGAGCGCGGGGTGCTGGAACAGGTGGAACAGGTGTGCGTGTGGCTGTATGGCTCGCTGGCGCTTACCGGGGTGGGGCACGGCACGCCCGGCGCTGTGGTGTATGGCCTGCTGGGGCTGGATGCCGAGAAGATGGAAATGTCTGCCACGCCGGCGATTGCCACGCTGGCCACGGAGGGTAAGCTGCTCTTGAATGGCACGCATCCCATCACGTTCAGTGCTATGCGTGATATAGTGCTGCAGAAGGATGTGACCCTGCCGGAGCATGCCAACGGCATGCGCTGCTGTGCTTATAATCAGGCGGGTGAGGAGCTGGCTGACGAGGTGTATTTTTCGATTGGCGGCGGTGCTATCCGCCGCAGCGATGAGATGGAGCAGCTGCCGGAGCCGCCGCTGCCTGTGCCGTATCCCTTTGATTCCTGTGCGGAGCTGTTGCAGCATTGCAGGAGTGAGAATATGACTATTGCTGCCGTGGTGCGCTGCAATGAAATGGCGCTGCCCACGGGTATGGAGCTGCGCTCTCGCATCCGCAAGATCTACCAGACTATGGATAAGGCCATTGAGCGTGGGGTGAAGACCATGGGGGTGCTGCCGGGCGGGTTGAAACTGCCCCGCCGTGCTCCGCGCATCTACCGCCGCCTGGCCGAGATGTTCCGCGATAACACGCAGGATGCCCTCACTATCATCGACTGGATCAACCTGTGGGCCTTTGCCGTGTCGGAGGAGAATGCCGCCGGTGGCCGTGTGGTGACTGCTCCTACCATGGGCAGCGCCGGTGTGCTGCCGGCAGTGCTGCGCTACTATGAGCGCTTCGGTCGGCAGGATGCCACCGTGGGGCGTGAGCACGGGGTGGAGATTTTCCTGCTTACGGCTTCTGCCATCTGCTCACTCTACCGCGCCAAGGCTTCTATTTCCGGTGCCGAGGTAGGCTGCCAGGGTGAGGTGGGGGTGGCGTGTTCCATGGCGGCGGCCGGGCTTACTGCGGCTATGGGGGGCTCTAATGAGCAGGTGGCTAATGCTGCCGAAATTGCCATGGAGCATAACCTGGGGCTTACCTGTGACCCGGTATGCGGGCTGGTGCAGGTGCCCTGCATTGAGCGCAATGCCATTGGCGCGGTGAAAGCGGTGAATGCTGCCCGCCTGGCTCTGCGGGGCGATGGTACCCACTTCGTGAGTCTGGATAGTGTGATTGCCACCATGAACGAAACCGGCCGCGCTCTGGCTGCCGGTTACCGTGAAACCGCCCTCGCGGGGCTGGCTACCAATGCACTTACGTGCTGAGCTGTCAGTCGTCGTCGCGCTCCAGCACGGTGTTGTACAGCTTTTCCAGCACGATGTTGTGCACCCGCAGTTCTTCTTCACTGAGGACGCTGGTCAAATCATTAATGGCTTTCTGCTGGGCTTCCTCTACTGCGGCAGCAGTAGCCTGGAAGGATTTGGCAATGGTCACCAGCACGGCTCGGCGATCGGTGGGGCTCTGGTTGCGTTCCACCATGCCCTGGCTCATGAGACTGTCTATCATGTGCGAGGCGGCAGAGGGCGACATGTTCGCCCGGGAGGCCAGCGTGCTCATGGACATGCCCTCCGGGTGCACCAGGGTGTAACGCCGGATTTTGGCCAGCACGGAGCATTGGCGTACGCTCAGTTTCATCACCTTTTTGCGCAGGGCTTCGGTCATCGCTACGAAACCGGCTCGGTTGATGAAGTCGGTAATGGTGCGCATCTTATCTATCTGCTGTATATCCTCGTGGTTCCCGGACATGCTGTCATTATACCACCTTGTTTGACAAAGTGCAAATTAAATTACGTAGTTGAAATAGTAAAAGTTTGAAAAAATCAAATATAAATCTTGACCTTTTCGTTTCTCCTTGCTAGACTCAGCCCCGACATCTATGGAAAAACTTCGATATCTTACCCGTTACAATGGTCAGAAAGGTACGCCGAAATCTTTTCAGGGATGGAGGCTTTGCATCACCCGCCGGAAAGAAACCTTTGTGCGCTATTTTACAGATTTAGAGCATGGCAGTTGTGAATGCGCCATGCAGGCCGCTATGGAGATGCGCGATGCTATGCTTGCCGAAATGGAGCAGGGCAAGGAGTTCCCGGAGCTTTGCAGGAATTATAGAAAACGCGCGGCCCAGGCATAATTCGGCTTGACTCAGCGTGGGGAATTGATATACTCTGCGCCGAAATGTGAAGCATGCTTCATAATTGCCGGATGCAGATAAAATTACCCAGAGAGAAGCACCCCGTTTTCATCATGAAAATGGTGTCGGACCGCGCTGAGAGCTTGTTCATGCAGCGCGTGGGGACACTGCGTGTCACCGCGCCGCAGTGCCGCGTGCTCATGTATCTGGAAAGCCGGAATGGGGCTCCCGTTTCCCAGCGGGAGCTGGAGCAGTACCTGGGCGTGAGCCACACCACGGTGAAAGGGCTGCTGCAGCGGCTGGAGGAAAAAGGGTATGTGCGCACGGCCTTTGATGATGCGGATGGACGCGTGAAGCATGCCTATCTGACCGCGGAATTCCGGCGGCGGCAGGCCGAGGCCCAGCAGGCCATGCAGGAATTTGAAGAGCAACTGGTGGCAGGGTTCAGTCCTGCGGAAGTGGAGCAGCTTCGCCAGTTGCTGGAGCGCATTTACCAGAACACCTTAACCCCGGGGGCATAGGCTCCCGATAGAGAAACATCAATGAAAGCAACGAACATAGTAATGATTGCCCTTGGCGGGCTGGTGGCAAGCACAGCACTGGTGGCTTGCAGGGAAGATGCTGGCGCAAATACAGCTCAGCGGGGCATGGCGCCCATCAACGTGACGGTGATGCCGCTGCAGAAGCGCACCGTGGAGCTCAAATCCACCTGGTTTGGCCACCTGCGCGGGGTGGATCAGGCAGATATCCGCCCGGAGGTATCAGG
This sequence comes from Akkermansia sp., assembly GCA_017521145.1. Lineage (GTDB taxonomy): Bacteria > Verrucomicrobiota > Verrucomicrobiia > Verrucomicrobiales > Akkermansiaceae > Akkermansia. The sequence continues at coordinate 28,758 of JAFXDR010000112.1, read as the reverse complement.
CAAGTTGCTGGAGCAGATATACTGGCATGGTTCACTGTGTGAGAAGGGGGAAGTCCTATTCCGCATTGACCCCGCCACCTACCAGGCCGCGTACGACCAGGCCGTGGCCAATGTAGCCGCTGCCAAGGCCGGTGTGTTGCAGGCTGAGGTGGCTGATGAGCAGGCCCAGAAGGATGTGGAGCGCTACACGGCACTGGTGGAGAGCGGCTCGGTCTCCGAAAAGCAGTTCACCGATGCCAGACATGGCAAGCGCCGCTGCGAGGCCGCACTGACTATGGCTCGTGCCCAGGTGGCTCAGGCTGAGGCTGCGCTGGAAATGGCTAAGCTCAACCTCGACCGCTGCACCATCCGCGCGCCGTTCAAGGGACTGGCTTCCCAATCCAATGTGAGCGTGGGTGATTATGTGGCTGCCGGTCAGGTGGTCATGACCCGCATGTCCTCCATTGATCCCATCCGCGTGGATTTCTCGGTGCCCGCCCGCCAGATGAACGAACAGGCTCAGGAGGGCGATTACTACGACCTGCCGGACAAGATGAGCCCGGTGAAGGAATTTGACCTCATTCTGGAAGACGGCACCGTGTTTGAGCACAAGGGTAAGGTGCATGCCGTGGATAGCGAAATCAGCCAGGCCACCGGCACCGTGAAGTTTGTGGGTTACATCCCGAATCCGCAGCTCAAGCTGCGCACGGGTGCTGCTGTGCGTGTGAGCGCGAAGACCGGTGAAATCAAGGATGCCCTGCTGGTACCCTCCCGTGCGCTCATCTCCTCCATGAACCACCGCTTTATTTATGTAGTGGCGCCGGATAATACCCCGCTGGGTATCGATGTGAAGCTGGGCAAGGAACTGGTGCTGGATATGCCGAATGGCGATGGCACCACGGTGCCCATGCTCATGCAGGTGGTGACCGGCACGGTGAAACCCATTGCCGAGACACTTAAGGAAGCCGGCATCGAGAACGTGGAGGATGCCCGGGTCATCGTGGGCGGCGGCCAGATGGCCGCCCAGTATGCCCTGGCTAATGCCGGTATGCGCAAAGCGGGGGCTCAGGGGGGATTCGGCACGGTGGTTCCGCAGCCATTCATCTACGAGCAGCCCACCACCACCGTGGAGTCCGTGACCTCGGATAACGACGCAGAATAACAGCCGCCATGAGTCCCTTTTTCATTAAACATCCAGTGATTGCCACGGTGATTGCCGTGGTGACCACGCTGCTGGGCCTGGTGTGCCTCATGAATCTCCCGATTTCCCAGTATCCGGAGATTACCCCGCGCACTATCCAGCTGATGGCCATGTTCCCCGGTGCCGATGCCCAGTCCGTGGCCGACTCCGTGGGTACTCCGCTGGAACGCGAAATTTCCGGTGTGCAGGGCATGGATTACATGACCTCCGTTTCTTCGAACAACGGCGTATATTCCCTGCAGGTGGTTTTCAACCCGGATACCGACCCCGACCTGGACCAGGTGTTCACCAACATGCGCTATGGGCAGGCCCAGTCCCAGGTACCTACCGAGGTGCTCAACTCCGGTGTGACCATCCGCCAGCAGCCCGGGCTGCCCCTCATCATCTATTCCCTCACCTCCCCGGATGGCAGCTACAGCTCCGTGGACCTGGCCAACTATGCCCAGGTGAAGATGGTGGATGAACTCAAGCGCGTGGAGGGCGTGGGCGAGGTAACGGTGTACGGTGCGGGGCGCTATGCTATCCGTATCTGGCTGGATACCAACATCATGACCCACTACAACATCTCCATTGGCGAGGTGCGCGCGGCCATTGCTGCGCAGAATACCACCAACCCCGGTGGTAAGGTGGGTGCCGACCCCGTACCCGATGGCCAGGAAAAGACCATTTCCATCCGTACCCAGGGTCGCCTGAGCTCCCCCGAGCAGTTCGAGGAGATTATCGTGCGCCAGGTGGGCGATGAGATTATTTATCTGAAGGACATTGCCAAGGTGGAGCTGGGCTCCTCCAACTACTCGGCCACGGGGCGTCTGAATCGCCAGGTTTCTGCTGCCGTGGTGATTTTCCAGACTCCCGGTTCCAATGCCATTGCTACGGTGGACCGTCTGCGCAAGACATTCGGGAAGCAGGCGGCCATCATGCCCCAGGGTATCAGTGGCGATGTTTCGCTGGATACGACCACCGCCGTACGCTATTCAATCGATGAAATCAAGCGCACCTTCATTGAAGCCATTGTGCTGGTGGCTCTGGTGGTGTTCATGTTCCTGCAGAACTTCCGCGCCACGCTCATTCCGCTCATTGCTGTGCCGGTGTCGCTTATTTCGACTTTCTGCGTGTTCCCCATGCTGGGCTTCTCGCTCAACACCATCTCACTGCTGGGTATGGTGCTGGCCATCGGTCTGGTGGTGGATGACGCCATCGTGGTGGTGGAAGCCGTGCAGCACCACATCGACAAGGGCCTCAACCCGCGCATGGCTTCCTTTGCGGCCATGCAGGAAGTGAGTGGCCCGGTAATCGCCATTGCTCTGGTGCTGGCGGCGGTGTTCCTGCCTTCGCTGCTGCTGGAAGGCATCACCGGTACGCTCTTCAAGCAGTTCGCCATCACCATTGCGGTGTCCATGCTCATTTCGGCGTTCAACGCCCTCACGCTCTCGCCGGCCTTGTGCGCCCTCATGCTCAAGCCGACCAACCAGAACCGCAGCATCTTCAAGCCGTTCTACAAACTCTTTAACTGGTGCTATGACTGCACCGCCGGCATGTACGTGAAAATCTGCGGCGGGCTCTGCCGTAAGCTGATTATCTCCATGCCTCTGCTGCTGCTGTTCTGGGCTGCGATTGCCCCCATGTCGAAGCTGGTGCCCAAGGCGTTCCTGCCGGATGAAGACCAGGGCTTCCTGCTGGCGGCTCTGGTGATGAAGCCCGATACTTCGCTTCAGGTGGCCTATGCTGAAAACAAGAAGTTTGAGGATGCCCTCTCTGACCCCGCGGTGAAGAACCTGACCACCGTGGTGGGCATCAACATCCTGAACAGTGTGCAGACCCCCGGTGCCTGTATTGCTTTCATTGAGCTCAAGGACTGGAAGGACCGCCCCGAAACCGCTGCCGAGGTGCAGAGCCGCATTCAGGGCCGCTTGCATGCCGCTGCTCTGGACGGCATGGCCATGGTGCTCATGCCCCCGGCTATTCCCGGCGTGGGCACGGCCAATGGTGTGACCATGGTGCTCAACGACCTGTAGGGGCAGGGCGTGCCCTACCTGCGCGAGCAGGTGCTGCGTTTCGAGGCGGCCGCCCGCCAGCGCCCGGAGGTGGCCATGTGCATGGACATGATGATGGCGGATACCCCGCAGAAATTTGTGGAGCTGGACAAGGAAAAGTGCAAGTTCCACCGAGTGGATATCTCTGCTGCCAATAATCTGCTGGCTACTTACAACGGCTCTGCTTTCATCAATTTCTTCAACGCTTTCGGCCAGCAGTGGCAGGTATACATGCAGGCCCAGGGCAGCGACCGCACCAGCCTGGATAAGATGGATGGCTTCTTCGTGAGCAACCAGGATGGCGAGCGCGTGCCGCTTTCGGCCCTGGTGAACATCAAGGATATTGCCGATACCGAGTTCGTGATGCACCACAACATCTACAACTCCGCCAAGCTGAACGTGATGCCGCGCCCCGGCTATTCCACCCAGCAGCTCATGGAGGCTATGGAGGCTGTGTATGCCGAAACCATGGACCCCTCCAAGGTGGGCATGGATTACCAGGATATGTCGTTCCAGGAAAACAAGGTGCGCAACAGCACCGGCCTGGCTACTATCTTCGCCATGTCATCGGTGTTCGCGTTCCTGATTCTGGTGGCTCTGTATGAGAAGTGGACTCTGCCTGTCTCGGTGTTCCTCACTGTGCCCATTGCCGTGCTGGGTGCCTATGCCGGCTTGTACTGGATGGGTATGGAACTCAACCTGTATGCCCAGGTAGGCCTCGTGATGCTCGTGGGTCTGGCGGCCAAGAATGCCATTCTCATCGTGGAATTCGCCAACCTGGAAATGGAACGCGGCAAGGACCTGCTCTCCGCTACGCTTTCGGCCGCCCGCTTGCGTCTGCGCCCCATCCTCATGACCTCGCTGGCCTTCATCCTGGGTTGCGTGCCGCTCATGCTTGCAAGCGGTTCCGGTGCGCTGGCCCGTTGCTCCATCGGCACCGTGGTGGTGGTGGGCATGACCGTGGCCACTGTGGTGGGTGTGTTCCTCATCCCCTGTTCCTATGTATTCATCATGCGCCTCTTCCGTATCAGGTTCAACCTTGCCACGCTGGGGGATGACCCCGATGAAGTGGGGGCCCGCGAATACCTGGCCGCCCATAAGGACGACGAATAATATTGAGCTCAGGTCGTGGAAAATTACTTGACAAAATCAAACATAAAGCGATATCATATCATCAACATGAAACGTACTCTGATTCTCAGTCTTGCCGGTGCCGCTGGTCTGGTGGCATCCTGCTCGTTCGGCCCTATCTGGTCCTCGCCTGAGATGCCGGTTCCCGCAGAATTCCGCGGGGCAGGCGTGGCTGGCAGCACCATGGCCGACCTGCCCTGGCAGCAGGTGCTCAAGGATGCTAAGCTGGAGCAACTGCTTAATGATGTGTTTACCAGCAATCGGAATCTGGAGGCCATGATGCACAATGTAGAGGCGGCCCGCCACTATATCACCGTGGCTCGCGCTCCCATGTTCCCCTGGGTGAATTACATGGCAGGTGCCAATAAAGGCGCAAGCTCGACCTCCAATCTCTCCCTGTCTGATGAGAAGATGATACCCGGTGCGGGTGGTCTCAGCGCTTCCTGGGAACTCGACCTCTGGGGCAGAACCCGCAAGGGTATTGAGAGCGCCGAGGCTTCTGCCCTTGCGGCTGAGGAGAGCTTCAACAACCTGCGTATCTCCCTCATGAAGCAGGTGGCCAATGGTTATCTGCGCCTCATCATGCTGGATGAACAGCTCAAGATTGCCCATGATGCCGTAGCTTCCTACCGCGAATCGCTCAAGCTCTTCGAGAATCAGCTCGAAGGTGGCGTGGCTGACCGTTTGCAGACAGCTTCTGCCCAGGCGGCTCTTTCTGCTGCCGAGGCTCAGATTCCGAACCTGCAGATGCAGATTGCCGAGCTGGAGAACACCCTTTCCACTCTGGCTGGCCGCATGCCGGGACCGATAGCCCGCGGTGGCAACATGATGGCCTTTGCCAATGCCAGTAAGGTGGCTGCCGGTATTCCGGCCGATGTGATTGCCCGCCGCCCGGATATCCGCGCCGCTGAGCAGGATCTCCGCGCTGCCAATGCCGAGGTAGGCGTGGCGATTGCCAACTACTTCCCCAGCATCAGCCTGACGGGGCTGGCTGGCGTGGCTACGCCTGACCTGCGCCACGGCATGAGCCGCAGCCTGGATGGCTGGGGTATTGGTGCCAACCTGACCGGGCCCCTCTTCCAGGCAGGGCAGCTGCGCGCTAACGAAAAGATGAAGCGCGATGCCTTCCTCGCCGCCAAGGCAGATTATGAGCAGACCGTGCTGGCGGCTATGGCCGAAATCTCCACCACGCTGGTGCAGCGCACCAAGCTGCGCGAGATTATGCGCAAGCAGGAGCAGGCCGTGGCTTCCTACCAGGAAAGCGTGAAGCTTTCCAAAGCCCGCTACGCCCAGGGCCTGGCCAGCTACTATGAAGTGCTCACGGCCCAGCAGGGGCTTTTCCCGGCACAGACCCAGCTGGCAGCCTACCGCTACCAGTATGCTTCCTGCATCCCCACCCTCTACACCCAGCTGGGTGGCGGCTGGCAGACCAGGTAAGCCGGAATTTATTTCTTATCTGCAAGAGCCCGGCTCTGAGATTCACCTCAGAGCCGGCTCTTTTTTTCTGTAAAACATGATACACATGCTGCATTCTGTATTCCCTGGGGATTTCGATTTGACCGCCGGGGCTGGCTGTGGTATGGTCTTGGCCATAGGAACTATGGAAGAGCTTAATACATACATTCAGGGAGTGACATCGGCCACGCCGTGGTTGCTGCCTTTATTTTTCGGGCTGTTCGGAGCGTGCATAGGCTCGTTCCTCAATGTGGTGATTTACCGCATGCCGCGGGGACTGAGCGTGAATGAACCCCGGCGCTCATTCTGCCCGCTGTGCAAGGCTCCGATTCCGTGGTATCTGAATCTGCCGGTGCTCAGCTACCTGATGCTGCGCGGGCGCACGGCCTGCTGCGGCAAGCATTATACGGCGCGCTACTGCGTGGTGGAGCTGGTGTGTGCTCTTCTTTTTGCTGCAGTTGCCTGGTATTTCTGCACAGATGATATCGTGACTCAGGTGCTGCTTTGCATCTGGGTAGCGGTGATGCTGGCTTGTCTTTGCATTGACTGGGAGCAGATGATTGTGCTGCCCTCGCTGGCGTTGATTGCCACCCTGGCCGGCGTGGGGGTGAATGCGCTTTCTCCCTGGTTCAGCGGGGAGGGAATGGAGCCGCTGGACGGTCTGCTGAGTAGTGGAGCAGGGGCTTTCGGCGGGTTCCTGTTGTTCCGGCTGGTGGCTATTGCCGGTAAGTTCTTCTTTGGCCGCAAGCAGCAGAGTTTTGAAGATGTAAAGGAATGGACGCTGCGCCAGGCGGCCGATGGCGAGGATGTGGAGCTGCTGCTGGACAATGAGCGTTTGCTGTGGAGTGATATCTTTATGGAGAGCTCCAACCGTTTCACCCTGACTGCAGCCACGGAAAGTACCCATGTTTCTGACCCGGGTGAGCTGGTGTTTACGGTCGATACCCTCACCCTGCCGGATGGTACAATGCTTTCCCTGGAGGAGCATGAGGAACTGTGCGGCACCTGCCGCGGTTATGCCGCCCGCAAGGAGGCCATGGGCAGTGGTGATGCCTGGCTGGCTCTGGCCATTGGTGCGCTCTGTGGCTGGCAGGGCGTGGTGTTCGCTCTGGTGGGGGGCAGTTTCATTGGCATTGCTGCGGCGCTGGTGGCACGCATCGGGCGGGGTACTCCCATGCCTTTCGGCCCGGCGCTTATCACGGCTGCCTTTATCTGGTTGTTCTACGGCGTGGAACTGAGTGCTGCCTATCTGGGCTGGGTGGAATCCTTACTCTGGTGAATCACGATGCCGCTGCCCGATTTTTCCTCCTTCCCGCTCTATCTGGCCCCCATGGCCGGGGTGACGGACCCGATTTTCCGCACCTTGTGCAAGGCAGAGGGAGCGGATGTGATGGTGACCGAGTTTGTCTCCGCCGAGGGTGTGCTGCAAGCGTGGGCTCGCAACCGCCGTTATGTGGAGTTTGAGGATGCGCACCGCCCGCTGGGTGTGCAGATTTTCGGCTCAGTGCCGGAGCATTGCGCTGCCGCCGCCCGCATCATTGTGGATGCCATGCAGCCGGATTTCCTGGATATCAACGCCGGGTGCCCGGTACCCAAGGTGGTGGGTAAGAATGGCGGTTCCTCGCTGCTGAAGGATTTGCCCCTGCTGCAGCGCATAGCCGCTGCTGTGGTGCAGGAGCTGGGCAGCGATTGCCCGGTGACTACCAAAATTCGCATAGGCTGGGATCAGGAGCATATCTGCGCACCCGAAGCCGTGCGCCGGCTGGAGGCCGCAGGGGTGCAGGCCATTGCCATTCACGGGCGCACCCGCTCGCAGCAGTATGGCGGCAAGGCTGATTGGGAGATGATTGATCACTGTGCCCGCCTGGTGAGCATTCCGGTGATTGGAAATGGCGATATTGCCACCCCGCAGGACGTGCAGCGCGTACGCGAGACCACGGCGGTGTCGGCGGTCATGATTGGCCGCGCGGCCATGAATGCCCCCTGGTTGTTCCGCCAGGCCCGGGAATACCTGCGCACCGGAGTGGTGCCGGAGCCCCCCACTGCGCAGGAGCGTCTCGCTTTCATGCTGCGCCATACCCGCATGGCGATTGACAGCCACCACTATGGCGATGAATTAGTAACCATGCGTGCCATGCGTTCCCGTCTGCTGGCCTATGCCAAGGGAATCCCCGGCACCAAGGCAATGAGGCCACAGCTTTCGCGTGTGGCCTCATACGATGAACTTTGCGATATCCTGTCGCCGCTGTTTACATCTTGAACTGCTCGCCCAGGTAAATCTTGCGGGTCTTGGGGTCGTTGGCAATTTCCTCGGCATTGCCTTCCTTGATTACCTTGCCTTCAAACAGAATGTAAGCGCGATCCACGATACCCAGTGTTTCGCGCACGTTGTGGTCAGTAATCAGGATGGAGAGGCCATCTGTCTCGCGCAGGGAGGCCACAATGTGCTGGATGTCCTGCACGGCGATGGGGTCCACACCGGCAAAGGGCTCATCGAGCATGAGCAGTTTCGGGTTGGCTGCCAGGGCGCGTGCGATGGTCAGACGGCGCTTCTCACCGCCGGAAAGCTGAATGGACTGGCTCTTGCGCAGGCGGGTGATGTTGAAGCGCTCCAGCAGCTCATCGCATTTGGCTTTCTTTTCTTTGCGGGTGAGGTCGGCACGGGTTTCGAGAATGGCCATCAGGTTCTCGTTCACCGTGAGCTTGCGGAAGATGGATTCTTCCTGGGGCAGGTAGCCCATGCCCAGGCGGGCACGCAGGTGCATGGGAAGCCCGGAGACGTCCTTGCCGCAGAAATCCACGGAGCCCACATCGGGGCGTACCAGGCCGGCTACCATGTAGAACGAGGTGGTCTTGCCGGCACCGTTGGGACCCAGCAGACCCACAATCTCACCTGCATGCACGGTGATGTTCACATTGCTCACCACCTGACGTTCGCCGTAGGATTTGCAGAGGTTGTTGGCTTGAAGAAGAATTTCCATAATTACTGTTCGGATTTCTGATTTTTCTGATTGTTAATCTGCTCGTGGATATTGGTGGCGTAGGTGGTATGCTCTGCACCGGTGATCGTGGCGTTGTTATCAGCATCAATACTGATGGCGGCACCCGCGCCGGAGGCCTTGTGGGTGTTGTTGATATCAGCCAGAGTAACCTCTCTGCCACTGAGAATCTTCATGCCGGTAGCGGCATTGACGGTGAGCTTATCACCGGTGGCACGCACCAGACGCCCGGTCTTATCCTTGCCTGCCAGCATCACGTTGCCGCGTGCCACGGCGTGCTTCAGCCCGCCCAGCATCTTGTCGGCTCCCTTTCCTTCCGTATCCATGACCAGACGCACGGCTCCGGTGCATTGCATGGAGCCCTTCTCAGTCTGTACCGTGCAGCCGGAATCAGTGGTGGCTTCATCAATGCCGGTGTAGTTGAAACGCAGGCTCGGGAATCCACCCTTCTTCGCTGCCGGCCTGGCCTTATCCCTGGCAACCAGTTTGGCGTTCAGCGGTCCATTGGTGGTCAGTATGCCTGTATCGGAATAGATGCGTGTGGAACTGCCGGTCTGCAGGCGATCCTCGGCGCGTACCAGCAGCACGTAGTCCTTGCACCTGGCCGTGGTGGTGCCCTTGTCGGTCAACAGGGTGGTGCTGATATCTGCCCCGTTGAGCTTCAAATCGCCATTGGCAAGTAGTTCCATGGTGGCGGCTTCTCCCTCTGCCGGCACGGATTCTACGCGGTTGCCATTGTATACTGCAATGAGCGGCTGACCAATGGCTCCGGTCAGCTGGGTTTCGCCGGTGGTCAGGTCGGTTACCACGGTTTCTGCCTTCAGCTCACCCAGGCATTTGCCGGTGCCGGGTTCGTAGCGGTGGGCAATCACATTGCCGGTGGCGCGGGCGCGGATCACGTCCTTGTACTCGGCAATGGCCAGATTCGGCATGCCGGGTTTCGGGGTGGTCTCTTTTGCTCCCTCCTTGCGGGCCAGCACCAGGTGAGTGGGGCCGGTGCAGCTGAAATCCATTTCTTCATCGGCCAGGGTGATGCCGCTTTCGGTATTGATGGTACCCAGGTCTGCGCGGAAGATGATGGTTGAATTCGCCTTGAACTTACCGGGAATCGATTTGCCTGTGTCCTTGTTCAGGCGGGCATATGAGCCGTTGATGTCCTTGCCGCGCAGCTCAATATCACCATTCTGCAGCAGGTGGATGCCTTCATCGGCATTCACTACATAGTCACCATGGGCCAGGTGGCATTTGCTGCCAGTAAGCGAAATCTCACCCGTCTGGCCGTTGTAGTGCAGCTCATCGCCTTCGGCGCGGGTGGCCGGGCGCCCCTCGCGGGCGCTGGCAATGGCCACCACCTCTCCCTTGGCCACAGCGGTTTCAATGCCATCGAAACGCAGACCGGTAAACTGGCTCATGAAGCCTTTGGCTGGCTTGGCCGGTTCTGCCTCAGCGGCAGATGCCAGATGCACGGTGAGCATTTCATTGCAGCACAGGGTTCCCTGGGCTCCTTTGTAGTTGCTTTGTCCGGGGGCGTGCAGGGTGCGCGTGGCTGCGTGGTAGTAAAGGTGACCGCCCTGGGTGCGGAGCTCGGTGGCTTCTCCCTTGCGGTCGGCCATGCTCAGGTAGATATCATCTCCCTCCAGCAGCAGGTTGCCCTGAGGGTCTGCCAGAATACGAGGGATTCCGCCTTTTCCGGCCGTGGTGATTTTTACCTTGTTTTTCCCCATATCGAGGAAGATTTCGCCACTTTCATCGGGGGAGTACAGCAGAATGGCATTGTTGACCGTGTCGGCAATGGCGTTTTGAGCAATTACAGTGACTTTTTCACCGGTGTAGGCCGGTTCTTCCTCCATTTCTGCAACAGATTCTTCTTCTCCCTCCACGACAGGGGCTGCAGTTTCATCTGCTGCGCCCAGATCTGCCGGGTTGTCGATGGCTGCAGGCGGGGTGTCGGCCTTCTTCTTGTTGCCAAGCGACATGCCGGGCATGTTGACATGCATCTGCTCCGTGGCAATGAGGCTCAGGCGCGGGTCAACCAGCCGCACATTGCCCAGATAGATAATGCGGGAGTTGGCGGCATCGAACATCATCCCCAGCTCCGAGGTCACGAGCGTTTCTCCCGGCTGTGCATCTGCTGCCGGGTGCTCATAATCCCTGGTGGGAGCGGGGAGCTCAACCCCCAGCTCACCCAGATCAGTCTTTACCTGGTTGAAGGCATTGCACCAGGCATCGGCCTGGGTGCGGGAGGCCTGGTAATCAGTATTGTAATCTGCTGCCGCGCAGAATACGGGAATGCTTAAGGCTGCAATGACTGCGGCTTTCATTATTTCTTCTGCCCTTTCTTCTTGTTCAGTTTAGCCGTAGCAATCGTAGTCCTCACCGGGCCGGAAAGAAACCCTTTTCGGGTCGAGGTATTGAAAACAACTCCTTTGCCTTTGGCGGTGAATCGGGGGTCAATGACCTCTGCGTCGCCCGTGGTACGGGCAATTTTCGTGGCAAAGCTGTAGGAGACGCTGTCGGTCCTGACATCGGTTTCCGAGTTGTCTTCACCATAGAGAGCGGCATTCAGCTTCTCCAGAATGACCGTCTGCCTGTCCTTGACGATGAGTTTGTCAGAAAGGAGCAGGGCTGTCACCCGGTGGTTCTCGTAACGGGGAATGGAAATGCCCTGGATTTCAGAACCGGGTGGCAGGAATTGCAACGCCGGGAATTCATCTGCCGCGGTGGCACTGGTCTGCACCTGCCCCCAGCTTTGCAGGGGCAGGAACAGCAGGGAAAGGAGTGTCAGGGCACGTTTCATCACAGAGTGGCCATCTGCTGGCAGGCCTTGCGCACCAGCATGAGGTTGCTGAGAATCTTTTCGAGGTCCTTGAGGTACACCTGGTTCGGACCATCGCTCATGGCATGGTCGGGGTCCTTGTGCACTTCCATGAACACGCCGTCGATACCCATGGTCATGGCTGCATTGGCCAGCACGGGGGCGAGCTCGCGGTCGCCGCCGGTAGCACCACCCAGACCACCCGGGCGCTGCACGGAGTGCGTGGCATCGAACACCACGGGGCAGCCGAACTTCTTCATCCAGTACATGCCGCGCATGTCCACCACCAGGTTGTTGTAGCCAAAGGAGGTGCCGCGCTCGCAGAGCATGTATTTATCGCAGCCGAAGGCTTCCATCTTTTCGCAGATGTTCTTGCAGTCCCAGGGGGCAAGGAACTGGCCCTTCTTGATGTTCACCGGACGCCCGGTCTTGGCGCAGGCTTCCAGCAGGTCGCTCTGGCGGCTCAGGAAGGCGGGCACCTGGAGCAGATCCACAAACTGGGCGGCGTATTCAGCCTGCTGCTCGGTGTGCACATCGGTCACCACGGGGCACTGCAGTTCCTTGCCGATTTCGGAGAGGATGCGGCAGCCTTCCTCGATGCCCGGGCCGCGGAAGCTCTTCACGCTGGTGCGGTTGGCTTTGTCGTAGGAGGCCTTGAAGATGAACTGTACACCCAGGCGGGTGCAGATTTCCTTGATGGCCGTGGCCATTTCCCAGGCAAAGGCTTCGTTTTCAAGAGAGCAGGGCCCGAGCAGGAAGAAAGGCTCCTGCCCGCCGATGACGACGTTCTGAATGTTGAAAGACATGGCAAAAGTTGTTTCGATACGTACATTATGCCGCAAGACCCGGTTTAAGTCAATGAGATTTCGCAATTCGCGGAGCAAAAATACTTGTTTGTTGAGCGTGCCGTGATTTTGGGCTTGCATTTTGTGCCGGAACATAGTAACTTACGCCGCCGCTTTCGCGGAGGAAACCAGAATCTATCATGGAAACAACACGAATTCAGCGCGCCCTGCTTTCCGTATCGGATAAGACCGGGCTTGATAAGTTTGCCAAGGGCCTTGTGGCCCAGAATGTTCAGCTTATTTCCACGGGTGGCACCTGCCGCTACCTGCAGGAACTGGGCCTGCCGGTAACCGAGATTTCCGACTACACCGGTGCTCCCGAACTGTTTGATGGCCGCGTGAAGACCCTGCATCCGAAGGTGCACGGCGGCCTGCTCCAGCGCCGCGACCTGGAGGAACACCAGCAGCAGGCTAAGGATAACGATATCCCCACCATTGACCTGGTCTGTGTGAACCTGTATCCCTTTGAGGAAACTATCGCCAAGGAGGGCGTGACCCTGGCTGAAGCCATCGAGAAGATTGATATCGGCGGCCCCTCCATGCTGCGCTCTGCGGCTAAGAACTATGCCTCTGTGACCGTGGTGTCCGACCCGGCCGACTATGATACCGTGCTGGAGGAAATGGAGAACCACCAGGGCAATACCACCCTCAAGACCCGCGAGAAGCTGGCTGTGAAGGTGTTCATGCGCACTTCCTCTTACGATACCGCCATCTCCAACTACCTGGGCCACCGCGCCGAGGATAGCACTAAGAACAACTTCACGCTTTCCCTGCCGTTCAACCAGACCCTGCGCTATGGTGACAACCCCCACCAGCCCAGTGTCATGTACGGCAACTTCGATTCCATCTTCACCCAGCTGCAGGGTAAGGAACTTTCCTACACCAATGTGCTGGACCTGGATGCCGCCGCTTCCCTCATTATGAACTTCCGCCGTCCCACGGTGGGTATCTTGAAGCACACCAACCCCTGCGGTGTGGGTCAGGATGATGAAGACCTGGTGGAAGCCTGGAAGCGCGCCTACCAGACTGATACGCAGGCTCCCTTCGGCGGTGTCATCGTGATGAACCGTCCCATGACCGAGGCTCTGGCCCGCATCGTGGGTGCCATCTTCACCGATGTGATTATCGCCCCGGATTATGAGCCCGAGGCTCGCGCCATCCTCACCAAGAAGAAGAACTGCCGCATCATGCGCATTGATATGGATGCCTGGCGTGAGTTCTGCAAGGTGCCCATGGTTCGCACGGCTCCCGGTGGTCTCATGACCGTGAAGCGCGATGACGAGGTGATGGGCCTGGACAACCTGGAAGCCAAGGTGGTGACCAAGCGCGTGCCCACGGCAGAGGAGCTCGAAGCCATGCGCTTTGCCTGGCGCGTGTGCAAGCAGGTGCACTCCAACGCCATTGTCTTTACCAACAAGAACGGCACCCTGGGTATCGGCGCCGGCCAGATGAGCCGCGTGGATTCCGCCAAGATTGCCGTGTGGAAGGCCGGTCAGGCCGGGCTCGACCTCAAGGGCAGCGTGATTGCCTCCGACGGTCTGTTCCCCTTCGCTGACGGCCTGCAGACCGCCATCGATGCCGGTGCTACCGCCTGCATCCAGCCCGGTGGTTCCATCCGCGATGAAGAGGTGATTGCCGCAGCCGATGCCGCCGGCATTGCCATGGTGTTCACGGGTGCCCGCCACTTCCTGCACTAAAGCAGCAGATTTCGGAACCCCGGTTCTGCAAGCGGCAGGGCCGGGGTTCTTTTTTCAACAAAGTATCATTCCCATTCATCACAATCTTCGTTATGCATCTTGGTGTCAATATTGACCACGTGGCCACTCTGCGTCAGGCGCGCTATGCCACCATGCTCGATTCCCACAACGTGGAGCCCGATATCGTGGCTGCCGCCCGTGCGGCTCAGGCCGGCGGGGCAGATTCCATTACGCTGCATGTGCGCGAGGACCGCCGCCACATGCAGGATGCCGATGCCTTTGCTGTGCGCCGTGAGGTGAATCTGCCGCTCAATCTGGAAATGGGTGCCACGCCCGCCATGCTGGAATTCGCCCTGCGCCTCAAGCCGGATTTTGTGTGCCTGGTGCCCGAGCGTCGCGAGGAAATCACCACCGAAGGCGGGCTCGATGTCGCCGGCCACATGGAGGAGCTGCGCCCGCTCGTGGCCGCCCTGCTGGCCAATGGCAGCAAGGTGAGTATGTTTATTGATCCCGATGCTGAGCAGGTGCGTGCCAGTGCGGCCGTGGGGGCCCCCATGGTTGAGCTGCATACCGGCCGCTTTGCCAACACCCTGGGCGAGGAACGCGCCGCAGAAACCGCCCGCCTGGTGGCCGCTGCCCGGCTGGCTCATTCCCTGGGTATCGAGGTGCACGCAGGCCATGGCATTCAGACAGGCAACCTGGCTGATCTCGCCGTGGTGCCGCACCTTACGGAGCTTAACATCGGCCACACCATCATCTGCCGCGCCATTTTCACCGGGCTCACCGAAGCCGTGCGCGAGATGAAAGCCGCCATTGCCGGTTATAACTGGTAAGGTAAACCCCGTGGGTTCATGTGCCTGCTCCTGCTGAAAAGGGGGCACATGCCCGAGGGCGGAAATCGAGTGGTCTTGCGGCCACGTAGTGGATGTTCGGCGGGCTGGCTGTATCCGCTTGTGTAAAATTCAAGATTGAATCCTGAATTTTACACACTTTTGCGCATTGTCTTCTGCCTCAGGTTGCAGGAGCAGAGAAATCACGGGCAGTTCAGGTTCTTCTCCGCTTCATCAATCAGACGTGCCACGCGGAGGGCATTGGGCACATGGAGAAAGCCCTTATCTTCTGATACGCGGTGGCCATAGGTGAATTCCATGACCAGGTCGCCGCGGCCGGCGGGACGCTGCACGCGGGCGGTGATGATGCCGGGTTCCAGCGGCCAGGCATGTCGCTGCACCCCGTGCCACCAGTTTGCGCGGTAGACCAGGATGCGGCGGTCGGTGAGCAGGTAGAGCGTGCGGCGCAGCCGCCGCTGCTGCATGAGCGGGAAGAGCAGCAGGAGCGGACACAGCACCGCCAGCAGGAAAAGCGGCAACGTGGCGCTGTTCACCACCGGCAGCTGCGGGCGGCCATGCCACAGCACCCGTTCCCCCGGCAGCAGTTCTGCCTGCAGGCGCGTCTGTTCTACTGCACTGAGCATATACAGGGAAAAAAGCCCGCAGACACGGTGGTGCCTGCGGGCGTGGGTAAAGGGGATGTTTAGTGAATGCGCTTGAGCAGCCAGGGCAGCAGTTCGCTGATGGCCACGCGCTCCTGCTCCATGGAATCGCGGTGGCGGATGGTCACCGTGTCCTTGAGGGCGGGGTCACCTTCCTCACCCAGGGTCTCGAAGTCCACTGTGATGCAGAAGGGGGTGCCCACTTCGTCCTGGCGGCGGTAGCGGCGACCCACGGCACCGGCTTCATCGTAGAACACGTTCATGAAGGGGCGCAGTTCGGCCTCAATCTCGCGGGCGATGCGCACCTGCTCGGCGTTCTTCTTGAGCAGCGGGAAGATTGCGGCCTTGATGGGAGCCATGCGGGGGTGGAAGTGCATGACGGTGCGGATGTCGCTCTTGCCGTCCTTGCCCAGTTCCTCCTCATCGAAGGCTTCGCAGATGACGGCCAGCACGGAGCGGTCGCAACCGGCAGAGGGTTCCACCACGTGCGGGATGAAGCGCTCGCGGGTGGTCTCATCAAAGTATTCCATGGGTTTACCCGAGCCTTCCTGGTGGCGGCCCAGGTCGTAATCCGTGCGGTAGGCAATGCCCATGAGCTCCTGCACGCCGAAGGGGAACTCGTATTCCAGATCGTAGGTCTTCTTGGAGTAGAAGGCTCGCTCTTCTTCCGGCACGTCGAGGATGTGAATCTTATCGCGGGCAATGCCGATGTCCTCGTAGAACTGGAGGCTCTTCTCCAGCCACTCATCGGTCAGGCGGAAACCATCCTCGGCGCGGCAGAAGTACTCTACCTCCATCTGCTCGAACTCGCGGGAGCGGAAGGTGAAGTTGCGCGGGTTGATTTCGTTGCGGAAGGATTTACCAATCTGGGCAATACCGAAGGGAATCTTGTTGCGGGAAGAATCGAGGATGTTCTTGTACTGGCAGAAGATGCTCTGCGCGGTTTCCGGGCGCAGCCAGCCGGTGCTGGCGGGGTCGTTCTCATCGGAGGTGGCACCGATGGTGGTCTTGAACATCAGGTTGAAGGAGCGGGCTTCCGTTACCAGCGAGCCGTTGGCCGGGTTGTAGCGCACGGAATCGGTCACTTCCTCGGTGCGTTCTTCGATGAGCTCCAGGTCGGCAGGCTGCGTGCCCTTGCCGGCAATCTGGCTGTAGTACTGCAGCGCTCCCTTGCGGGCAGTCTTGGCGGATTTATCGTCCGTGCCTTCCACCAGCATGGAGAATTCTTTCTTCGTGCTCCAGGAGCCATCCTTGCGGGCAGCGCCCTTCCACCAGTAGGCCACACCACTCTGGGCGGGAATCTGGTCGGCGCGCAGGCGTTCCTTGGTGAGCAGACAATCGCACAGCGGGTCACAGAATCCACCCACGTGGCCAGAGGCCACCAGCACCGAGTTGTGCGTGAGGATGGAGCCATCCATACCCACAATATCGGGGCGCTCCTGCACGTGGACTCGCCACCAGTAGTCTTTCAGATTGCGCTTGAGCTCAACACCCAGGGGACCGTAGTCCCAGCAACCGTTGAGACCGCCATATATCTCTGCGGCCTGAAAGATGAACCCTCTGCGCTTGCAAAGGCTGACAATTTTTTCCATGCGGACGGGATCAGTCTGTGTACGGTCTGCCATAACGCGGGCTATTCTACTACAAAAAGGTGCATTTGCAAGCACAAATGCACCTCGCTATGGCACGGATTGCCACATATTCTGGCTTCTGTGTGCCGGAGATCTGTTTACCGATGATTGGCAAGAAACGCATTGAGCTCGCTGAGCACGCGGCGCTGGGTGGGGCAGGTGCGCTGGCGGTCGCCCAGCAGCTTGCTGCACGATTCTGCCCCGGCAAATTCATAGGTGGTGAGCCCCAGGCGGCGCAGGTGCTCCAGATGCTGCTCCAGGGCGTTGTAGAAGAAGAGGGGCAGGGGGCTTTGCTCGGCCATGGCGCGCAGGTCGATGACCACAGGCGGGGTCTGCAGCCGCAGGTGGTCGGCTATGAGCGGCAGCCCGGCCTGGCGCAGCATGCGCGCAATGCGCTGGAAAAGATAGTCCAGCGGCACGGCGTGCAGCGGGCATTGCTCTTCCAGGTAAAGCAGGATGGCGCGGGCAATTTCCCCACGGAAGGGAAGCGATACCCCGGCGGCATCGGCTGCCTGCTGCAGCACGTCTTCCAGCCAGGTGGCATCGTAGTCGGAAATGACGCAATGCCCCGTCTGCAGCAGCGGGCGGTTGTTCTTGAAGGCAATCATCTCTTATTCCAGCGGAAGTTTGCGTTGCAGCGGATCCTGGATGGTCTTGATTTCCATGCGGCGCACCAGCTCGATGAATTCATCCACCGTGCGGAACTGGCGGTAGACCGATACGTAGCGGATATAGGCCACCGGGTCGATACCCTGCAGCTTTTCAATGACTTTCATCCCTATCACGGAGGAGGGAACCTCGCGCTGATGGTCGCGGTGCAGGTCGGCCACAATCTCATCTACCGCGATATCCAGCTGATCCATGCTTACCGGGCGTTTCTCGCAGGCTTTCACCATGCCGCGCAGTATTTTTTCGCGGTTCAGTGCTTCGTGCAGGTTATCGCGCTTCACCACGCGCAGCTCCGTGCGCTCTATCTGCTCGTAGGTGGTGTAGCGGTAACCGCAGCGCAGGCATTCGCGCCGGCGGCGTATGCACATGCCGTCCTTCGACATGCGCGAGTCGATTACCTTGTCATCCATGAATCCGCATTGTATGCATCGCATGTGCCCAGATTAGCACAATTTGTGGTACCGTCAAGCAGGAAGTTGCGCCGTATATGGTATATCAACCTTTTACGTTTCTGCACGTTATTTCACTTTCCCGTAGCATTGTTCCACCAGAGCCCGCCGAAGGGAAAAAAAGAAAGAAAAAATTAGAACAATTCTAAAAATTAGGTTGACATACCAAATTGATAGTGATATATTGCCCCTGTTCCCGGCTGCCGGGTAACCCATACACGACACGAACAACACAACAACACGAAAGGAACACACGACAATGAAGAAGTACCAGTGCACCGTTTGCGGCGAAGTCATTGAGAGCGATACCATGCCCGAGGTATGCCCCGTATGCGGGGTGGATACCTTTGTGGAGCTGGATGACACCGCCGAGAAGGTCTATGCCGATGAGCACCGCGTGGGCGTGGCCCAGGGGCTGGATGAAGAGGTGGTGAAGGGGCTGCGCGACCACTTCCAGGGCGAATGCTGCGAGGTGGGCATGTACCTGGCCATGAGCCGCCAGGCTGAGCGCGAGGGCTACCCCGAGGTGGCCGAGGCATTCCGCCGCTACGCCTGGGAGGAGGCCGAGCACGCAGCCAAGTTTGCTGAACTGCTGGGCGAGGTGCTGACTGATAGCACGGCTAAGAACGTGGCCATGCGCGCCGATGCCGAGTTTGGTGCCTGCAACAGCAAGCTGGCCATTGCCAAGCGAGCCAAGCAGCTGGGCTACGATGCCGTGCACGACACCGTGCACGAGATGTGCAAGGACGAAGCCCGCCACGGTAAAGGTTTCGATGGCCTCCTGAAGAGATACTTTGGGAAGTAATAATTCAGAATGCAGAATGTTAAGTTCGCGCATCGCTTCCCGGCGATGCGTAGATAAAACAAAAGCTCTGAGATTCATCTCAGAGCTTTTCTCTGTGCGCAGCACAGCGAATCTTACACATTCAAAATCAAAATTTCTAAATTCAACATTCATACCACGTTCTGTATTCCCAGGCCGATGAGCAGGAGGCCGGCCAGGGTTTCCAGTCCGCGGGTGGGGAGGTGGTGCAGCAGGCGGGCGCTATGGAAGGAAACCATGGCGCAAATGAAAGTGATACCGCCGATGAGGCTCACCGCCGGGCCCAGTTGCAGCTGCGGTCCGCCCATGTTGCCCAGGGCCATGCAGGCACCCACCGCCAGGGCATCAATGCTGGTGGCAATACCCACCAGCAGCAGACTGCAGATGCCCAGTGCCGTGGCGGAAACGCCGGGGGCTTCCTCCGTCTCGCGCCAGGCCTTGAAAATAATACTGCCCCCCAGCACTCCGAATACCCCCAGAACAACCCAGGGAGCCCACGTGCTCACCACCGAGCGCAGCGCCTCGCCGCCCCCGTAGCCCAGCAGCGGCATCCCCGCCTGGAACACACCCACCGTGAGCGCCAGCCAGAAAGCAGCCCATCCGCGACCCTGCCGCAGCACCAGCCCATAAGAAAAGGCATACACGGTAGCATCCACCGCCAGAGCCAGGCCAATGAGTGAGATTTCCAGGTAATTCATGCCAACGGGGGAATCATATCAGACCCCTGCTGAAGAGTCAAGAAAAGCGCTATCTGTTGGGGGTTCCTTCCCCACCTCACCCGCGCCTCCGGCGCGGGTTTTCACACAGGCGACAGCCTGTTTTCACCTTTCACACGCGCGCAGCGCGTTTTCACCCGCTCCTTCAGGAGCGGAAAAAAAGCCCGGGGAATATTTCCCCATGCTGCCGGGAGGCAGCATGCAAATTTGATATTCTGCATTTTGCATTTTGCATTCTGCATTCCCTTGTGTTATTCTAAGGCCCATGCAGAGAGAACTCTTGATTGCCGCAGCGCAGGAATTGAGCCGCGAGGTAGGTGCGCTGGAATTTTCCGACCCGGTCGCCTATACCTACAACCCGCTCGATTACGCCTGGGAAGGGCACGAGGCCTACATCCGCAAGTTTGGTGCCGGCCCCAAGGAGGTACTCTATCTGGGCATGAACCCGGGCCCCTTCGGCATGGCACAGACCGGCGTACCCTTTGGCGAGATTGCCGCGGTGACCCTGTGGATGGGTATCACGGCCTCGGTGGGTAGCCCGGAAAAGACCCACCCGAAGCGCCCGGTGCAGGGGTTTTCGTGTCCGCGATCAGAAGTGAGCGGGCGCCGTCTATGGGGCTTATTCGAAGAGATGTACGGCACTGCCGAGGAATTCTTCAAGCACGCCTACGTGGCGAACTACTGCCCGCTTATCTGGATGGGCGAAAGTGGAGCCAACATCACCCCCACGCAGTTACCCAAAGCGCAGGTGGAAGCCCTCGATGCCGCCTGCCAGCGTCACCTGGTGCGGTTGATTGAAATTCTCCAACCCCGCGTGCTCATCGGCGTGGGCGGCTATGCCCTCAAACAGCTGGAACGCGCCGCTGCCGCACTGCCCGGCGAGCAATTCACCCTCGGCACCATTCTGCATCCCAGTCCCGCAAGCCCCATTGCCAACAAGCTCTGGCCCGAACGCCCCAAAGAACAAATCAGGGAAATACTGGGAAAGTGAATAGTGAAGAGTGAATAGTGAACAAGTGTGAAATTTGCTGCGCGCCGCGCAGGGAATTGGAAAAAGCCCATGAGGACGTCTCCTCATGGGCTTTTGAAATGGTTATATACGAAGGCAAGCTTTACTTGCGACGGCGAGGGGCTTCTCTTTGATACGCCCACTCAGGTCTTACTTGCGTCTGCGGCGCATAGCCAGACCGGCCAGAGCCAGCAGACTCAGCGTAGCGGTGGCGGGTTCGGGAACAAGCATGGATTTCAGTTGTCCCTTTACCCCTTCTGTTGTCCAGTCCCCAACATAGACATCTACTGAATCAAAATAATCAGTATTAATGGCAGCTCCGTTGATTGTTGCACCAGCCCATCTCACCTCACCTACATTGCCCGTATAAGCATCTGATAGCACACCGTCTGTTCCGAGAGTGTACACAATAAGTTGTATGCCGTTCACCGCTCCTGTTGAGGCTGTATTCTTTCGATCATAGGTCATAGCTATGCCCACTTGAGAGATATTGTCAAGAACAGTTTCTGAGAATGTTGTTGTAAGGGAGCTGAAGGTATTCATAGACCAATACGTAGTTCCCGGAATAGTTTCCCCAGCACTAGCGGTTACCCCCTTGAATGTATTATCTACGAGGCCGACACCAACGCTATTGCTGTTGTTAAGTGAAAAACTGAGGAGCGATACATCCTCTGTTGCAGTAATAAGCGAGGAGAAATCATCGGCACTCATGAGGGTCAACATGTATCCAGTGCCGTCCCAGCTCTTCCCTGTAACTGAACTTGTAGTGTCATTCAACGTTACAGTTGGCTCTACTGCCATCGCTACGCCACCCAGTGCCAGCAAGGTAATAAGTGTTTTCTTCATATTTAGTCTATATTGTTGTTATTGTTAAGGTTGCGCACCCTGTTCGGAGCTGCTTCCTCGCGCGATGGAATGGTTCGCCCTCACACGGGTACGCGCGTAGTCTATCGCATTGGGGAGGGGCGGAATTCAGGTTGTATGAGAATCGTGAACGATTCAGTTTTCCCGAAAGTACAAATCAGGTACTAAGGATGCACTCAAAATTGATACGCAGGGAGGCTATCTTATTTCATGTAATGGATGTAGTGGAATGAAATATACTAAAAGTCGCCTAGATGTTGTTGTAATAATCTTGAATAGAATGCGCAAGAAAGGAGTAGGTGTACAACAAGCATTTTGGGGTTGACATTACCCGGTTTGTGTGTTCTAATACGGCTGCAGGGTGGAATCACTTTGCTCCGGGAGGGGTCCCGGATTCTCATAATAATTTTAAGGCCGCCCGGTGCTCGTCACCTGGCGGCCTGAATCTTTTCTTGACTCATCTAACTACCGATATGTATAATGCCTGTGCCGCTTCCTGCGGCATAGTGCCGTGGGGGCGGCATTTTCTATTATGAGAAAAAATACCCCCACCAAAGTTGTGACAATCCTCGCGATTGTCTGGTATGTTATCGAAATCATCATGAAGACGATACAGCTACTGAGGTGAAGCCCCCGATTGTCCCCACCCTCGGTTTCTGCCCTGGGTGGGGCATTTCGTTTTGTTCGCGTGATAAAATTGCAAGCACAGAGTAGTTGGGGGAGTCAGTGTCACCATGTGCTATCTCCTCAACTGATTGACGTGACTTCATCTAACCGCAGCAAAAAGCCCATGAGGATGGCTCCTCATGGGCTTTTGAAATGGATTCTATACGGGGCAAGCTTTTTTACTTGCGGCGGCGAGGGGCTTCTCTTCGATACGCCCACTCAGGTCTTACTTGCGGCGGCGGCGCATAGCCAGACCGGCCAGCGCCAGCAGGCTCAGCGTAGCCGTGGCAGGCTCGGGAATGCCAAGTGCGGCATGGTTAGCTGCAACAATGCTATTATATGTCCAATTTTTAGACTTAACAATATCTGAACTATCAATATTCAGATAGTCATCATCGTAGGTCAGTTCAGCTGGCTTATATTTCGCCACGTACCCATTTTTTGACTCCCATGCATAGAAAGTGCTATGACCCAATGTAGTGGCCCAGGTTCCATCATCGTAGCAAACTGTCATCACGATGGCAACACCATAAGGCTCAGTGGACACTGTATCTCTTACAGCAAAGGCATATGTAAAAGCGGCTCCAGTTATATTCTTAGTATCAGAAAGGAATAACTGGTTCATAGCGTGGTTACCAGGCCATGTGTAATCTGAACCATCAACTGACGACAGACTTGGACTTGCAGTGCCAGATGTGGCATTTTGTCCGCCTTCCTGATCTTTGAAGAAATGGAATTCATTTCTATCTTCCCATGTTTTAATACCCAGTGCAGCGGTATACGAGATAGACTCATCGGGATTACCGTTTTCGAATTCCTTTACTCCGGTTATCGAATGTCCGAGTATCGTTTTATTCAAATTTGCCGTACCAATAAGCGAAGTAACAGTTTCAGCTGACAGGGTTGTCGTTAAGTAGAAACCATCTCCATACTCGTAGCCGGTCATGTCGATAGTCTGCTGTGCAGCAGAAGCCACGCCTGCCAGTGCCAGCAAGGTAATAAGTGTTTTCTTCATTTTTATCTATATATTTGTTATTGCTCAGTTTACATACCCTGTTCGGAGCTACTTCCTCGCGCGATGGAATGGTTCGCCCTCACACGGGTACGCGCGTAGTCTATCGCATTGGGGAGGGGCGGAATTCAATGCGTATGAGAATTAGGCTTCTCTCGTCAGATTCAATGTACAGATGCAGCAGGAGAAAAAGCTTGGCTTTAGATAGACTGTTCGTCTATCATGTTTGGGGGAATGAGAAATTCACACTGCGCGAATTTCTTCATGATTCACATGAATTGAATAGTGTCAAAATTGGAAAAGTGTCATTTACGGACGAAATTTTAATTGAATAAGTGTAAAGCGGCTGCCATTTCGTTCTGGCAAAATGTAATTTTTTCTCTTCAATGATGCTTAAACAAGAGCAGGCAGATATTTGCTACACATGTCCTGATTACGCTGAGCTTATCGTTGGCCATGTGGCATTTTTTGAATATTTATTGACAAAAGATATAATTTGTCTATAATTTGTTTAAAACCACCAGTCCTCTCATTGAAAACAAAATCATCAAAATCCCCCTCCAGAGGGACTCTCTATTACCGGGAGAGCGTGGGCAAGCTGATTAAGGTTATGCCTGGTTTTTTCGTGCCTGCTGATTCGGTCTTAAGCGATGCAAATATGATGCAGTGGATTCACGCGAAGCAGCCAGCTGCAGTGATGAACTTAGTGTCAGCGTTATCTTTTCATAGTTTGACAACTCAAATCCCCGCCTATCTTTCTGTGGCACTTCCCAGGGGAAAGGTCATTCCTAAAAATTTTGTGACCCCGGTAAAAGTCTGGTATACAAAGAATGAATGGCTACTCTGTGGGGTCACACAATACTCAGGAGACTTTGGCTCTTATCTCGTTACCTCGCCTGAACGAACACTTGTTGATTGCTTTCGTTACAGAAACAAGATAGGACTGGATATATTTCTGGAATCCCTGCAAATCGGCATCAGGGAAAAACGCTTCAATCTGAATCAGCTTGCTGAACTAAGCGATATCTTCAAAGTCTCAGCACTTATCAAGCCCTACATCAAAACCGCAGTTTCATGAATATCCGCCAGTTATTACAGGTTAAGGCCAGGAATGAGGGTATAGCATATCGGCAGATACTGACCCACTATGCCATGGAACGATTCCTGTACCGCCTTTCAACCTCGGCTTCCGCAAACAGATTTTATCTGAAAGGCGGCATGTTGCTTATGGGGATGGGGGCGATACCTGCGCGTACGACGATGGATATTGACCTATTGGGAAAAATCGACCGCAACCCGGAAAACATCAAAAAAACTTTTAACAGCATTCTTCATACCAACGCCCAGGCAAAAGACCAGGTGACTTTCTCCTCTGATTTTAAGATTGTCGAAATCATGAAAGATGCCTTATACGCGGGAATCCGGGTGAGTCTCAACGCCTCTGTCGGCGGAGACTCCTGCCCCATCTCCATCGATATTGGATTCAGCGATGAAATTTACCCGGATCCCATTTTCATGGAATACCCGTCTTTATTGCAGGAAGTGCCGCCAGTCCGTCTGCTTTGCTACACAAAGGAATCCATGGTGGCTGAAAAATGGCAGGCCATGGTTCAACTGGGGCGTTTCAATTCGCGCATGAAGGATTTTTACGACCTCTGGTTCTTGTCCCGCTCGTATCATTTCCAGTATCAGACCTTGAAAGAAGCTGTAGAACGCACTTTTCAACGCCGAGGTACAGATAAAGCTCAATACTTGGTTCTGTTTGAATCAGCATATGCCGAAGCACAACAACCGGAATGGTCGGCCTACGTGTCAAAGTTGAAAGCCGCTTCTTTCCATCGGAAATTGACTGCTGCTCTGCCATCCCGGGATTTGGCTGAGGTTCTGGCAGAAATTCGCGTCTGGCTGGAACCCGTTATGAACGAACCCGCCCCCTTTACGAGGTGGAAGCCGGGTAAGGGCTGGCGATAAAATATCCACCTGTTGTTGTTTACTGAAAAAGCCCATGAGGACGTCTCCTCATGGGCTTTTTGAATAGGCTTTATACCGGAGCAAGTCTTACTTGCGGCGGCGAGGGGCTTCTCTTCGATACGCCCACTCAGGTCTTACTTGCGCCTGCGGCGCATAGCCAGACCGGCCAGTGCCAGCAGACTCAGCGTGGCAGTAGTCGGCTCGGGGATGTTAGGAAGAACATCCTTGTTCAGTTGCCATGCCTGCTCAGCAGTAGCATAACCATCATAAATGGTCAATGCATCAAGGTAAGTGGGATCGTAACCAATAGCCGTCACATCCCATTCATTGCCAACATGTCTAGTATCAGGGCTTCCGGCTGTGTAGGTGCCTAAGGTGCCATCGTTCATCATAACGGAAAAATAGAGCTGCACACCGAGAGGCCCGGTATTAGACGAGATTCCGTTGTAGGATATAGTAAGAGCGGCTCCTGCAACATTTGTCCAGTCAACGTTCGACAAATAAGAAGTGGCAGCAGCTCCATTTGTTTCAAACTGGGTTGACCCTGCTCCTGTATTGTCAGGCAGTGAGCAGCTGGCATTATTTGCCTTCTTATAATAGAACCCAGCTGTTGTAATCAAGGCATTTGAACTGTTGTTATTAACGCTGATGTTTATTGATTTCTGCTGAGTGTCATCACCAGAATTGGTTATTGTCCAAGAAATGAGAGGTGTCTTCTTCGCATCGTTCGTGCTCTTTCCTGGAGTAAAGGCAGCGAGAGCCTCTGCATCCAGAGTCATAACAGCCGTAAATGCCTGATTATAGCTGGTACCTGTAATAATTCCTTCAGTGCTTATTGATGCGGCCGTCGTCCCTAACGTGATGGAATGAGGCGTGCTGAGCTGAGTGTCATTTAACGCTGCGCTGGCCACCGAAGCCAGAGCCAGCAAGGTAATAAGTGTTTTCTTCATTTTTTATCTAATTCTTTGTTATTGTTAAGTTTACATACCCTGTTCAGAGCTACTTCCTCGCGCGATGGAATGGTTCGTCCTCACACGGGTACGCGCGTAGTCTATCGCATTGGGGAGGGGCGGAATTCAGGTTGTATGATGTTTTACCTCTGCTGTGCCTCTAAAAGAGCAGATTGAATATCGGCTAAGGGCTGCTATTGATATACTACGTGCCTATCAATAATTCACGTCGTGAGCAACGTGGCAGAAGCGCCTTGAAAAACTCGGCTAATCTTTCACGATTCCCCCAATGCTGAGTTCCATGTATCAACCTGAGATCTATTGCTTACCTGTGGCTCCAAGTAGAAAAAGAAACGCCCCCGGTGACTAGGCGGGAGCGTTTCAGGAGAAAAATATCAGAGAGCAATCGTTCTGATGCCCCTATTATAGCCAAACATAACTCCTTGTCAATAGTTTGATTCAAAAAATTGCTTTTCTCTATTTTTCAGAGACTTTCACCCGGTTGGGGGTCAAGCCAACCGGGTGGAGCCTACATGCTCATCGCGTGACTTTCATCACAAACAGGATTACCTGTAAAATGAGCACTATCAGCTCAATCATGGTGATTGCTCTCATGATTTGTCTCCTCCAGTCGGGGTCAACTGCTATTCCGAACCAATATGTGGTCACGAGCCAGACAGCGGACAGGACTGGTATACTCTCCGCTGAAAGGCGTACATGCCACCCATCAGCATAACTGACGGCGGAAGAGCGGGATGAATCTAGCACATCACCTTTTTTCTTGCAAGTGCAATATGAACTCATTACCTTCTTATTTTTCTTCTTTCACCGCAATGCTTGTATTTTGACTTGCATTCCCAGGCTTGTATGGTCTGATACGGCTTCAGGGTGGAAGCTCCTTGCTCCGGGAGGGGGGGCGGATTCTCATAATAATTTTAAGTCTGTCTGGTGCTCGGCACCTGGCGTCCCGAATCTTTTCTTGGCGCATCTAACTACGGCGAAAAGCCCATGAGGACGTCTCCTCATGGGCTTTTGAAATAGGCTTTATGCGAGGGCAAGCTTTTTTACTTGCGGCGGCGAGGGGCTTCTCTTCGATACGCCCACTCAGGTCTTACTTGCGCCTGCGGCGCATAGCCAGACCAGCGAGAGCCAGCAGAGAAAGCGTGGCAGTAGTCGGCTCAGGAACCATTGCTGCTGCCAGGTTAGTGACACCAGCCTTGGCAGTTGCATCGTCGATTTCGCCTGTCATAATAGTGACAGCCTTTACCAAATCTGTATTGATGTAGATACTCGTAACTTCATCATAGGCGCTGGCACCCTGTGCCCAGTATTCATAAATTTCGGATGATGCGGTGAACAAGGAAACACCCTTCGTTGCATTTCCTGCATTAATGTCATCATAACGGAGGGTAAGAATAACATATTCTTTGCCATCTATCGTCTGCTTGGCACCAGCCACTTCTGTTGTATCTGCGGTATTACCTCCGTTATTTGCAGCACCACCATACCAAGCCTTGATGTTGCCACCAGTCCAGTAAATACCGTTATTCTCACCAGAATTATAAGCGGTGTTGCCGTCATAGTTCAAGGTCAAAATGCAGGTGTTCTCGGTCAGAGCGGATGCCGCAGCCCAGTCAATAGCGAATGTGATTGCGCCGTTAGAACCCTTGCCTGCATCTGCACCTTCATAATTTGTAACGCTACCAGTGAATAAGCCAGTAGATTGAGTGAAAGCAATGCCAGAGGAGGAGGTGGTGATGTCCTGCGTCAGGTCAGTAAAAGTGACCTCACCAGCAGCAGCCACACCAGCAAGGGTGAGGAGTGTGATAAGTGTTTTCTTCATGATTAGTATGAATTGATTGTTATAAGGTTTGTGTGGATTGTGCAGGGGTGTCCAGTTCCACGCGCGACGGAATGCTGAAATACCTGCTACAATCCAACGGCCCTACAATACAGCATTCACAATGCAGATGCAAGCCGAAAAATCGTAAAAGAGTAGAATTTTAGACCTTACGAGAATGAAGACTACTTGCTGATAACTGTTACCGCGAAGCGAATACTACTGTTACGATTTGATTTTCAACACCTGGACAGACCACAGCATTGTGAATGCTGATTGCTTATGATGAAGCATGGCGGCAATTATCCTGAAAACTCCGGCCGATGCATAGCGTAGCGCATCGGTCATCAAGTAAACGAAGGGGAAGTAGCATGTGTCCCAAAGATTTTGTAAAAAATAGAAATATCAGCAATATTTTGGAGGAAGCCTCCCTCTCTCACTCGATAAATTGATGTTTGTCGTTGTCGGGGCACGGGACTTCAGTCCCGAAATAACGGTGCTTCCAATCGGG
>JAFXDR010000111.1 GCA_017521145.1 Akkermansia sp. | reverse complement strand
CTGCGGAATGCCGGCGCCTGTATGAGCTGGGGATTCCCTGTGTGGATTTGTTCGCTGTGGTGCCGGAGGAAAAAAAGGATGCCGCCGGCAGCGAGGCATGGAACCCGGAGGGGGTGGTGCCGCGCGCGATCCGTGCTATCAAGGCGGCTGTGCCGGAGCTCTGCGTGATGACTGATGTAGCGCTTGATCCCTTCAATACCTACGGGCAGGATGGTATTGTACGTGAGTATGAGGACGGTTCCTATGAGATTCTGAATGACGAGACGGTGGAAGCGCTCTGCCGCCAGGCTCTCTGCCATGCCCGTGCCGGGGCAGATATCATCTCTCCCAGTGATATGATGGATGGTCGCATTGCTGCGCTGCGCGCAGCGCTGGATGCCGAAGGATTCACCAATGTTTCCCTGATGAGCTACACCGCCAAGTATGCATCGGCTTTCTATGGCCCGTTCCGCGGGGCTCTGGGCAGTGCACCGAAGTTCGGCGATAAGAAGACTTACCAGATGGATCCTGCCAATGTGCGCGAGGCGTTGCGCGAAGCTGCTCTGGATGCCGCAGAGGGGGCAGATTTCCTCATGGTGAAACCCGCCACGCTGTATCTGGATGTGATTGCGGAGATGCGCCGTGCTACCACACTTCCTATCGCCGCCTACCACGTGAGCGGTGAATATCTGATGCTGAAAGCCGCAGCAGCATCCGGCTGGCTCGATGAACGGCAGTGCATGCTGGAAGCTCTGCTTTCCATCCGTCGTGCCGGGGCTGATATGATTCTGACCTATGCCGCCCCGCAGGTGGCTGCGTGGCTCAGGGAAACCAATCTTTAACACCTGATTCATGGGCCGCCGTTTCAAAACTCCGCGCAAGGATGCACTGCTGGTTTTCCTGGTGCTGCTTGTAGCTGGATTGTTGATGGAGCGCTTCGGTGGTGATGATACGATTCTGCGCTGGCTGGGGGCTGCTCCCACTGTGCAGCAGGAGCAGTATGTGCCAACCCTGGGAGCCCCCACACTTTCTGCCGAAGTGGCGCATACGGCACCACTGCAGAAACAGGTGGATATTGCGGCTATCCCCAGGCCGGGTAAGCCGGTGCGTTTCCTGATGCACAACGTGCAGAATTATTTCGTGGAGGGCGAGGCTTACCGCTCCCGTTACGTACTGAAACCCAAACACCAGGCATCGCGCGAGGCTGTGGCAGATGTGATTGCTTCGGTTGAGCCGCAGATTGTGGGGCTGATTGAAATCGGCGGGGCTGTGGCTCTGCAGGATATACGAAAGCGCCTGGCTGCGCGCGGGCTGGAGTATCCGTATTTCCGGGTGTTGCCCCGCCAGGGGGAAGACCGGGCGCTCGCGGTGCTCTCGCAGCACCCCATTGTTCAGGACCATTCGCAGGAAACAGTAAAACTATACCAGCAGAAGCGCCGCAAGATGTTGCGTGGTATTCTGGATGTGACGGTGCAGTTGGAAGATGGCCGCCTGTATCGTATCATCGGGGCTCACCTGAAATCCCGCGTGTCGGATGATACCGCGGCTGCTGCTGCTCTCCGCAGTCAGGAGGCTTACACCCTCGCGCAGCATATCCAGCATGTGGCGCGCACGCAGAAAGGCCTGCCCCTGCTGGTGTTCGGTGATTGGAATGACGGCCCTGCCGATGCTGCACCGCAGATTCTGCAGCAGGGGCTTTCGGCGGATGCCTCGTTGCGGCGACTCACGCCGGAAGATTCCCGGGGTGAGGAATGGACGCTTTATTTCAAGCGTGGCAAGGAATACTGCATTTATGACCAGGTGTTCGTGAATCCTACGCTGCGCGAGCGCATGCGCGGGCAGGGCGGTATTGTGGATATACCCGCTGCGGCCAAGGCTTCCGATCACCGCGCCATCTGGTGCGATTTGCGGTAGTATCCTTTCCCCCCCAAAAAAAAGAGCCGGCTGAAACCGGCTCTTTTTTTGGATTGTCTTTATGTAATTACATGGAAATGGCGAAAGCCAGCTTGGCTG
This sequence comes from Akkermansia sp., assembly GCA_017521145.1. Lineage (GTDB taxonomy): Bacteria > Verrucomicrobiota > Verrucomicrobiia > Verrucomicrobiales > Akkermansiaceae > Akkermansia. Next base: position 5,716 of record JAFXDR010000111.1, on the reverse strand, counting down.
AGATGGTCTTGGCAATGGCCTGCAGCTGGTCGTCGGAGATGGGCATGTTGGTCTTGATGACCGCCAGTGAGTCGCCGCTCTTGTAATCCGTGGGAGCTACGATATTTTCGATATTGATGCCCGCCAGAGAAAGAGCCTGGCCAATAGCTGCCACCACACCAGGGCGGTCTGCATAGCGCAGCACAATCGTGTTGCCGGAGAGCGCGGCATACAGGTGGTCGAACTCTGCAATGCGGGAGACTACGGGGGTTCCATCTACCACCATGCCTCGCACGCTGGAGATAATCTGCTGGCCGTCTACCTCCATGTGGATATCGATGGTCAGGGCATCATCGTATTGCTTGTCGTCCTTGGGTTCACGGGCCTTATAGACAATGCCGTGCTCGCGGAAAGAGGTCTCGGCTGCGGCGGGCATGAGACCCTGCTCGGCACCGGGTACGGTGCCCTGCAGAATCCACGGGGTGAACCACTTGCGGAAGGAACGAAGGTTGTTGTAGAAAGTGCATTCCACGCGGCGGATAGGCTTGCAGCCGCCTGCCTGGTAGCAGAGCTTGCCCAGCATGGAGGCCAGCTGCAGCTGCGCCGGGTGCAGGTCTGCCGGGCGTTCCGCATTGATGACGCAGGAGGTATCACCGCTGGTGAAGTAGTCAATCATCTGCCTGGCTGCACGCATGGCGGCGTTCTTGTTGGCTTCCCTGGTGTTGGCTCCCAGGTGGGGGAGCAGCAGGTCTGCCACATCGGCGCTGGGCTGCATGGCTGCGGTGTCCTTGGGGTGTACATCGGTGCAGTAGATGATGTTCTTGCCGGCGGCCCTGGCTGCACGGATGGCATCTTCATCAACCACGCCGTAGCGGGAGCAGTTGATGAGCATGGCACCGTCCTTCATCTTGTTGATGAGCTCGGCATTAATCATATTGCGCGTGGAGGGACCGCCGGGGACGTGCAGGGAGATAATATCGGCTTCGGCAAAGATTTCATCCATCTCGGTGGGGATGGCTCCGATGTTGAGTGCACGTTGCCTGGAAAGGAAGTGATCATAGCCGAGCACTTTGCATTCAAAGCCCTGCAGGCGCTTTACAAGCAGACGGCCGATATTGCCGAGCCCGAGGATACCCACGGTCTTGTGAGTGAGCTCGCGGCCCATATATTTCTTCTTGTTCCATTCGCCGGCGCGGGTGGTCACATCTGCCGGCACAATGTAGCGGTAAGCTGCCAGAATCATGGCTATTACTTCTTCTGCCACAGCGTTGGAGTTGGCGCCGGGGGTGTTCATGACATCCACCTCCCTGGTGCGGGCGTACACGTAGTCAATGTTGTCGTAGCCGGCACCGGCGCGGATGACGCACTTGAGCCCGGGCAGGGAATCAATGATGGCCGGGGTGACTTTTTCGGAACGGACGATGATGCCGGCTGCATCCGGGTTGGCGGCTACGAGTTCCTCAATGGGTGCGGAATCGTCCTGGACTACATCGTACCCAGCTGCACTGAGGGTGGCGGCAGCTGCCTTGTCGAGCTTGGTGGGAATGAGAATCTTCATATGGTTGAAAAAGGGTTAGCGTTCAATTTCGTGCGCAAAGAGGCCACTGCGCAGTTTGGGTTCAAACCAGGTGGATTTGGGCGGCATGATTTCGCCGCTGTCGGCCACGTTGAACAAATCGTCCATGGTGACGGGGTAGAGCGAGAAAGCGACCCCTGAGCTGCCTGCGCGGGTTTCGAGCTCCTCCAGCCCGCGGATGCCACCCACAAAGTCGATGCGCTCGCTGGTGCGCGGGTCGGTAATGCCCAGAATGGGCGCGAGCAGGTTGCTCTGCAGAATGGCGCAATCGAGGCTTTCGATGGGGTGAGTGGCATTGAAGGTGCCGGGCCTGGCGGTGATGCTGTACCACTTGCCGCCCAGGAACATACCGAATTCGTGTTTGGCCCGGGGAGAATGAGGCTTGCCGGGGGCGGCGGGGGTCACAGTGAATTTTTCGCTGATGGCGGCCAGGTATTCTGCCTCGCTCATGCCATTGAGGTCGAACACCACGCGGTTGTAGTCCATGATGAAGAGGTCTTCATCGCAGAAAGTCACGGCCATGAGGTAGTTGAATTCCTCCTCGCCGGTGTAGTCGGGGTGCTCGGCGCGGCGCTTGGCGGAGACCGCAGCGCTGCTGGCTGTGCGGTGGTGGCCATCGGCTATGTAGAGTACGGGTACTTCTGCAAAACCCTGGCGGATGCCGGCAATAGCTTCATCGTCCGTAACCGGCCAGAGCAGGTGAGTCACGCCGTCATCGCTGGTGAATTCGTATTCCGGTTTGTGGAATTTAATCCATTCGCGGATGATGGTGGATATCCCTTCATGCTTGCGGTAGGCCAGGAAGACGGGTTCGGTCTGGGTGGAGCAGGTATCGAAATGGTTGATGCGGTCGAGCTCTTTTTCCTTGCGGGTAAGTTCGTGCTTCTTGATGGTGCCGTCCAGGTATTCATCCACGCTGGCGCAGCCTACGATACCGGTCTGCACCCGGCCCCACATCATCTGGCGGTAGATGTAGTAGCAGGGCTTGTCTTCACGGATGAGGAACCCCTTGCGCAGGAAATCCTGGAGGTTTTCGGAGCTTTTCTCGTAAGTGACGGTGTCGTGGATGGCTTCTTCACTGGTGTCGATATCGGCGCGGCAGATATGTAGGTAGGAGGAAGCATTGCCTGCGGCCATGGCGCAGGCTTCGGCATGGTTCATCACATCATACGGCAGGCAGGATACCTGCTCAGCATAATGTTTCGGGGGACGGATTGCAGCAAAGGGGCGGATAGTAGCCATAGGTATATGTAGGAGTTGAAAATCGAATTAGTGTCCCACCTGAGCTACGTGTATCAACGCAGCCGGGAGATTCTGGGAGCCGTAGTATTCTGCAGCTGCCAGGCGGTCAGCCTGAGCCTGCATGATTTTGTTTATCTTGCGGATGATAGGCAGGTAGCGGTCTTCGTATACAATGGTCTCCGTTTCACTCAAGGGTGGCAGATTGTTGAAAGCCTGAGTCCATTGCCGGAGCTCTTCACACAGCCGCATAATTTGCGGAACTGCTGCATCTGCCGTTTCCTTGTTATTGATTTCTGCCATGCTCTGGGTGAGCTTGCCAATGATGATGATGCCCTGGCGCAGCCTCTTCTCACCTTCAGGTAATGCCGGAGCTTCAGTGGCTGGAGATGCGGAATCTGCCGCTATGGGGGTAGCCCATGCAGGAATCGCGCAGAGAAATGTCAGGATTAAGATTTTGGTTATATGCTTCATTTTTCAATCATCAGGCACATGAGTCGGAACGCGTCTCTCATTTCATCAGATTGGAAACAGCGATTCAGACGGAGTCTTTCGATTTCATAATACATCTTTGCCCATTCCTCTCGCATGCGCTGGCCGAATTGCAGGCGAATCTGCTGGTTTTGCTCTGGCGTGAGCTGGGGCATATCCTTGATTTTCTGTCGGGCTTCGCAGATTGCCGGAAACTTTGCCTGCAGCACCTTAGCTGCGCTGGTTGCACTGTCTTTGTCCTGGGCCTGTTGCAGTACAGGCACCAGGACAGAGGGCAGACTGGTATATGCCGAAAAGGCTTTTTCGATGGGGGCGGGAAGCCTGGTATCAGCGGACGCTATTGCTATGGGGGATACTACAAGCCCCAGCAGGCATGTTTGGAGATACTTCATACAGCTTCAGAGCGGAGCTTACTTGGTCTGGGGCTGCTCTGGTGCGGGCTGTGCAGGTTTCTCCGCAGTAGCCGGCTCTGTCCCGGGTTGCGCCTGTGGTTCTTTTTGCGGGGAGTCAGTCGCTTCACTTGCGGGCTTGGCTGCAGGCTGAGCGGGTTTGGGCTGGTCTACCTGCATGGTGTTTTCGCCGATGTCAGAATCGAGGGCTTTCTGCACAGCATCCATGGCGCTGTCAATCTGGGCTTCGGCGCTGGTGGTGATGCGGGTGAGGTTGTTGGTCGCGCGTTCGAGGGAACTCTTCAGACGTGTGTAATCGCGCTTGCGTTTAGTGATTTCCTGCTGGGTATCACGATGCTGCTCCCGGATGGGGGTGCGATATTCCTGCGGGAGCAGTTCTTTTCTGAGACCCATGATGATATTGTAGGCGGCAATATTGCGAAGCTGGTCGTCCGCACCCTCCAGATCGCCATTAATCATGCTCATGCGCACCTTGTCCATTGCTTCCCAGTATTGGGCGAGAAGCGAGGGAACTGTGCCGACTGCATCATCAAGCTCTTCTTCTTCTGTGCGGCGGAGTACGTCCCTGACCTTTCGTGCACAATAATCGAGCATCTTCAGATTGCGGGTATTGGGGATGAACCACACCTTGGCGATGTCTTCGCCATCTTCTCTTAACTTGGCTGCCAGCTCATTATACTGGCGCTGGTCAAGCTCACTTGCTGCCTTGGCTTTAGCTGCTCCGTAACGTTTGCGTGCGGCAGCTTCCTTGGCATACATGGCGTTCCACTTCTTTTCAAGCTTGCGCAGGGTGCTCAGGTATCGTTTATGAGCATCCTTGAACTCAGGGATGCCCTGGTAGCGTGCACTCATGATTTCGTACTTATCCAGACCACCTACTTTTCTCGCTCCCTTTTTCTGCTTCATGTCGACGCGCATGGCTTTATAAGCTGCCTGCCCATCACGCACATAGCGGTCGCGTTCATCTACGCTGACTTTGTCGAATGTAAAATCAGCAGCACCGGCTTTATTGAATTCATCCTGAAGCTTGGCGATTTCCAGGGCGCGGCGGTCCATATCGTCGAGCTGGCGAGTGATGCGGTTCCGGACATTGTTTGTCTGGCTGATGAGCGAACGTGTGGGCTTGGTAATCTTAGCCATTTCCGCTTCCATGACAGCCAGCTTTTCGCGCAGACGGAGAGTGGCATCCTGGGCTTTTTCATCGCCTTTACGCTGTTCGGGCTGGTTGGCCTCTTTCTTTTCCTCCTGCCCTTCAGCGGCTTTGGGCTGCTCACCAGCAGATTCTCCCTGTTTTGTTGCTTCTCCAGCAGTTGGCGCAGTAGCGGGAGTGGTGGCCTTTGCATCGGTAGCCGGAGCCGGAGCGGCAGGTGCTGCAGGGGCATTCTTAGCCTCATCTGCCTGGGTAAAGGAGAGGGACAGAGCAAACAGTGATAAGATGGTCTTTTTCATGATGCTTTAGGGAAATCGAACTTCGCCAAGCATACTAGCACATTATTCCTCACCATGCAAACAACAAATGATTCAGTGACAGGAAAAACTTGCGATTTCTTTAATAAAAACGCTCCCTGTGGGAGGGAGCGTGATGTGAGGTTGTCTTTTACAGCGGGCATTGTTCCTTGATGGCCCGGGCGGCAGCCTGCACCAGGGGCGGGCCGTTGTAGATGAACCCGCTGTACAGCTGGACAAGCGAGGCTCCAGCCTTGATTTTATTCACGGCATCTTCTGCGGTGGTAATGCCGCCCACACCGATGATGGGGATGCTGCCCTTGAGTTCCTGGGCGAAAGCTTCCAGCGTTTCGTTGGCTCGGTTGTAGAGCGGCTTGCCGGACATGCCGCCGCTCTGGCTGGCATGCGGAGAATCTTCCACTCCTTCGCGGGTGGTGGTGGTGTTGGTGCAGATGAGACCGTCCAGCTGGCTGTCCAGGAATACGCGGGCGAGGTCGCGGATCTGGGCTTCGCTCATATCGGGCGATACCTTCATGACCAGGGGGACGTAGCGCCCGGTTTCGCTGGAAAGATT
>JAFXDR010000110.1 GCA_017521145.1 Akkermansia sp. | reverse complement strand
GCTGGAGGTGTAGGGCAGGATGACGGCATCGAACTCCAGACCCTTACTCTTGTGCATGGTCATGATTTGCACGGCACCGGAGGCACCCGCTGCCTGCATGCTCAGGTTCTTCATGTGGTGCACCCATTCTGCCAGAGTGGAGCCTTTGGTATCGAAGACCACTGCCTCGTTTTTCCAACGTTCGATGATGAGCTTGTTCTCGCGGGCATCTTCTGCCGGCATTTTGCTGAGCAGTTTCTTCATCATGCCAATGAATCCGCAGTCCTGCAATTCCTTCAGCAGGAGGGCGTGTGAGAGCGCCGGGTCTTTGCCGGTAAGACCGGACAGGAAGGAGGCTCGAATCACATTGAGCGCGGCGAGGTCGCCGGGGTGCAGCAGCCATTTGAAGAAATAGAGCAGGATTTCGCCCATGGGGCATGCCGCTGCGGCGAGGCTATCCTTGACCAGCAGAGTGTGCAAATCCGGCATTTTGCTGAGCAGGTGTTTCTGGATTTCATCTGCGTTGTCGTTGGAGCGTACCAGAATGGCTATGCTCATGCCGTTTTTGAGGGTGGAATCGTTATCCGTCAGTGTGCGAAGCACCTCCACCACTTTGTCGTATATGAGTTCTTTCTGGCTGGCTTCGTCCTCATCTTCGCCGGGCGGGGCAATGAAGTTCATCTCGACATAGCCGGGAAAATCCTTTGCTGATTGGTGCTTGGTGAAATCCTCTGAGAAGGTGACGGGAAGCTTTTCGATGCCGTCCTTGGTATTTTCCTGTTGTTTTTCTACCTCGCCCAGCGCTTTGAAAAGTTCGTTTGTGAACTTCATGATGTCTGGGGAGGAGCGGAAACTGCAACTCAGGGGGGAGGGCCGCAGAGGCTTTTTCCAGGGTTCATCCGCGGCAATGCGCTCAAACACCTCTGTTTTGCCCGTGCGGAAGCCGTAGATACTCTGCTTGGTATCACCCACGATGAACAGGCTTTCACCCGCAACGCAGTATTCCTCCTTGTTGAGATTCTCGCGCAGACAGTCTGGCATTCTGGCGGTCCATTGTTCCTCTGTGAAGTCGATGGCGTTGCTGCCTGCATCTTCCACGATTGGTTGCAGCAGGGGAGTAAGGGTGCGAAACTGAGATTCCGAGGTGTCCTGGAATTCGTCGAGCATCCAGTGAGAGAGCCAGCCGCCCATGCGGTAGGCGATGTGATGGCGGTTATTGCCCGGGTCTTTCAACATGAGTTCCTGGGCCATGCGGGAAATGTCGTCGAAGCTGAGGCGACCGTCTGCCTTCATGCGGGCATCGTAGATAGAAGCGTAACCGGCAAGCAGTTTGTACAGGTTTTTACTGCGGAGCGCTGCCGCACGGAGCTTGCAGGGGATAACCAGCTTGACAAGAGTCTCTGCCATCTGGGCGATGCGTGCCAGAATAGACCGCTGGGCATCGCTCACCTGAGCCAGAGCCAATGTGGCGGATTTCAGTGCCCCGATGCCTTCGAGTTGTTTGGCGGTGAAACTCCGCTTGTTTTCCTTGCGGAGTTTTTTGATGATATTGGCAACGGCTGTCTTGATGTCTGAGTAGAGAAGATGATTCGCCCCCTTCTGCTCCCAGAGGCTGATAGCTTGGTTCAGCTCATCGTTCAGCTCGGCATCCTGGTAAAAGGCATTCAGCAGAGTCTGGAGCACAGGCTCCAGCAGTGGCAGGTTTGCATAGTGGTTTACGACCTTAGCCGCGTCGCGCTTGATGTATGTTTCGCCGTTGGCAAGGTCGCGGAGCTGGCTGTACACCTGCGGTTCCAGAACGGAATTACCGTGCTCATCGAGCAACTGGTTGAGCTCGGCAACACTGCCGGTGTAGGTCTCCTGTTCCTCTGCAGTGGCTATATGTACCTTTTCATCATGGGGGAATGTGGCAATGCTCCCCCATTGTGCCTGCGGCGGCAGCTCGCGGTACAGGCGAAGGAACGCCTGCAAATCGGATTCAATCCGCGGCAGCGTGCGGTTGCCGACACCGCCGGTGATGCCGCTGAACATCGTGAGGAAATCGGATCGGCTCTGGTCGCTGACACTCTGGGCGTCCAGATACAGGCGAATGGCGGCGGTGCGCACATTGCTTTCCTCCGCGGGGTCGAGCGGGGAGACCTGGTTCATACCCAGCTCCAGACTGTTGGTGGTAACCAGGGAGGAAAAGAAACTGTCAATCGTGGAGAGCCGGAGCTTGTTGAGCACCGCCACCATCTCCTGCAGTAGTTCTGCAAATCGCTCTGCATTCGGTTCCCGGAATTGGTAGTAGTGCTGCAGGGCTGGGCTTTCGTGGTACAGTTGCTCCGGGTATTGCTTCATGTCGGCAGCTTCGCGGACCAGTGCGGCTGTCACAGGCAGCAGGGGTACAGGATTGGAGGCATCAACAGCCTTCCACGCTCCGTATTCAGCAGGTTCTACCCTCAGCCCGCTGAGTGTCTCCCACACGCGCACGGTGAGCTCGTTGCGCCCGGTTTTCTTGTCGCATTTGTTGTCAGCGCCTTCGGCAAGGGCATGCAGAATGCGGTTGCGGAATTCGCCTGCTGCCTTGCGGGTGAAGGTGAGGGCAATGATTTCTTCCGGTCGGACGCCGAGCACGAGCAGGGCGATGTATCGCGAGGCGAGCTGGTAGGTTTTGCCTGTGCCGGCTGAGGCGCCAATGCGGTTGCTGGTGACGTGGTATTCTTTTGAACGCCCGGAAAGGCTGGGTTGCTTCTGATGCATGGTGATGGGACGGGTAGGGGGTTACTTGACCAGGCTGGGGAGAGCGAACAGGCTTCGGGGGTCATTTTGCAGGCTGAGCGCGCCAAAGCGGGGAGTGTTGCTGCCGGGCGATACGAGAACTGAGTAGGGTTTGGATTTCAGCTCAAGCGATTCTGCCGAGAACAGGCATTGTCCCCTTCGAATCATGCCGATGGAAGATTTTACGGTTTTCATGGCAGATTCCAGCAGTTCTTCGGTTTCCGGCACTTCTCGCACTTTGTTGGATATGGGTTGGACCTCCCCATCCTTGATCAGATAGAAAGGAACCAGCTTTTCTGTTTTGCTTTGCAGATTGTAGTACACCAGATCCGGCACCACGGCAGTCATGTCCGCGTGCGCCGGAATTTCCAGCTCTTTCCGGTCTTTTGCCGAGGGATGGCGCAGACCGTATGCATAGAGCGGCAGCTGTACATCGCTCCAGCGGTACATTTTTTCGCCGAAGCATACCGTGCCGAATTCGTAGCCCTGCACGTTCATGAACCGGCAGTATAGCGAATCCGCACCCTTGTCCAGCACATCGAAGTGCACCTTGTGCGGCTTTTTTTCGCTGCTGGAGGTTTTGTAGTCGATGATACGCCAGCGCCCGTCCTTGTTGCGGTCGATGCGGTCGGCATTCATGTAGAAACCAGCAAACTGCCCCTCTGCATATTCAAGCCTGGGTTCAAAGGTGTATTCTCTGACTATGTTACACCAGCCATCCTTCAGGTCCTGCAGGTGTTGGGTGACAAATGCCTGCAACGAGCGTTCTATTGCCTGCAGCTGGATCTCCATGGCAAGCGGCTGGCGGTTGCGTGTAGTGGTGCTGTTGTAGACGCGCTGCCATTCCATCCTGGCGATTTCTCTGCCTTTCTGAAGCATGTGGTCGATACCGGTTGCTGTATCTGTTTCTGCCGCCGGGCAGGCTTGCAGAAGCCTTTCTTCACTGGGGAACTGTTTTACCAGTTCATCGAGCACGGCATGCATGACCGTGCCATATTCATTGCTTTCCAATTCTCCTTTGTTTTCCTTATAGGAGTTGCCCAGGTCGATGTTGAGCAGATTCTTGATCCAGAAGGTCAGCGGACATTGCAGGAAGGTGGCAAGAGAGGAGGGGGAGAAGGTCTTCAGCATGGTATTGCCGTTTTCATCCTCAATTGGTCTGGTGTATGGGTTCTGCCTGCCGCCGGAAATCTGTTCGATGGATTCCAGTATGCCCGGTGTGATGGCTCCCAATCCACCTGTTGCGCGGCGCAGCGGGCAGCGCGGAACCGCGGGCAGGGTTTTAGGCGTCTTGCTTTCTGCAAACAGCGTGCGGGCGCGCCGGGGAAGTTCATTTCCGCAGCGCATGAGCAGGGAGGAGGGCGCCAGCACAGAACCATCCTCCTTCTGGCGCGCAAGGATGAAATCGACTCTGCCGCCTTGTTCGCTCCGGCTGTGAATCAGTGCGGTGAGCAGGTAGCTGTCGCGGGCAATGCGGAATTTTTCGTGACGGATTCCCAGCTCCTGGCAGAGGGATTCCGGCAGGAAATCATCTTCCGGCACAGGTTCGGGTATGCAGCCATCATGCATGGCTGCCAGAATAACCTGCCTTTCCCGGGTGTAGGCAAGTTCACGCCAGCCCAGGATGTCGCCAACGCTGAAATTGCGTTCTGAAAGTGCCGGCCCTCGCACTTTGTCCTCCACCCTGCGGCGCAGAAGCTCCATGGTGCAAAGGCGGGAGGGAAGCTTGTCTCCCTGCATGGCGCATGCCTTCATCTGCCTGGCAATTGATCTGGCAAGGGGCTTTGCCGAGCCCTCGGTGTGCTTTGCTTCCAGCGCTTTCGCCAGTATTTCAAGCTGGCTGGCCTGTTTCTCACTGCACAGGGCGGTGATGAGCCTGGAAACTTTGTCGGCGTAGGAGAAATAGGCATCGCTATGGCCCTTTTGCAGTTTCTCAATGGATTTGTAGCCCTTGCTTACCGTGGGGAGATTCTTGAGCATCTGAAGCAATGCTCTTTCGCTGCCGGGGAGGAGGAGCATGCGGATGTTTTCCACATGTTCCTGCAGTCCGGTGAGAGCCTGGACATCGTCTGCCCACGCCTGTTGCAGGGCAGTATTACAGAGCAAGGCTGCAAAGGCCTCGAGTCCCTGTGTTCCGTTGTTGGTAACAGCTTCGTCTTCATCGCTCCAGAGGGGAAGATTTTCCCGGGCATCGCAGGCATCTGCGAGCTGGGAAGCCAGACGCCCCAGGTCGGTGGACATGGCGCTGCGTCCTTCCGGCATGTTGAGCTGCCATCCGGCGTCGGCAAAGGTGTTCAGGAGAGCAGGGGAGAAATCGTCGTCGCACACTGCCAGTACTGCTTCGCGGGATGTGCAGCCCCCTGCCAGGCGGAGTGCTTCCTCTGCCATGGCTTCGGCATCGTTCACCAGGTGGATAGTTGAGGCTTCGTTGTCCACGTTGTCCGGGTCGTTGCCGGGGTAGACAAAGGCATTCGGGATGCGAATCTCTCGCTCAGTCCAGTCTTCTTCCATCGGTCGACCAAAGGTATCGAAATGGGGCTTTTCGTCCTCATGGGCATGAACCCATATCTGAACCTCTCCGCCATCGAGTCCGTGCAGCCTGCTGAGATAGTGCTGCAGCTGGGTGGATAGTTCGGGAACACAGGCTAGAATAATCAATCGGCACTGTCCCGGCCAGGCGATATTCTCCAGTTTCTTCTTTCTCACCTCGGACGGGAGTGTTTTTGAGGGGAAGAGCGTTTTGGCAAGTGCGTCTGCCTCCCGGAGCACACGCCCGAGAGTCACCCAGCGCTTCTGCTCATTCTGCAGCACGGTGCGCTGCGATGCCAGGGTGCGGCGTTGGTTTGCATGCTCTTCCTCCTCCGGAAGCGAAGCCAGCGTGTTAGAAATGCCGGTTTCCATTTTTGCCAGCTGCCCGGTTACATAGTGGTAGGTGATGCCCTCTTGTTCCATCCGGTTCCGCAGAGCCATGAGTTTGTGTGCAACGCCCACCGCCCATTTCTCAACATGTACTTCCGGACGGTACGGGATAAGCGGGGCGTATTGATTCAGCGCATCCTGGCTGATGGCTTCGATCACTCGGAGCCAGACCGTCAGCTCTTCTGTTTCGGAAAGAGTGTTTTCTCCCTCTGTGGGGATGAGTTGCCCGGCCAGCGTAATCTTTGGCATCAGGAGCGACTTGCCGGCCTTTTCCGCCATGTATTCACGCAGCCGGCGTCCGCTCTCCGCAGTGGGGACTACCACGGTGGCGCGGCGGTATTGCGCGGCGGTGTCCGGGATACTCAGGCCATCGAGAAGTTTTGCTGCAACGAGTTCAATGGCGGGGCTGTCCCAGCCCAGGAAGATGCGTTCAGGTGTATTCATGGGAGTGGTGCCACTCTAGCATATTTCCTCACCGGATTCAAGAAAACTCTTCAAGAGTCAATTGCCGACAGCCAATCCTCAATCTCCATCGTGTCATTCACCTTGATACTCTGGTGGGGCTGTGCTAAAAATAGATTTGTGAATCCGCAGAGTGCAGAGCTGGGGCCGCTGGTATTCCGTTTC
>JAFXDR010000013.1 GCA_017521145.1 Akkermansia sp. | reverse complement strand
TCCATTTTTCATTGCTGATGACTCCACTCGCCAGGCTTTCCCAGTGGTTAAGCCAGCCCCTCGCTGAGCGGTAAATGGCGGTATCGGAGTACCGGGTGGAGCGTATGTATTTGTGCAGGGTGTAATCCCACAAAGATGCCTCCTGCCGGACGTATTCATCCATGGCAGGTGTTTCCATGAAGGGATAGAAGAGTTTGTATGAATTGGTGCTTAAAGCATTACTGTGGTTGAACATGTGAGGATCCACCCCATAGAGAACATAGGGGACGGTGTGGTTCTTCTGGTGCAGCAGGAAATGCTGCACCATCTTGTGGCGTTGCTCTATCAGAACCCCTTCACGGCAATATTTGGCGATTTTCCTGTTGAGTCCCTGTTCTAATTTTACCTTATTGCAGGTTTTCATCATGTGGGAGTGACCGATGATGAGAATTTCGGCATCCTGATTGATGCCGTAATAGCGCTCCATGCCCATGCGGAGGATGGTGGAAACGCCCCAGTCCAGACCCAGAAAAAGAAGCAGGAAGATGGCGATTTTGAACATGATGTTTTTCATACAATCAGAACTGGAAGTAGACAAATTTCTCAGAACTTACGGCGAAAAGCGCCGTTGTGACAAGCAGACAGGCAAAACAGATAGCCTGGAATAACCAATGTCGGGAATACCATTGTTTGTATAAAGCGAATTCCACCCCGATGAACATGATGGTCAGCAGGCACATGGCCAGAACGGTTTGCTCCATGTACGCCATAATTCCAAAAGGCAGCCAGGGACCGGTGAACATTTTGGCAATCATGCTGCAGGCGAGCTCTGTGTCGGGGATGCGGAAGAATACCCAGGCCAGAGTAACGCTGATGAAAACAAACACCCGGTAAATGCCCCATTTATCCCTGAAGTTGCTAAAGTGTTCGATGAGGTACAGCACGCCATGAATAGCACCCCATATGACGAATGACCAGGTGGCTCCGTGCCAGATGCCGCTGAGCAGGAAGACAACGGATATATTAAAGACCCAGCGTATTTTCGAGACCCTGTTACCACCCAGCGAGATGTAGACGTATTCCGTAAACCAGCTGGTAAGGGAAATGTGCCAGCGGCGCCAGAAATCTTTGATGGAAGAGGCAAAATAGGGGAAATTGAAGTTTTCCATTAGCCGTATTCCCAGCATGCGGCCGCAGCCGATAGCCATGGAGGCGTAGCCGCTGAAATCGCAGTATATCTGGATGCTGTACAGCACGGCTGTGATGGCCAGTGTGCTGCCGCTTTCGGTAAGGCCGTGGGCATAAATCCGGTCTACCCATTCGGCGATTCGGTCTGCTATGACGATTTTCTTGAACATGCCCCAGGCAAAATACTGGGCACCCATGATAGTGTTCGCCCAGGTGATGGGGAAATGTTGCTGCAACTGAGGAATGAGGTTGCGGGCTCGTTCAATGGGGCCTGAGAGCAGGGTGGGGAAAAATGCGGTGAACAGCGCAACATCCAGCAGTGAAAAAGGGTTTGTAATTTTGTTGCGGTATACATCCAGCGTGTAGGTAAGTGCCTGGAAGGTGAAGAAGGATAAGCCTACTGGCAACCAGAGGCTGTCTGTGTACGCGGGTGCGTATTTTAATGTAGTCAGAGGAATCAGGGAAAGAATGACGGAGACACCTGTAATCCATTTGCGAGTGCTGGAGCTGCAGGGCTTTCCTGTAAGTAATCTGCCGCTTATGTACGCTATAACGGTTACATACAAAAGGAGTATCGGGTAGTACAGGTGCAGATTCGCATAAAATGCATATGAGATGATTAGCAGGGAGAGATTACGGGTTCGGATGAGATAAAAATGGTTCAGGATATAGGTCAGCAGGGCGGATAATATGAAGAAACCGCAGAATTCCGGAGTGTTGAACAGCATATGAAATTTGAAGTTGAAAACAGCACGTGTTAGGGTAAATCCTGGGATAACCAGTATTTATATGGATTTTCCTGGCTGCCTCGCGCAGTATATCGCTTTTTAAAAGTGATGTAAAGTTTAATGTTTAAAACATATTTATATTGAACGAATTAAAGAATTATCTTCTTAGAGGTGCTGATGCCGGGTGTTTCATCTGGTCTGTCGGATTCAGGTGTTGGAAATGTTTTCACCTGCTGGTCGATAGTGTATTAACGAGGTGCCGGTTCCTGATGCTGAGTACATCGCACTTAAAAAACTATCAGCGATTGCGGAGTGCAGTTCAGCTTAAATTCTTGCGTGAGAGGGGCAGCTGTGGTAGGCTGCATGCATGGGCAGGCGCATTCTTATTTTTGGCGCGAGTGGGCGCACCGGGCAGGTGCTGCAGGCTGCTGCGGAGCAGGCGGGGTATGAGGTGCTGGCTCCGGCGCATGCGGATTGCCCGCTGGAGCAGGCGGAGCAGGTGAGCGACCTGGTGCTGGGCTGTGGGGCGCAGCTGGTGGTGAATTGCGCTGCTATCAGCGGGCTGGAGGCCTGTGCCGATGACCCCTTGCAGGCGCACCTGGTGAATGCGGTGGCTCCGGCTGCCATGGCGCTGGCCTGCCGCCACACCGGGGCTCGCTTTGTGCATCTTTCCACCGATTATGTGCTCTGTGGCCGCCGCCCGGGGGTGAAGGATGAATCGGCCAGGTGCCGCCCCATCAACTGGTATGCCGAAAGCAAGCGCGAGGGTGAGCTGCAGGTGCTGGAGGCGTTGCCCACTGCCGTGGTGGCGCGCGTTTCCTGGGTGTGCGGCAACCCGCAGAAACCCTCATTTATCGAAAGCAGTGTGGCAAAGGCGCTGGCCGGGCAGGAGCTGGCTGCCGTGGCTGATAAGGTATCACTGCCTACGGATGCTGCCGATATTGCCCGTGCGGCCCTGGCGCTGGGCGAGGGGGATTATGCCGGTATCATCCATGTGTGCAGCGGCGGCGAGCCGCTGAGCTGGTGGCACTGCGCCACGCTGGCTCTGCAGGCGGCGGTGGAGCAGGGGGCTCTGCCTGCAGCTCCTGCCATTGCACAGCAGAAACTGGATGAAGTTCCCTTTTTCCGCGAGCCCCGCCCGCGCTATACCGGCATGAGCAATGCACGCCTTACCGGGCAGCTGGGAATTGCCATGCCCGGCGCTGCTGAAACGGTGGCTGCTGTGGTGCGCCGCTATCTGGAGCAGCGCGGTTAATATTTTTTTGATTGCCTGACCATCAATTGAAAGAATGTTCCTTGCGCGCGCGTATAGTTTGGTTGTATGAAATTGCGGTCTCTTTTTCTCACGGCAGCGGCATGGGCATGCACAGCTCCGCTGCCGGCTCAGCAGACTGAAGCTCCGTTGCCTGTTCTGGCGGCAGAGCAGCATCCTTTCCTGGAATGGGGGGGAGGATATCCCCGCTGGTCGCGATTGACCCCGCAGCAGGGCGTGGCTGATATCCGCCTGGCGATAGAGCGTGCGCGCCAGCGCATTGAAGCCATCTGCCAGGTGCAGCCGGCAGAGGCTGCCTGGGAGAATACTTTTGGTGCGTATGAACAGATGGAGCACGAGCTCGCCACGGCTGAGGGCTTGCTTTACCACCTGTTCAGCCTGATGGATACCCCTGAGGTGCGAGCCGCCCAGGCAGAGGTGGCTCCGCTCACGGCAGAGTTCAGCTCTTCCGTGGCAGCCAATGAGCGCCTGTGGGCGGTGATTCGCCATGCTGCCAGCTGCCCGTGGGTGCGCAGCCTTTCTGCTGCCCGCCAGCGTTTTGTGCAGCAGGTGGTCGATTCGTTTAAGGATAGCGGTGCCGATTTGCCTGCCGATAAGAAGGCCCGCAAGATGCAGATTGAGAAGGAGCTGGCGGAGCTCTGCCTGCAGTTTGATAAGAATTGCAAGGACTCGGTGGATGCCTGGCAGCTCGTGATTGACGATAAGAGCCGCCTGGCGGGGCTGAGCGAGGATTGGCTCTCCCGCGCCGCGGCTAAGGCTCATGAGCGCGGATTCGGCACTCCGGAAAAACCCTGCTGGCTCATCACGCTGGATTTCGCCAGCGTGGGCGATGTGCTGCGTAAGTGCGAGGTGGAGGAAACACGCCGCCTGTGCTGGGAGGGCCGCTGCACTGAGGGCAACACCGCTCAGTTCGACAATGCTCCGGTGGTGCACCGGGTCATGGAGCTGCGCAGTGAACTGGCTACTCTGCTGGGTTTCGGCACATATGCCGATCTGGCCACCGCCCGCCGCATGGTGGGCAGCGGGGAGAACGCGCTTTCCTTTGTGGATGATATGATGCACAAGGTGAAGCCCCATTTTGACCGCGAGGTGAATGCGCTGCTCGATTATGTCTCCAGGCTCAAGGGAGAGCGCGTGAGTCGCCTGAACCCCTGGGATACCAATTACTACATGACGAAGCTGCGCGAGGAAGCCTGCCGCTTTGATTCGGATGAACTGCGCCCTTACCACAAGAAGGAGAATGTGCTGGCTGGTATGTTCTCCATCTTTGAAAGCCTGTATGCCATCCGCATCAGCGAGCTGCCCACCGCCTGCCTGAAGCCGGGCGAGGAACTGCCTGCCGGGGTTCACGAAGTGTGGCTTCCGGAGGTGAAGCTCTACGCTATGCACGATGCTGCTACCGGACGCCACATGGGGTCGTTCTACCTGGATCTGCACCCCCGCAGCAATAAGAGCGATGGTGCCTGGGTCATGGGGCTGCGCCACCATGGCAGACAGGGCGATACCCGCCCGCCGCACCTGGTGGTGCTGGTGTGCAACCTCAAATCGCCCACGGCAGATAAGCCCGCCCTGTTCACTCACCTGGATGTGCTCACCCTCTTCCACGAATTCGGCCACACTCTGCATAGCCTGCTGGGCGATGCGGAGCTCACCTCGCACACCGGCACCCGCGTGTCCCGCGATTTTGTGGAGCTGCCCAGCCAGTTGAATGAAAACTGGGTGTGGATTCCCGAAGGGGTGACCGCCTATGCCCGCCACTGGGAAACCAATGAAGCCTTGCCTGCGGAGCTGCTGCGCAAGTTGCAGGAGAGCCGCTTCTTCATGCCGGCTATGGATGCCATGAGCCAGCTGCGCATGGCCAAGCTCGACCTGGAGATGCACATGAACTATGATTCCAAGTTCCGTGGCCGGAATCTGGACGAGGCCACCCGCGCGGTGCTCGACCCCTGGACTCTGCCGCTGACAAAGGGTGTACCCTCCATTATGCGCTGTCTCAGCCATTGCATTTCGGCAGGTTATGCGGCTGGGTACTACTCCTACAAGTGGGCAGAAGTGCTTGCGGCCGATGCGTTTACCCGCTTTGAGAAAGAAGGCCCCACCAATACTGCCACGGGGGCAGATTTCCGCCGCGCCGTGCTTTCCACCGGTGGCAGCCGGGCGGAGTCGGAATCCTTCCGCACCTTCATGGGGCGCGATCCGAACCCCGATGCCCTCCTGCAACAGCAAGGCATGATAGAGTGAAAGGGATTTTGAATGTTGAATTCAGGATTTTGAATGTGCAGGATTAGCTGTGCTGCGCACAGGAAAACTGAGAACAAGCGCTGAGATTTATCTCAGCGCTTGCCTTTTACTGCTCGAAGCGGTAGTAACTGCGATTCAACTTTACTCACATGTGCTCGCTCTTATATTGACTCATTTTATCATTGCTTTAGGATGAAAACCTGTTAAAGTAAATGGCATGTCCGCAAAACGCTTTATTCTGAATGAGACGAGCTACCACGGCCACGGTGCTGTGGAGGCTATCGTGACCGAAGTCAAGGGTCGTGGTTTCACCAAGGCTCTGGTTGTGACCGATGCTGATCTGGTGAAGTTCGGCGTGGTGGCCAAGGTGACCACCCTGCTTGAAGCCGCTGGTTGCGCCTACGAGATTTACGACAAGGTGAAGGCCAATCCCAGTGTGGATGTGGTGAATGGCGGTGTGGCCGCTTTCAAGGCTGCCGGCGCTGACTATATGATTGCCATCGGCGGTGGTTCCCCGCAGGATACCGCCAAGGCTATCGGCATCATCATCAACAACCCCGAATTTGCCGATGTGGTGAGCCTGGAAGGCCTGGCCCCCACCAAGAACAAGTGTGTGCCCGTCATTGCTGTGGCCACCACCGCCGGCACCGCTGCCGAGACCACCATCAACTACGTGATTACCGATGAAGCCAAGCGCCGCAAGTTCGTGTGCGTTGACCCGCACGATATCCCCGTGGTAGCCGTGGTTGACCCGGATATGATGAGCTCCATGCCCAGGGGGCTGACCGCCGCCACCGGTATGGATGCCCTGACCCACGCCATTGAGGGGTACACCACCCTGGCTGCCTGGGAACTGGCCGATACGCTCAACATCAAGGCTGTGGAACTCATTGCCAAAAACCTGCGCAAGGCCGTGGAGAACGACCCCGATGGCCGCGAGGGCATGGCTCTGGGCCAGTACATGACCGGCATGGCTTTCTCCAATGTGGGTCTGGGCGTGGTGCATGGCATGGCTCACCCCCTGAGCGCTTTCTACAACACCCCCCACGGCGTGGCCAATGCCGTGCTCCTGCCCTATGTGATGGAGTACAATGCTCCCTACACCGGTGAGAAGTTCCGCGAAATCGCCCGTGCCATGGGTGTGCAGGGTGTGGATTCCATGAGCCAGGAGGAATACCGCAAGGCTGCTATCGATGCTGTGAAGCAGCTTTCCATCGATGTGAACATTCCCCAGACGCTGGCCGAAATCGGCGTGAAGGAGGAAGACCTGGAAGCCCTGACGGATGCCGCCATGGCCGATGTGTGCACCGGTGGCAATCCCCGCCCCTGCACCTGGGATGAGGTGCTGGGCGTGTACAAGACCGCCTTCGGCAAGTAAACAGCCTTTCCATGTTAACAGATGCCTCACCAGTTAACCGCTGGTGAGGCTTTTTTATGTCTAATTGGCAGCATGAATAACTTTTTTATTGCCATGACCGGAAAAATGTTGTAGTGTACCACGGTGAGCGCGGTATGAGTATGCTGATGCTCACAAATTAACCTTAAATTACAATCTATCAATTATGAAAAGCAAGCTCGTTCTTACCCTTCTTGCCACTGCTGCCGTTGTGCTGAGCAGCTGCGGCGCTCCCCGTGTTGGCTCTCTCTTCACCGACGTGAAGGCTCCCGTGGCCGTTGGTTCCGGCGGTGGTTCCCGCGTGGGTACCTCCCAGTCCCAGACCATCCTGGGTCTTGTAGCCACCGGCGATGCCTCCATCGCTGCCGCCAAGCGCAACGGTGGTATCTCCTCCGTGAGCACGGTTGATGAGCACATCTACTCCATCCTGGGTATCATCACCACCTACACCACCACGGTGCGTGGCAACTAATTGATTCTCAGTTAATCAAATTTGAAAATCCCCGGCGGAATGAATCTGCCGGGGATTTTTGTTGCGGGTATGCCCGGGGGGAGTTTAGAATTTGAATACACCTTGCACCTGCATCACAAAGGCGCCATCATCGCCATCTGTCGCGTGAATGGGGTTGAAGATGTACTGTAAATCCGGCTGCAGGTAGAAGGTGGGGGTAACCTGCATCACCATGCTGAGCTCCAGCCCGTATTCATCCTTGTGCTGCATGGGTTTCTGGTCGGAAGCAGCGCGCTGCCACAGGAAGCCGAAGGAGATGTTTTCATAGTTGCTGCGGCTGCCCCAGCCGCTCCGGGAGAAGGGCCCCTGGAGCATGAGACCAGCAGAGGCGCATGCCTTGGTGCCGGTCACGGCAGCGGCATCCTGATCCATGAAGCCGGCGCGGGTGAAGAAGCCCAGCGGGGAGTTCTTGCCCAGCTGCTGCTGGATGTTGATGCCACCGCCCAGACCGCAGTCGCCGCCGTTGTCAATCATGGTATACTGCAGGCGGTAGGTGCCCGCGCCCAGCCCCATCACATCATCGAAGATAAAGCCCATTTCGGCAATGTGCATCCAGTAATTGGAGCTCAGGTCACTGAAGGGGTTGTGGTTCACCTGGGTATTGGTGCTGGTGGTGGCATACATGGCATAGAAGCCGTTGCAGGGCTGCCAGGCGGTCAGGAATCCCAGGTTGCCCCAGGTCAGCGGCAGGCTGGGGTTGTTACCGAAGCTCTGGTTGAGCAGGCCACCGCTTGACCAGCCGGGGGTGTAGGCGTTCTGGTCCAGGTAGTTACTCAAATCCAGCGTACCGGCCATGGCTACCCACTTGCCCTGGAAACCACTGTAGCCCAGTGCCACCTGAGGTACAAACACGCCCTTGCTGCCGCGCAGGCTGGCCTGCGGGTCGCTCAGTGAGCCCAGGGTGTGCTGGGCGCTGCGGTGACGCTCGCTGAAGTTGGTACCCTGGCCCCAGTCGGCTTCAAAGGTGAGGAATACGCCCTGGCTGTTGTCGCAATCCTTGGCCAGGAACCAGGTGCCGGTGAGTGAATGGTTGAACGAGGAGAATTCGCCCTGCTGTCCCCGGGGTTTCGGGTGCACGGCGGCGTAGTTGTAGCTCATGGTCAGGTCATACTGCAGGCCAATGTCGCTCAGCGCGGATTTCACGCCCTGTGCACCGCGGGCCAGGGGGCTGGAGTCAAACCAGCCGCCGGGTTCCACACAGGTATTACCCGGCACGAACAGACTGTCCAGATAAGGCATGAATTTCTGGGGACTGGCGGGCATGAAGCGCCAGCCGTGGCAGCGTGCCTTGCTTTGGTCTTCATCGTGCATGCGGGTCTGCTGGATGACCTCCGGTGAAGTGGGCACACCCAGGTGGCGCCGCGCATGCTGCGGTTGCGGGCTCACGGGGCCCATGGCTATGATTTCAATGAATTCCGGATTCCAGCCAAAGGCGGTATCCAGATATTGGGGAGCAGCCTGCGCCCCGGCCGACCCGGCCACGGCTGTGGCCGCCAACATGTAGCAGAGTGATGATGCTTTCATGGTTGCCGTGTAGACCGGCTACCACACGTTAATGTTTCAAAACAAGTAGATTTGTGCTATCAGGTAGCCTCGCATATTCATGCGGCACAATGTGCCGCTTTCATACCGCCGCAGGCGGTATTTCATACACAGCGGCAGCTGTGTTTTCATACGCCTGCATGGGCGTATTTACATACACGCAAAGCGGTAATTCATTGAGGCCCGCAGGGCCGACTTGTTGCCGATGCTTTTTATATCCCAATGTTTGCTGTTTTTTTCCAGTTGCAAAAACGGCAGTACCGCTGCTCATGCAGCGGTAATCAGTCGCCCCGCAAGCGGGGCTCAATGAATTACACTGTCTCCGCCGGTGTATGTAAATACCACAGCTGCGCTGTGGTATGAAAGCGCAGCTGCCGCATGAGGGATTATCAGGTGGCAGACCAGAGCTGCATGAGCTCCAGCGGCATGGTGGTCAGGAAGCGCGAGGGCGGGCAGAATTGTGCATCGTAGCTGCGCCCGTTGTAGCGCGGGAAGGAGAGGTAGAGCTGGTCCTGCGCGCGGGTCACCGCCACGTAGAACAGGCGTGTCTCTTCCTCAATATCAGCTGTACTGCCGCTTTCAATCACCCGGCGGTGGGGGAACTGCCCTTCGCCCAGGAAGATGATGAATACCACTTTCCACTCCAGCCCCTTGGCCTGGTGAATCGTGCTCAGTGTCACGCAGTCATCGTCCTGTGCGGTGGGGGTATCCACCTCGCTCAGCAGGGCAATCTGCGCCAGGAATTCCTCCAGGTTCTCCTCCTGGCCCACATTGCGTGCCAGCTGGGCCAGGTCTTCAGCGCGTTCATCGTAGTTATCGTAGGCGTGGCTCAGGTAGGGCACCAGGTAGGCATGCACGGCGTGCACCAGCTCCGCGGGCAGCAGGGTGTGGTCGGCGGGGTGCAGGCTGTCCATGAGACTCAGGAAGGCGGCCCAGTGCGGTTTGATGGCGGGTGCCACCTTGACCGCCGTTTCCATGAGGACCGAGTGCGGTTCGGTGAGGGCAATGGCACCCGGGTGGGCGGCAGCCCATGTTTCATAGGCGGCCAGCCACTGGGCCCACATGCGGCCGGCAGTGGCTTCGCCCACGCGGGGGAAGGTGCTCACGATGCGGCGGAAGGCAATCTCATCGCGCGGGTTGCAGAGCAGGCGCAGGAAAGCCACCACGTCTTTCACATGGGCCTGCTCGAAGAAGCGCAGGCCACTGGTGATGCGGAAGGGGATGTGGCGGCGCGTGAGCTCCATCTGCACATCCATGCTGTGGAAGTGCGCGCGGTAGAGGATGGCGATATCCTTGCCCGCAATGCCGCCATCCATCAGCTCATCAATGCGCTGGGCCACGTA
>JAFXDR010000109.1 GCA_017521145.1 Akkermansia sp. | reverse complement strand
GTCGCCGCCGGCGGCCAGGTGGGCTTCACCCAGTTCCATGGTGGATTGCGAAGCCATGAACACGCCGATGAAGTTCACCAGGTCGTTACCGGCAAAGGCCAGAGCCAGGGCGCCGGTGCCGGCCAGCACGGTGAGACGCAGGGTGTTCATCTTGAGCCCATACTGCAGAATGGCGGCAATGATGGTCCAGATGACAAAGGCGCAGAGCACGGCCAGACCCAGGTTGGCATCCACCATATCCATGAAGGCACCCTTCATGACCGGGCTGGTCTTGAGCCCCTTGAACACGGCAAAGTAGGTAATGGCGGTGAAAGCAAAACCGCACCAGATCGGGCCGATGAGACGGTACATGCGCTGGAAGCGGAAAGAGTAGAGCAGGCGGGAGAACCACATCACCGCGGTGCCTACGGTGAAAGCAATGGCGACCGAGCAGAAAATGCCCGAGACGATGAAGAAGACCTTATCGGTGTTGATGTAGTCTGCCAGGGAGCCGGGGCCATCGCCGATGTTGAAGTAGGCCATGCCCAGGGCAGAGCCCAGCAAGGCGAAGATGAGTGAAACGGTGGTGGAGGTAGGCAGACCCAGGGTGTTGAAGATATCCAGCAGGATGACATTGGCCACCATCACCGCCAGGAAGAGAATCATCACCTCATGGAAGGTGAACATGCTGGGAATGAAAACGCCGCTGCGGGCGATTTCCATCATGCCGCTGGAGAAAGAGGCTCCCAGCAGCACACCCACGGCGGCTACGGCCACGGCTCCGGTGTAAGTGGCTGAGCGGCTGCCCAGCGAGGAGTTCAGGAAGTTGCAGGCGTCATTGCTCACACCCACGACCAGGCCGAAGACCGAGAGCAGGAGCAGCATACCATAAATGACGTAGTATGTAGTGTCCATATAGAGATGCGTTTTTTTACCATGTCTGCTTGTTAATTTCAAGTAAAATCCATTTTCTGGCAAAATTGTCACAAATCTTCACACGTGTGTGTCTGCATACGCGCAAAAGTGGGATTCCTCAGGTATACAAGCTTGACGCAAGTGCACTTTGGGAGTACAATCGCCGCCGCATGAACGCCGAATCAATCAAGAGCACGCCCCTGTGTGACAAGCACGTGGCACTCGGAGCCAAGATGGTACCCTTTGCAGGGTGGAATATGCCAGTGCAGTACACGGGCATTATCGATGAGCACAACACCGTGCGCAGCGCCTGCGGTGTGTTTGATATCTCTCACATGGGCCAGTTCCTGGTCAGCGGTGAGGGTGCAGCCGAGTGGCTCAACACCATGTTCACCAACAATCTCAACAAACTGGTGGACGGCATGGGGCAGTACTCCATCATGCTCAACGAAAAGGGCGGCGTGATTGATGACCTCATCATCTACCAGCTGGGCAAGGATAATTTCTTCGTGGTGGTGAATGCCTCTATGATTGACGAAGATTACGCCTGGCTCACGGCTCACAAGCCGGAGGGTATCTCCCTGGTGAACAAGAGTGCCGATTACGTGGGCCTGGCGGTGCAGGGCCCCAGCTGCGAGGAGGTTTTTGCCAGGCTTTGCCCCGGCGTGCAGCTGCCTGTGCGCAATGGTATCCTGATGTTCGAGAGCGATGGCGATGCCGTGGTGGTCTGCCGCACCGGCTACACCGGCGAAAACGGCTATGAGTTCTTCTGCCCTGCGGATAAGGGCGTGAAGTGGTTCGAGAAGGTGATGGACTGCGGCGCCAAGCCCTGCGGTCTGGGTGCCCGCGACAGCCTGCGTCTCGAAATGTGCTACTCCCTGAACGGCAGCGACCTTTCTCCTGAAAAGACACCGCTTGAGGCCGGCCTTTCCTGGTGCTGCGACCTCAGCAAGGAATTCATCGGCGTGGATGTGCTGCGTGCCCAGAAGGCCGAGGGCCGTCCCACCGCCCTGGTGGCTATCGAATACACCGGCAAGGGAGCTCCGCCCCGCCATGGCTACGAAGTGCAGCTGCCGGACGGCACCCCGCTGGGCGAGCTTTGCAGCGGCGTTCTTTCCCCGTCCCTGGGCAAGGGCATCGGCATGGCCTATGTGCCCACCGCTCTTGGCAAGGTCGGTACCGAAGTGAATGTGATGGTGCGCAACAAGGCCGTTCCCGCCATCATCGTCAAGAAACCCTTCCTCAAGAAGTAACCCCCATCCCCCCCCATTTATACGAATATGAGCAATCCCGTAGAATACAAGTACTCCTCCGAGCACGAATGGATCAGCCCCATCGTTGACGGTATCGTGACCCTCGGCATCACCGACCACGCCCAGTCCGAACTGGGTGACGTGGTATACGTTGACCTCCCCTCCGTGGGCGATACCTTCTCCAAGGAGGACAGCATCGCCGTGGTGGAATCCGTGAAGGCTGCTTCCGATGTGTACACCCCCGTTTCCGGTGAGGTGGTGGAAGTGAATGAGACGCTCGATGCCGAGCCCGGCACGGTGAACAGCGATGCCACCGGCGAGGGCTGGATTTGCAAGATCATGCTCAGCGACCCCTCCGAGCTGGATGAGCTCATGGATGCCGCCGCTTACGAGGAGTTCTGCAAGTAACCTGGCTTCCGGCCGCATTTCCTCACCGGGAAATGCGGCCTTTTCTTTTTTTACTAAAAGCATAATTCATTGATACTATGATTACCGCACAAACTCCCTTTGCGCCGCGCCACATGGGCTCCACCGGAGCCGATGTGCAGGAGATGCTCCAGGTTATCGGTTTCTCCAGCCTGGATGAAATGACCGATGCCATCGTGCCGGCTGATATCCGCCTGAAAGCCCCGCTCGACCTGCCTGCCCCCATGGCAGAACAAGAGGCTCTGGAGGTCCTGCGCAAGGTGCTTTCTGCCAACAAGCCCGTGCACAGCCTCATCGGCCAGGGCTACTACGGCACCTACATGCCCGCCGTCATTCAGCGCAATGTGTATGAGAACCCGGGCTGGTACACCGCCTACACCCCTTATCAGCCGGAAATCGCCCAGGGGCGTCTGGAAATGCTCATGAATTTCCAGACCATGATTGCCGGGCTCACCGGTCTGCCCGTGGCCAATGCCTCCATGCTCGATGAAGGCACCGCCGCTGCAGAAGCGGTTCACCTCTGCATTGATTCCAAGCGCAAGAGTGATACTTTCTTCGTGGCCGATACCTGTTTCCCGCAGACTATCGACGTGATCCGCACCCGCTGCGAGACCACTGGCGTGAATCTGATTGTGGGTGACTGGAAGAGCTTCGACCCCGCCTCTATCCCGACCCTGGCCGGCGTGCTCGTGCAGTACCCGGACAACGCCGGCTCTGTGGAGGACTATGCGGAATTTTTCGCCAAGTGCCACGCCGCCAAGGTGCTCTGCGTGGTGGCTGCTGATCTGCTGGCTCTCACCGTGCTCAAGGACCCCGGCGCTTTCGGTGCCGATGTGTGCGTGGGCACCACCCAGCGCTTCGGTATTCCCATGGGCTATGGTGGCCCCGCCGCAGCCTACATGGCCTGCACCGATGCCCTCAAGCGCAAGCTGCCCGGCCGCTACATCGGCCTTTCGGTGGATAAGGACGGCAAGCCCGCCTACCGCCTGGCTCTGCAGACCCGCGAACAGCACATCCGCCGAGAGAAGGCTACCTCCAACATCTGCACCGCCCAGGTGCTCACCGCGCTGCTCTGCACCTTCTACGCCATGTACCAGGGGCCGGAGGGGCTCAGGAATGTGGCTCTCACCGCCCACAAGCTGGCCGCCGGCTTCGCTGCTGCCGCTACCAAGGCCGGTTACACCCTGGGTGCTGCCAACTTCTTTGACACCGTGCAGGTGAAGGTTCCCGGCAAGGCTGCTGAAATGGTGGCCGCTGCTCTGGAAGCCGGCTACAACATCCGCCTGGTCGATGCCGATACCATCTCCGTCTCCTTCGATGAGACTACCACCTGCTGCGATGTGAAGGCTCTCTGCAAGGCTCTGGGTCTGGAGAAGCCCTGCTGCAAGAGCATGCCGGAAGCTCCCGTGTGGGATGCCGCTTTCACCCGCACCAGTGCTTTCTGCGCCGAGAAGTGCTTCAATGCCTTCCACTCCGAAACCGAGATGATGCGCTACATCCACCGCCTGGAGGCCAGGGACCTGGCGCTCAACGAAGCCATGATTCCGCTGGGCTCCTGCACCATGAAAGCCAATTGCGCTGCCATCATGATGCCCATCACCTGGCCGGAAGTTGCCACCCTGCATCCCTTTGCCCCGGTGGATCAGTGCCAGGGCATGCGCGCCATGCTCGAACAGCTCAAGCAGTGGCTCGCCACCGTCACCGGTTTCCACGGTGTTTCCCTGCAGCCCAACAGCGGCGCCGCTGGTGAATATGCCGGTCTGCTCACCATCCACCGCTACCAGGTGGCCCAGGGGCAGGGGCATCGCAACGTGTGCCTCATCCCCAACTCTGCCCACGGCACCAACCCCGCCTCCGCCGCCATGGCCGGCTTCACTGTGGTGCCGGTGAAGTGCGATGAGAAGGGCAATATCGATGCCGCTGACCTCAAGGTGCAGGCCGAGGCTCACCGCGACAACCTGGCCGCTCTCATGGTCACCTATCCCTCCACCCACGGCGTGTACGAAAGCGGCGTGGCAGAGCTCTGCCGCATTGTGCACGAGAACGGTGGTCAGGTCTACATGGACGGCGCCAACATGAACGCCCAGATTGGTCTCACCAACCCCGGCACCATCGGTGCCGACGTGTGCCACCTCAATCTGCACAAATCCTTCGCCATGCCGCACGGCGGCGGTGGCCCCGGCGTGGGCCCCATCTGCTGCGCTGAGCACCTTACCCCCTACCTGCCTGACCACTGCATCGCTGGTGATGCCCAGAAGCAGCACGCCGTCTCCTCTGCCGAGTACGGTTCTGCCGCCATCTGCCCCATCACCTGGATGTGGCTGGCCATGATGGGGCACGAGGGGCTCAAGCTCTCCGCCCAGATGGCGATCCTCAACGCCAACTACGTGGCCAAGCGCCTGGAGAACTACTTCCCGACCCTCTACTCGGGCGAAGGCGGTCTGGTGGCCCACGAGTGCATCCTCGATACCACCATCATGCTCGGCAAGAGCCACCTCTCGGTGGATGATATGGCTAAGCGCCTCATGGACTACGGCTTCCACGCCCCCACCATGAGCTTCCCGGTGCACGATACCCTCATGGTAGAACCCACCGAATCCGAAAGCAAGTACGAGCTTGACCGCTTCGTGGAAGCCATGATCGGCATTCACGGCGAAATGACCGCCGTGGCCGAAGGAACCGTACCTGCCGATGACAACGTGATGGTGAACGCCCCGCACACCGCCCTGGCTGTGACTGCGGACGAGTGGACCCACCCCTACAGCCGCCAGCAGGCTGCCTACCCGGCCCCCGGCCAGCTGCTGCACAAGTTCTGGCCCGGCTGCTCCCGTGTGGACAATACCTACGGCGACCGCAATTTCTGCTGCTGCTGCGACACCCTCGCCCAGTGCGAGCTCTAAAGCAGAGAAAAATCCCAGAAACCAGGCCGGGGAGCAATCCCCGGCCTTGTTTTCATTCCCCCGGGCGCACCAAGCTGGTCACAGTCCAGGGCTTTTGTCCCGCTTGTTTCATCGCCAAAAACCCCGCCATCCGGATGAGGGAGGGCGGGGCATGATTGCAGATGTGAGGTGAATAACTTACCAGCACTGCAGGTCGTCTGCGATATCGGGCATCTTTTCCTTGGTGAAGGTGGGGTCGGTGACGCCCTGGCGCTTCTGGGCTCGGTAGTCTTCCAGCAGTCGGAAGGCATATTTGCCCAGTAGTACGATGGCAATGAGGTTGCAGATGGTCATGAGCCCCATGAAAAGGTCTGCCAGGTTCCATACGGTGCTGAGGCTGGCGACGGAGCCGAAGAGTACCATGGCTACCACGATGACGCGGTAGACCAGCAGGGCCCAGGGCTTCTTGCTGAGGTACTGGATGTTGGCTTCGCCATAGTAGTAGTTGCCCAGCACGCTGCTGAAGGCAAAGAGGAAGATGGCTACGGCTACGGCTATGTTGCCCCAGGGGCCGATGTGCTGGCTGATGGCGGCCTGGGTGAGCTTGATGCCGTTTACCTCGGCTGCGGCGGAGAGGTCGCTGATGAGGATGATGAAGGCGGTGCAGGAGCAGATGATGAGGGTGTCGCTGAATACGCTGATAGCTTGTACTTTGCCTTGCTTGACCGGGTGGGAGACATCGGCCGTGGCGGCTACGTTGGGGGCGGAACCCATGCCGGCTTCGTTGCTGTACAACCCGCGGCGGATGCCTTGCTGGATGGCGGCTCCCACACCGCCGGCAAGCCCTTGTTCCCAGCCGAAGGCGTGGGAGAAGATGAGGGCGAAGACTCCGGGGAGCTCGGTGATGTTCATGGCGATGATGACGAGGGCGAGGGCTATGTAGCCCAGGGCCATGAAGGGTACGATGATGCTGCTGACGCGGGCGATGCTCTGGATGCCGCCGAAGATGATGACGGCGGTGAGCAGGGTGAGCACGGTGCCCATGTAGGAGGGGTAGATGGCAAAGGCTTCTTCAAAGGCCTGGCAGATGGTGTTGCTTTGCACGGAGTTGAAGGCGAAGCCGAAGGTGAAGATGAGCAGCACGGAGAAGATGGCACCCATCCACGGTTTTTTGAGGCCGATGCTCATGTAGTAGGCCGGGCCGCCGATGAAGGATTTTTCGCCCTTGAGCTTGTAGAGCTGGGCGAGGGTGGATTCCACAAAGGCACTGCTGGCACCCAGGAAGGCAATGAGCCACATCCAGAACACGGCACCGGGGCCGCCCATGGCGATGGCTACGGCCACACCGGCCAGGTTGCCCGTGCCTACGCGGCTGGCTATGGAGATGGCGAATGCCTGGAAGGAGGAGATGCGCTCCACGCCTTCCTCGCGTTCTTCGTGGGTGCAGTTGCGGAACATGACCGGGAGGTCGCGCAGCATGGTGAGCTGCACAAATTTGCAGCGCAGGGTGAACCAGATGGCGCAGCCAATCAGCATGGCTACCAGCACGTAGGTCCACAGAATGCCGTTGGCCCAGTCGATGATTTGTGTGAAGATTTCCATAACAAGAGGTCGATAAGTCCCGGTGACTATACCAGTTTATTTTTGAAAATCAAGCCAGAATGAACAAAAGTCCCTGCAAATTTGTAATTTGCAGGGATTGCCGATGGGGGAATGTCGATTGCAGAATCTGGCGGCTGCGGGGGATGCGCCCATATTTTCAGTCCGCATTCTCTCAGCCTTGCGCGGGCAGGCAGGCTACCAGAAGCAGGGCCCCCACAATGCCAACCAGCAGGATGAGACCGAAATAGGTGGCGGCGGCGGCGATGGATTTCTTGAGCTCAAGCTTCAGCATGGTGCGGCCGCAGTGGTAGATGAGCAGCACGGCGGTAATGATGTCGCACCCGGCGGGGATGTATTCCGAAAGCCACCAGCTGAGCCCGGCTACTACGGCGGCGGCGGCGGCTACCACGGCGGCGGCTTTGAGCATGCTGCCGTGGCTGCATTGCTTGCGGGCTGCAATGAGGTAGGAGAGGTAGATAAAGATGATGTTGAGGACGATGCCGAGGGCAAAAAACAGGATGGGGCTGATGGCGTTCATGGGAATCAGAGGTAGAGTTCAGGTTGTCTGGGTTCAGAGGCGATGGCGTTGAGCCTGGCGGTGAATCCGGCCAGCACGGGTGGCGGCAGAATGCGGGCTTTGCGCGGGCAGAGGGCTATGCAGCGCATGCAGAGGATACATTTGGCGGCATCTGTCTTGCGCGGGTCGGTGGCGGGGATGGCTCCTGTGGGGCATTTGCGCACGCACATGCCGCAGCCGCCGCAGGCTTCGGTCACATGCGGGGTAACCGGCATTTGCGGCAGCGGCCGGTATTCGGGGTTGCCGGGCACGCTCACCGTTTCCATACTGGTGGCGAGCTTGGCTGCGGCTGCGGCTCCGAATTCCACGCATTTGGCGAGGTCTTCCGCATGGGGGCGGCCGGTGGCTATGCTGCGGGCAATGCTGTGCTCGGCGATGAAGGCAGCGGCCGCAACTACGGTGCAGCCGCAGGCGGTCAGCACGTCTTTGAGCTCCAGCAGTGCATCATCGTAGGCCCGGTTGCCGTAGACCACCACGGCAATGGCCGGGTTGCCGCTGCCCTGGATTTCGCGCAGGCGTTTCACCGCAATGGCTGGCAGGCGGCCACCATAGACCGGGAGCACGGCCAGCAGCGGGGTTCCCGCGGGCAGGGGGTGGGGGGCTACCGGGGCGCAGAGGTCGATGCGGCTACCCATGCGGGAACCGGCTATGGCGGCGGCAATTTTTGAGGTTCCCCCGGTGGGGCTGAATACGGCGGTGACCCAGTTGCTCATACGGCGGTTATTCTAGCACGCTGTGGCTGAGAAATCAAACATAAACCGCAGCAGAATCACATGTGATTGTCAGGAGCCGACGGGCAATCATGATTGACAGCGCATGGTTTTTATGTTAACTTGAGCGCAACCTGTTGAAATAGAAAATGCGGAATACATTGAAGAATATTCTTATCCTGCTTCTGATTGCGTTTGTGGCGCTGGGCGCGCAGAGCCTTGCCACGACTGAGGCGGCGGAAGCGCTGCCTGCTGCAAAATCTTCCTTCTGCGGCACGTTCTGGGCGCTGGCTCCGGCGATTCTGGCCATTATGCTGGCGCTTATCTCAAAGGAGGTGTATTCATCCCTCTTTGCGGGGGTGGTGCTGGGCGGGTGTTTTGTGACTCAGTTCTCGTTCTTTGATACGGTGGACTTTGTGGTCAATAAGGGACTCATGGATGGCATGAAGGATACCACGGGTGTGTTTATTTTCCTGGTGATTCTGGGGGCCTTTGTCTGCATGATTAACAAGACCGGGGCGGCCCGTGCCTTTGGTGAGTGGGCGCAGAAGCACGTGAAATCCCGCATTGGCAGCCAGCTGGCCACTTTTGTGCTGGGTGTTCTGATTTTTATTGATGATTATTTCAATTGCCTGGCCGTGGGCAGTGTGATGAAGCCGGTGACGGATGCCAAGCGTGTTTCCCGCGCTAAGCTGGCCTTTATCATTGATGCTACCGCGGCTCCGGTGTGCATGATTGCGCCTATCTCCAGCTGGGCGGCGGCGGTTTCACAGTATTCCAGCGGCACGGGGTACAACGGGCTGGAGCTGTTCATCCACGCTATTCCGTATAATTTCTATTCGCTGCTGATGCTTAGCTACGTGGTCATGCTGGTGCTGATGCGCTTCGATTTCGGCCCCATGGCGCGCTATGAGCGCAATGCTATTGAGCACGGAGACCTGCACACCGTGGTGCCGGAGCAGGTGATGCAGGAGCTGGAGCACACCACACCCGGTCGCGGCAAGCTGGTGGATCTGGTGCTGCCGGTGCTGCTGCTCATTGCGCTGGAGACCTTTGCCCTGGTGTACGTGGGCGGTATTCTGGAAGGGAAATCCTTTGCCGATGCGCTGAGCGCTACAGATGCCACCGTGGGCCTGCCCTGGGGGGCTGTCATTGCCCTGGTGCTGGTCATGGCGTTCTACCGCATGCGCGGCGTGCTCAGTTTCCGTGCGGCCATGCGCTGCATCCCCGAGGGCTTTGTGGCCATGGTGCCGGCCATCCTTATTCTGACCCTGGCCACCTCGCTCAAGAATGTGACCTCTGCGCTGGAAGCCCGTGAGTTCATTGCCTTCCATATGGAGCACAGCGCCGCCGGGCTGGTGAACTTCCTGCCTGCGGTCATCTTTGTGGTGGCGGCCGTGCTGGCATTCTCCACCGGCACCTCCTGGGCCACCTTCGGAATCCTCATCCCCATCGTAGTGAGCACCTTCGACCCCTCCAGCCCGCTCATGTTCATTGGAATGTCGGCCTGTCTGGCAGGTGCTGTGGCGGGTGACCATTGCTCCCCCATTTCGGATACCACCATCATGTCCAGCGCCGGTGCGCAGTGCGACCACCTGAGCCACGTATCGACCCAGCTGCCCTATGTGCTGCTGGTTTCAGGCATATCGCTGGCCGCTTTCCTGCTGGCAGGTTTTGTGCACAACTGGTTCATCGTGTTCCCTCTGGCTTTCATGACGCAAACCCTCGTGCTCTTCGCGCTTAAGAAGCGCTATGCGGGAAAAGATGCCGGGCGGTAGTTGTCCCGCTCAACTCATCTGCTCCTTCCGGAGCGATAAAGAGTCTGCACCATCCGGGCTGAAAGCCAGGGAAATTCCATACATTCAAAATTTCAAATTCTACATTCAAAGTTCAACAGCCCCGCTTTCCGGAGAAAGCGGGGCTGTTGCTTGAATGGGATTTCCGGGAAGATTACTTGAGAATCATCTTGAAGTCCACCACCACGGCGCGGTCGGCGGTGACGAGCACCGGGTTGCCGTCGATAGCGGTGATTTCGGGAATCTCGAGCACGAGCTTCTGCACCTTGGCCAGGGTGTCGGCCAGCGGGCCTACGGCCTTGGGAGCCTCACCGCGCACACCGTTGAGGATGGTGCCGACCTTGGTCTCCTTGATCATGTCGGTGAAGTCATCGGCAGGCAGGATGCGCATGGTGGTGTCGCGCATTACTTCGGTGTAGATACCGCCGGTGCCGAACACCATGACGCGGCCGAAGTTCTTATCGCTGTTCACACCGATGATGGTTTCGGTGGCCTTGGTAATCATCTCCTGAATGAGCACGGAAGCGCCCTTCAGGTTGAACTTGGTGATGGAGCCCCACAGACCTTCCCATGCTTCGGTGAAGGAAGCCTCATCATTGATGTTGAGGTAGATACCCTTCATTTCGGTCTTGTGCAGAGCATCGGGAGCGGAGAGCTTGAGCACCACGGCGTTCGGGAAGATGGTCTTGCAGAAAGCCAGGG